>NZ_JACJTH010000044.1:0-13283 GCF_014698595.1 Synechocystis sp. FACHB-908 | reverse complement strand
GCAAAGGAACAATCAGCGTTGCTCTGAAGGTGCTTTTTAAGTTCCGATAGGCGAGGTGTAATTTCGACTTTCATAAATGCGGCTGGTAAATCTTCCAAGGGGCAATTAAGAACTACTTTTGCCGGTTTTTTCCGTAGTGATAAATTTACCGATACTCCACTAACTTTCTTTTTGCCCAACTTCTGCATATTGCTAACAAGGTAATTGCGTAGTCGCTGGGATTGATTTTCTGATTGTTCTGCTAAATTTCGCAAGCGTCGGTATTCATTTTTACGAGCTTCTGTGATTGCCTCCAGGTGCTTGATGTAAGCGGCAACATTACAGGCTTTAGCATCAAATTCTTTGCCAGTAGATAACCAAGTTTCTAGAATTTCTCTCATTAACTGGTCTTTTTCAGACTCGCTTAGATCTTCCCGGTCTTGAATGTCTGCAATCTGGTCTTCAAGATTAGTTATTTCGTCGGACAGTTCCCAAAGTTTAGGGGTTTTGCCGGTGGCTTTAGTGGTGGTTGTCATGATAATTTTCCTAAGTAGTTGAGTGGTGGAAGCCCCCAGGGGGGCCAAGGATTTTACTAGGGGTTAATATCCCCATTGGGATTCTTCACGTTCAATCATCTTTGCTAAAAGTTCGTCTTCAACCTCTTGGGGCATTTCTAGGACTCGCCCTTCTGGTCGTTTGATCATGTTGTTTCGGATCAACATTTTTAAGACATTCTTAGCGTGGGATTCTGTCATGTCATCAACTGCGATTGGGCCGTTTTTGCTGTTCCATATTGTCATTGATAATTTCCTCCGAAATTTTGATAAATTCAAGGTGAAGTTCTTTAGTCCAGTGAATTTTGAGAATTTTTGCAAATTCTCTTGAAAATGTTTCTTCTTTCATTAATTTTCTTCCAAATTTTCTAGAATAGCTTGAGCATTTTCATTCAGTCGGGAGCGGTTTAACAATGGGCTAGGCTTAAACCATTTTTGCAGTTGGCATAATCGAAGATATAGGGGGCAATTCTGACCAGAATGGTTTTCTGAGAGATAAATAAACCAAGCTTCTGCAATGTCGAAACGGTCAAAATACATAATCGTTGTCCTAAGTATTAGAGTGGTGGAAGCCCCAAGGGGGGCCAAGGATTTTACTAGGGGTTTAGAAATGTAACCAATTACGGTGGTAGTCTTCCGTTTCCTGGCGGGAATAATAGCGGTCGTCGTTGGCCAATTCTTCCTCGGTCAGAACACTTTCAATCTGGGCTAATAGGTCGTAGGGGTCTGAAAAGCTAACCTCATTTTTGGCAAACTCTAGGGCCTTCTCAATCACCGCAATGATGGGGTTTTCTTGGGTTTTGTTTTCTCGGTCAATGAAATAAAGGCAACGGGAGATCGCTTCTTTGGTGTCGTGGTGCATAGTAAAAAATCCTGAAGTATTTGAGTGGTCAGCCTTTTTAGGACGTGCTGAGGTCGCATTACTAGGGGTTAATGACGGCTAAAAACATAAACCTTGTTATAGCTAATTTCTGCGCTATAAAAATCATTAATAAACCAATCATGAGCTAATTTTTCAAAATCAATATAAAAGCTATCTAATCCTGCTTTTTCAATTGCTTCTAATTGTCCTGTTTGCTCGAAGTAATCATAAACAAAGTCTTGCTCACTTTCATATTCTCCAAGGTAATAATCCTCAAAGTTTTCTAAGTTGTCATAGCATTTGTAATAAGCTGCCATTGCTTCTCCATGCTCTGCTAAGGCTTGCCCTAATTTTGCGATGGTTTCAATGTCTTCATATTCTTTTAATTCAATTCCCCCAAAGTTTTGATAGTCATGAATTGCCCATTCTTCAGCATCTCGCATAGGGGAAGCTTTAAGCATGGCTTCAATTTCTGCCATTATTTCATCTTCATCTTGATTGGCACTAATCCATTCACCGTGTAGCAATCCATTGTTATAACTAGCAAGGCAGGCAACGTAAATTTCAGGGCTCAACATGATAAAAAATCTCCGTAAGTATTCGAGTGGTGGAAGCCCCCAGGTTTGAGGGCTATTTGACTATTTAAAACGGGCAATAATCTCGATGTTTGAGAATCTGTTGAATTAGGCTTTCTAATTCCCTTTTCAGGTCTTCTTGCTCAGTTTGCTTTGCTAGTTCAGCTAGTTCTTTGCGTAGGCTTTCTAAGTCTTTCATTAGATTGAAAACCCCCAGTCTTTGCAAATTTCGCTTAGTTCTTCTGCGAAAGCTTCACCGTCTTTTCCTTCCCGGTAGTCGAGAATCGTTTCCCTGACTTCCTCCCACATTCCATCTGGTAATTTGTTTCGCATCATTGAACAGACTGCGGCGATCTCTTTGGCTTCTTGAATAGTCATTTTGAAAACTCCTAAGTATTTGAGTGGTGGCGGGGGCTTTCCCCTTTGCCATAACTCTATTATAGCGTGCTATCGTGCAATAAATAACTATTTTACAAAACTTTATAGCGTGCTATCGTGCTAAGATTATGTTGAAAATTTAGGAATTGTTTATGAGTGGCCGAGGTCGTCCTGGTGGGAATCCAGATTTGGAGAAATATCAATTTAAAAGCCCTGTGTCTGAATCAAGGACAGCGGGGATCTATCTTCGTATTACACCCACTGATAAGGAACGCTTAAAAAATGTCAAAGACTGGCAAGAAAAATTACGACAAAAAGTGAAGGAAATTATTGATGATTCTTTTTCAAAGGAAGATAAAGTTTAAAGAAAACCTAAAAATATTGATTGCTACCAATGATTAACCCCCACCAACAGGCAGGGGCTGAACGCTAAGCAAAAAGAGACAACTGGACGGCGGCAGGGTGGGCCACCCACCAACCACCCCCCAGGGAGGAAAAACCCCAGCCGGGAGGGGGAGAAACACCGGGGGGCAGGAAGGCAAGCAAGGGCAGGCCAGACCCCAGGGCAAAGGCGGCAGAGGCCCAAGACCCAGAACCAAGACCGCAGAAACAACGGGAAGACCGGGCCGAAGGCAACAACCCAACAGGACAGCCGGCCGAAGGGAAAAAACACCACAGACCGGCCGGGCCGCCAGCAGAGAGAACAGCAGAGACAACGGCCACCGACCGACGGGCAAAGGCAGAACGGCCAGCCCCCCACTGACCAGAACTGACAGAAAAAACGCTGGCCGAAGGAAAGAGCGACCGGCCCACGGCATCGGCACCAGCCGCACAGCCAACAAAAACACTGGCCGAAGCAGGAACGGCGGCAGAAAGGGAACGGAGAGCGGCAACCGACAACGGGGAGAGAGAGCGGGAACCGGAAAACCCCACGGCAGGGCAGGCCGACAGCAGACAAACAACGCAGGGCGACAGGGCAGAAACAGACAACACAGTGCAACCCCCAGGGGAACAACCAATAAGCCCATTATAGCATGATAGCACGCAAAAAGCAACCCAAGGCAGAGCGGCCGAGCCACCCACCGACCAGCCCCCAAAACAAGGCACACCCCCCCCTGTCCATTGAAACTCCACGCCCTTCCATCCCATAGATAAGGCTTGGGTCAAGGCAAGGGCCGAACCGACTAATAAAAAATGCCCCGCAGGGGCAACCACTAGAAGGAGGGTGAAGGTGGAGTTTACCCTTGCCGGGAAATAGCGTGGTATAATATTACTAGCAGGGGGGTGATTGATCTAAAAAATCAAACTTTTTTATAAAACTTTTCTAATACTTAAACTATATCTTTCCCCAACTACTTTTACTACTCCATGACTTTTTTTACCATCTATTTCATAAATTTTCCCATCTTCTAATATTTTTCTTTCTCCATCATATTCAAACACACAAATTCCACTATTTACAATAACTACTTTTTTATCAAAACAATCTCTGTCTTTATGTAAATTTAATTTACTTCCATCTCCATATTTTATCAATAACAAACTATTAAAATTTTCTCCATAAAATTCTAAGCATCTTTTCTTTAAACTATTATCTATTTCCAATCCCTTAAATTTTTCATTTTTTCCCAATTCAATTCCAACCCCAAACCAAACCATTCTCCTATCTTCTTTAACTTCTTTACCAAACCATTTTTCCTTAACCATCAAATTATTCTTATCAACACACCAATTTTTAAACTTTATTTTTTCTACTTCACCTAATTTTTTAAACATCTTTTTTCCCTCTAAACTTTCCTATATTATATCATTTTTCTTTCCATAATTAATACACTAAACTACTTTTTTATTTTCAATACACCAATATACCCTTTCTCTCCTCTCTTTTTTCTCTTCCATTCCCCACTAAGTTTTTTTTTGCCCAAGAAAAGTAAAAATCATATTCCAAATAAAATTTTTTCCTTAAATGAGATAACACCAAAAAATTTTGACGAATATGATAAAATTCCTCGTTGCAAAAAAAAACGGTATTTCCGGATCTTCGATTCCTTAAAATCAAAAACAAAAACATCGAATCCGCTCATCTTTCTTGCTTTCCGAAAAAAGGCCTGGAGACTAATCAACCCGTGACCGCTGACTTTGACCGGACTACAAAAAGGGGGAAGGGTTAGGGAAGGGGGTGTCCCCCCCCCTCTTACGGCTTTGGGCAGGTAGTCCAGTGAAATATTTATTGCTCTAACCGACCATACCAACGGGTTTTATCGTCGAATATTAGAAACGCCTCTTGCCTTCTTGCTTTCTCGCCCCCACTCGGGGGGCCGCCGGTCAGTGGCTCTAGGCCTTGATAGTTAGCTTTTGTCCGGCGGGGGGATGGGGAGGCAGTAAAAAAAGGGAGGGACGACGACCATAAAGTGCCGGGAACCACATCTTTATTCTTGCCTTCTTGATATTAAAGTTTATTCTTTTTTCTTTGGGTTAAATGAAACTAGAAATATGCTCAAATTTATAGGTATTGCATTACTTGCTGCATTGGTAGGTTATGCTTTTGGTGTTATGGCTGGAATCTTTATTGTCAATAATTTCTCCACTAATGTTCAGGACAAGCCCTTGGAATTAGCAATGACCTCAATATTTTTCTTTGGCCCATTGGGAGCTTTGATAGGATTCACTATTGCAGTTGTATATCAACTTTTACATCAATATTTATGAGTTCTTTATATCCCTGATAAAAAATATGTTTAAAAAATCTTAATTGGATCTTTGAAATATATGATTGATTATGGATAGATCGCCTACAATATCCCCAATGCACGATGGTAATCCACGGTGCCATCAAATATAGACCCCACAGAAAGCCGGGCTTTAGCTGGGCGGACTTTGCCTCCCATCAGTAGCCAGCAAGAACTTTTGGCGATCGCCCGTAAAATTTGAGTATGTTCGATAATCTGTGCAAATTTCTAGCTGAATCATTTTCCGAAGACTATGCCGCCTGGTTGTTGGGACGACCAATCAAATTGACCAAGCTCAGTCCGACGGAATTATCCCTGGAACCAATTCGCGCTGACTCCCTGATTTTGGAGCAATCGGAAGACTTGGTTTTACATCTGGAATTCCAAACGGAACCTGACCCCACCATGGGTTTTCGGATGTTGGATTATCGGGTAAGGGTTTACCGCCGTTTCCCCCAGAAGACAATGCACCAATTCGTGATCTACCTGAAACATAGTAACAATGACTTGGTTTATCAGGATAGTTTTCAGGTGGGGGAGACTGTGCATCGTTACCAAGCGATTCGGCTCTGGGAACAATCATCGGACGCATTTCTCCAAAGCCCAGGGCTATTGCCCCTAGCGGTATTGACGCAGACCTCTGACCCTACATTAAAATTGAGGGAAGTGGCGACTGTGCTGGAACAGATTGAGGATAATCGAGTTAAAGCAAATCTCATGGCAGCAACTTCTGTTTTTGGAGGAATTCTGTTGTCGCCTGACATTATCAAGACAATTTTAAGGAGTGAAATTATGAAGGAATCCGCTGTTTATCAAGAAATTTTAGAGGAGGGTAAAATTGCTGGGAAACTAGAGGGAAAATTAGAAACCATACCCCTGTTGAAGAAATTAGGTCTTACAATTGCCGAAATTGCCAAGGAATTAGATATTGATGTTGAACTGGTTAATCGGTTTGTTGCTAACCAGAATAATTAAGGGTTGAAATGGTCATTGGATCGAATATGGCTTGACTTAATTCCTATTTACTATTTATCTATTTAAATTCAGCTTTGATGAGGTTGTCCATGTCATCACCTGTTGCTGTGCCATTGAGAAACTCATAAAAAATTTGATTAAGCGATTTGTTAATATCAACTTGTTTGGATAATACTGGATGAAAACTCAATTTCTCACACAATTTTATTCCCAAATTATACTCTAGTGATCCAATTTCACAAAAAGTTGAATCAAACTCTCGGAAAGACAAGAGATAAATAAGACTAATCAATGCATCTTGATAATATGAATTTCGTGAATGGTCACTGAGGGCATGACTAGCTATAAGATTAAAATGACGCTTAAACAACAAAATATTTGTTTCATTTAGATTATAATCTAAATACCACATCAAAATACGAGCATAGCCCCACAAGTAGGAATCATACTCATAGTAGAAATTATTATTATTATTATTTTTCGGAAGATGAGTCTCAAAAAGTGCAAAATATTTTTGCTGAAAGTTACTATCATATGCGATCCTTGCTATAACCTTGACATGTTCACTAAAGCAGGGGCTGTTTTTAAGATAATCAAACAAAAAATCAAAATCTTGAATTGCAGCGATTTTATATTGTTTACCTATCAACAGTAAATTATCGTTGTAAATATTGAAAATTTGTCCACGTTCCTTCCCTTCCGTATTTGGGTGACGTTGGCCTAATGTAAAAAGAGCTTTTTGTAAAAGTAATTTAATTTCGCTAGAAATAATTTTGTTTGTAATCTCACTGACTATTTCATTGCTTGAATTTGTAGAAACATGTTGTAAGGCATCATTTTTCAAAAAAGATAAGTAGTTGCTTCTAACAATACTTTGTATTTTCGATAACTTCAGATCTGTCCGTAGTTTTATATTTTTTGAAGACTGCTTAATATAAGCATGTAAAGCTTTGGCTATCTCGTCTAATCCGTGTGAAAAATCACTTATAAATTTTAAATTTAAACATAAATTAGTAGTCGCATTATTTTCTTTTGTTTTTCTACCCTCAATAATATTTTGAATAGGAATAAATCCTAATTTAATTTCAGGGCGATCTTCTAATTTAGCATTGAGTTTGTGCCCCAATTTTTGATCACTATAAACTTCAAAAATCTCCAATAGTAATGGTTTGCCAAGCATTAGCGAAAAGTGAATTTCAACAGAAAGGGAAGGAGTTTGTTCAAAGAATTGATTATTAATAATATAAACTTGTTCTATTTCATTTTTTATTATTAGTTTACCATTAATTTTTATCGGTAAAATAACTTGAGGTTTGTCTATTCGAAAAGAGGATTTTGTTTCACCGGATGGGATGGTATATTGACCTATAAAAGTATGAAATTTTCGTTCACCTTCATAACAAATATTTGTACGCTCGCTTTCACTAGGAACATTGATTGAAATCTGATTTGCTAATTGAAAAGTGATTAAATCAAGAAACTGTCCATAGAGAGGAAATTCCTGAGATTGCTTTTCTTGCCAAATCTTGCTAAATTCTGAGTGACTAATATCGGGTAAGGAAAAATGAGACTCTAAAGAAAGACGAAAATTAGATAGGCAATTGTATTGACTAATTAGAACGAAATTATATTCGCAATTATTTTGGACGATTTCCTTCAGTCTAGGAACAAGTATTACACTTGAAACTATATTTTCTACTATTGTGAGAGGTAATTCTGCTTTTAAATATAGATTTGTATTATCGACATTTGAGAAGTCAATCAGAAGCGAAACTATTTCTTGATTAGGATTACTTATTAGACAATTTTTTATAATGTTAAAAACATTAATTTTTTTTAAATATTGAGTGAGATAAGAACTTTCAATACCAACAAAGTTAGGGTCAGATGCAATAACGTATTGAGCTAAAATTTCACAGATGGTATCATAAACGTTTGAAGGATCAAAAGGAAGTCTGAGACTTTCATAATTTTCGGGAGTACGGATATCTAAAATTGGAATAGAATAAGAACAATTAGGATGACTTTGAAAAGAAATAGGCAAGTAATAAGAACAGGGTAAACTGTCTAAATCATAAATAACTAATGGTTTATTCTCTTTAGCAATATTTTGAAGCTGAGTGACGTAGTTCCAATAGCGATAAGCACTGGCATAAATATAGGGACAATCTAAATTTTGCAGGCTCAGCACATCAATATCACGAACAATAACTAAATCACCTTCTTGCTGATCATCCAGTTGGTCACCTAAGAATTGAGGTTTATATTCACCTCTAACTATAGTATTAGAATAATAACTTGAAAGATTAGCAGGGGATATAAAATGACGATCTTTATAGGTATTTAAAAAATCTCGATAAGCAAAAGGAATATTAGGAGAATTTAAAGATAACGATTCCCCAAAAATTTGCGTGTACTTACAGATTTCTGGGTATGATTCTAGGTTAAAGAGTCTGGTCATTTTCGGTTATCCTCGATGTAAAGCATCCACTAATTGAGTAATAGCTTGAATTTCATTTAAATCAGTAGTTTTATAAGTTAAGTCATGATTAGAACGTCTTCCAAATGCAAAATCCTGAGAACCCATATAGGCTGCTGTTGTTCCTATAATAATAATCTTGGCATGGAGATTATAAATTTGTTTAGCATCTAAATTAGAGTAATTACGGTGTCCATAAAAGATATGGCAATGAAGACGTGACAATAGTTCTTCTTGTTGAGCTGTTGGAGCAAAAGTGCGAGTATAAATAGAAATTTTTCCAGTCGGATTACGGGCAAACTCTGTCAAAGTTCTAGTCAAATCATTGGAATGATAAGTTAGAAAACCTTCACGCTTTGATATAGCAAAGTAATTAGATAATCCCTGACTGCGGATACCTTGGGTTGTCGGTAAGATTACTGCATTTGATTGTTCATCCCATAAATGGGAAAAGTGGTCAATTAACCGTTGATGTGACTCGACATTTTTCCAAATAATTCCCGCTTCTCCATTACGTTCTAAACTTCCACCCGTTAAATTACAAGAACCCATATATGAACTTTTTTCCGTTATGTAACATTTTAGATGAAAGAGTCCACTGCGAATAGAAACACCTGATGTAGCAAGTAAGCGTAAACACTCTTTCTTTTTACGATCAGATTCAGCGTAATCATCTTCATGATCAATTTTTCCTTCCATATTCGTATCTATTCTATCTAAAACATCATTATTTAAATCAGTCAAAATCCAAACGCCTTCAGGTAATTCTTTAGCTTTTTTGACAATTAATTGAACAATAGATTCATCTTCTAAACGAAAACTAGAAATCAATAAAAAACGCTGGGCAGAACTAATTAGAGCTTCAATTTCTTTTCTATGCAATCCTCTACCCACAATAAAGTCTAATCCTTTAGGCTCATTTTCAGAAATGGTAAACTCAAGTAAATTTTGATAATTAAAAACAATATATTTTTTCTTGTACTCATCAATTAGTGATTTAGCTTCAGCCGACAAAAATGAAGGAAAGTAATTTTTAATGAGGGCCATAACTGCAATTTGAAGTTCAGACGGTAGTTCCTCTAGTTTTTGCCAGATTGTAATATATTCACCAGTTGATAAAGTTATCGGTATGGCAAAGTTGTTAGGAGAATGTAATGCTGCTCTGATAATCTCGACCGATGTTTTCTGTTTAATTATGCTTAAAGCTTCCTGACGTATGGATTGTAATCTTAAATTGTCTACATCATTACTAATATCTAAATTATAAGTGCCATCGCAATGCTGCCCACTCCATAATGGTAACTGGGGATCATGGGGCGATAATTGTAGAGAAATAATTGGGCATGTAAAACAATAGCTATAGAAAAACTCCTCTTGAATTAAGTTTTGGTTTGCAGGAGTTAAGAAGGTTGAGGAAAGATAAGATGACTTTCCTCCTACTTTTTGTATAAGATGCTCTAGGGTCTGTTGAGATAAAAAATTTAGTCCAAAAGATTGGTGAATATAGGAAATATGATGGCGATTATGACTAGTTGCTAAAACCCGTAGATCGTTAAGTAAATCTGATAGAGAGCTTTGTCTAACTGTGTTATTATCAACATTTTTACGTTCAAATACTCCTTGTAATTTAACAATAATTTTCATAATAGTGAAACCTCCCGCTCGATGGTTAAAGTTTTATCCCTAATTAAAGTTCTAAATGAAGACATTTCATATTGGTTAATATCGCCAAAACATACAATGGCATCACTGGCACGTGTTAAGGCAAGACGAAGTTGATCAGGTGTGGGTTTAGTACCATCACAAACTATTAAAAGCACATTACATTCCTTTCCATACCAATTTTCGCAACTATCGACGTAAATTTGATTGAGCCATTGTTCTGGGCATTGGCTTTGTATCATTTCTTTGGCGGTTATTGAAAAAGTTAGTATTCCAACTTTAATACTGGATATATCAATATCTGAATTTTCGATAAAATCCAATAATTGTGGAGTAATCAGCTTATCTTCATGAATATCAATCCATCGTAAACGATTTTGAAATGTTCGATAAGAATAGTTCTGCAAAGATGAATAGGGTTGTGAATAATAAAAAGTAGAAAAAATTGGACGGCTTAACAATGGGTGCAGACGAAAATTTTCTGATAGATTAGCGCGATAGGCTGGCGATAAACATTCAGATAGACGAGTAAAAAAAGTATCGGATTTAATATTTTCTCCCAATAAAATTAGTTTGTTAGTCATACTCGCCATCAATAGTAGGTCATGATCAGAAAAAAGATGTGAATCCTCAACAAGAACAATTTCAAACTGTTTAAATTTAACATCACTATTTAAGACACTTTGAAAAGTTGCTAAAATAGGTATTTTTGTTGTTTCTGACATTAATTCGGTAAGTTGTAAAATTCCTTCCTCGGACAAATTTAGATAATGTTCCTTTAATTTTTGATGTTGCTTCAGTAGAGGATATAGTTTATATAGCTTTTCTACTAAGAGATCTAAGCGAGATTTCGATACCTGCGGAAAAACTTTCATCATCTCTTCTTGAAGATTTTTTTTATCCCCTTTTTCTGCTAAATCAATCCATTGGTTTAACTGTTTACTTTCTTGTAATGTTTCTAGCAGGGGATCTGGGAACAAATGGAGAGGCATAAAATTGATTTTAGGCTGGGCAAGGTTGTGTCGTAACCACGCAAAAATACTATCTGAGTAATTATTAAATATTTCAAGAAAAAGAGAATTAACATTTAAGTTTTTATAAGCTTCCAGAGTATTAGCATGTCTAGCAACTACTAATATAGATTTCTGAAATCGAACGGACATTTCAAGAACAAAACAGCCGACATGGGTTTTGCCACTGGCAGGATTACCGCTAATTAGGGAGATTGGACTATTAGAAATGGCTAAGTCGAAGGCTTCTTTCTGAGCAGAACTTAAAGGTAAAGTATAATTTGCACAAGGAAAATTTAAATTTGCCCGTGAAATAAAATAAGTTGAACTTTGATTGCAGCTAGATTCAATCAATTCAGTTGGTAAACTCATGAAAAATATTCCTTCAAATATTTACAAAATATATCATTTAAAAATATTATAATTGTCTGCAAATTATTTTCCTTTAAATCAGGTAAACGAATCATAAGACTGTGATCTATTTTTGTGATCCATTGGCTATAATTATTAGTCTCAGGGCGTTCACAAAGATAAAAATATAAGGCTCGTTTGAAGTTATTTTTATTAATCAATTTTAGACTTGGACGATACCAAAATATCCAGATCGGTATTTGCAACGTTTTAACTTCCAAGGAATTAATTTTTTGTTGTTTAATTATTAATAGCCAATCGCCTTGCCTAATACTTGAACTACGATTCAATTGAAATGATACAACATAATTTTGTAAAAAACATTGAATAACCGGCATGGAGTCATTTTCAAGATAACGACCAAAAAGGGGATTATCTAAAATCGATAAATCACTCAGGGCGCTAGCATAGCTACCCTGAAAATATAAAAAACTAGTCATTAATAATACTGCAATTACATCACTGCACAGTCTTTGGCGATAACTCCATAGTTTTTCTTTATCTGAAAGACGATGAACGTAGTCTAAATAAGCCTGATAAAAACTCCGATAAATTGGATTTTGTTCAAGGACATAATTAGGCTTGTCTAATAAAGATACAGATCTTTTAACTGTCTGTACTGTTTCATTTTGACGAAAATAATTAATACTTTGACCTAAAAGTTCTGCTTCTCGATTTTTACTATACTCTTGACATTCGAGGTGTAATAATTCGCAAAACCCTTTTAAAAATCTATTTTCTGGTGTATTAAAATTTTGAAAGCGTTTAATCCCTAGCAATTCCTGTCTTGCCCCAGCTTTTTCTATTGCATTTCTGCCCGGACGACGAACATAGTCACGGAGACAATAGGCATCCATTTCGTGAATACGGGCCAGGGGTATCATCTCAACGGTTCGATTTAATTGAGATCTAAGTTTCGTAGTAATAGATTCTAGTTTATGACGTAATTCATAACGTCGATCTAAGGAGACCACTAATGGTAATCTCGCATCTTCACTGCTGAGCTCGTGAAAATATTCAGGTAGATTTAGTAAGGGGAATTTAATCTGCTTGATACGTCTACCAGAGCGCATACCTTGAAATAAACCAATAAATACGGCAATAGTCTCCGCAGTATGACGATCATAACTATTATTTAATTCATTGTTTAAACGATTATGAGTACTTTCATCATTGACTTGGGTTGAATCCAAAATAAGATCTTTTATAGATATTTTAAAAGAAGTTTCTTCGTTATTTTTTTGTAATTTTAACGATGACTTCTGACAAAGAATTTGATAACTATCCCAATCAGAAATAGATACCAAAGGAAAACCAATTTCATAACTATTTTTATCTTCTAGTGGAATTAAAAAACCTGGCGTTTGACTCAATTCTTCATCGTTATCTAAAACTAAAATTGGCCGATCAGCACTATCAAGAACAGCGTCAAGCAGTTGTAATGGCTCATTTTGTAAATAGGTTCCGAGGCAGAAGTGTTGAACGATAGTTATAAAGAGAAAAAAAGCCCTTTAAAATGATAGAATAAAGGGCAGAAATATTAGAATAATTGAAGAGATGATATCAAATTTTGGACATATTGTCAAAACTTATCTATCTAATTTTCCTAAAGATGACTACCCAGTATTAGACACATTTAAGTTTGTGAGTATCTGGTTAGGATTAGTGT
>NZ_JACJTH010000043.1:0-94985 GCF_014698595.1 Synechocystis sp. FACHB-908 | reverse complement strand
GGTAATTTAATCAGTAATGCCATTCACTACACCCCAACGGGGGGCGAGGTAACCGTCATGCTTGAGACCGATAAACAGCAAGCCATCATCAAAGTCCAAGATACGGGCATTGGCATTGCTTCGGAGAATCAAAGCCGGGTTTTTGACCGTTTTTATCGGGTGGACACGGCCCGGTCTCGACAACGGGGAGGGGCAGGATTAGGCCTTGCCATTGCCCAGGCGATCGCCGTTAAGCATCAAGGTGTTTTGACTGTAGAGAGTGAATTGGGTCAGGGAAGTTTATTCACCATTCGCTTATCAATATGTCCGCCACCATACCAACAGTCCCGAGAGTGTACCAAAAATCTCACCTAACAGGGTATGGATACTGTCAATGCACTTTACTTAGCAATCCGAGTAGCATTCAAAATCGCTAACAGTGCTACTCCCACATCCGCAAACACCGCCTCCCAGAGGGTTGCCAAGCCAATGGTGCCCAGGGCGATAAAAAGTGCTTTAATCCCTAGGGCTAGGACAATGTTCTGTACAACAATTTGACGAGTTTTGCGGGCCACATGAATCGCTTCGGCCACCTTCGAGGGCGCATCGGTCATCAACACCACGTCCGCTGTTTCAATGGCAGCATCGGAGCCCAATCCCCCCATGGCTATACCGACATCGGCTCGGGCAATCACGGGGGCATCATTAATACCATCTCCTACAAATGCCAGTTTTGCTTTACCTGAAGGATCTAGCAGTTGCTCAATTTCATCGACTTTTTCTTCTGGCAATAATTCAGCAACAAAGGCATCTAAACCAATTTGCTGGGCAACGGATTGAGCTACTATTTCACTATCCCCGGTCAGCATCACGGTCTTTTCAACTCCCATGCGTTTTAGGTCTCGAATCGCTTGAACCGCATCTTCCTTAATTTCGTCGGCAATCAGAATATAGCCCCCATAGCGCCCATCTACGGCGAGATGAACCACTGTACCGGCTACGTCACAGGTATCATGATCGATTTTTTCTCGATGCAAAAGGCGATCATTGCCCGCAATGACGACTTGATTTTGCACAACGGCTCGAATGCCATGCCCAGCAATTTCTTCGTAGTCGGCCACTTCAGAGTCAGCGATCGACTGGGCATAAGCTTCGCGGATCGATAGGGCAATGGGATGAGTGGAATGGGATTCGGCTTTTGCGGCTAGGGTTAACAATTCTGATTCAGAAAATCCATTTTTGGTAACGACCTGAGTAACCTTAAATGTGCCTTTGGTTAAGGTTCCAGTTTTATCAAACACAACGGTTTTAACGGCCGTGAGGGAGTCTAAAAAGGTAGATCCCTTGATCAAAATCCCATGTTTGGCGGCTCCCCCAATGCCACCAAAATAGCCGAGCGGAATGCTGATCACCAATCCACAGGGACAGGAAATCACCAACAGAACCAAGGCACGATAAACCCAATCGGCTCGATCCGCCCCAGGGATGAACAGAGGTGGTAACAGGGCAACGGCTAACGAAAGAAAGACGATAACGGGAGTGTAGTAGCGGGCAAATTGGGTGATGAATTTCTCGGTGGATGCCTTTTTGCTAGACGCATTTTCAACCAGATCGAGCACTTTGGCGATCGAAGATTCACTAAATAGTTTGGTGACTCGAATTGTCAACACACCCGATTGGTTGATCATGCCTGCAAGAATGGTATCTCCAGGCTTAACTGTGCCGGGCACCGATTCGCCAGTCAGTGCTGAAGTATCTACCTGTGAAGTTCCCCCTAAAATCTCGCCATCCAGGGGCACTTTTTCACCCGGCTTTACCAAAATTAAGTCATCAACCTGTACCGTTTCGGGGGAAACTTGTTGCACTGTACCATTGCGCTTCAAGTTCGCGGTATCGGGACGTGCTTCCAGTAAAGCTTTGATGGAACGGCGCGATCGCCCAACGGAGTATTCTTGAAATAGCTCTCCCACTCGAAAGAACAACATCACGGCCACGGCTTCGGGGAGTTGATGAATTGCCAAGGCCCCCAAGGTGGCGATCGTCATTAAAAAGTTTTCATCAAAAATCTGCCCTCTGAGAATATTGCGTCCCGCTGTTTTGAGCACTGTCCAACCACTCAAGAGATAGGCAGGAATAATCACTGCAAATTCAGCAATCTGACCTGGCGTGTTGTGTAACGGTTGCTCGAACAAAATAGCAATGGTAAAGAGGGCGATCGCCGTCAGGACGGGCAGTAGTTCTTGTTTCAGATTAAATTCACCAGCACCATGACTATGGCTATGGCCTTCTTCCCTATGGGAGTGGGGATGTTTATGACCATTAAGCGTTACAGATGATTTTGGCTCTGCAAGGGTGTAACCCAGGGCGGCGATCCGTTCTTGAATGGTTATTTCACTGACCTGCTTGGGATCATAGGTAACAGTTAATCGTCCCGTGGCCACCGTGACAGAGGCCTCTGCTACTCCCTTCAATCTTTCCAAGCTACCTTCAATTTTTAACTTGCAACTAGTGCAGTCCATGCCGCCGACTTGCATTTGCTGAGTTTTGAGCGGTGAAGATTGGGTCATGGCGGCCAACGTGATTTAAAGAAAAACCTCCTTGAACCGTAGCACAAATCTTGAAACACCTGAAGATATGCTCAGATATTAAAGATGTTAGGATGAAAATCATTTTCTAAATCCAGTTTAAATTTTTCCCTAGCTCCTAACGCCAACCTCTATGAGTAAGTCCTCGTTGTCAAAGTCACAATCCTGCCAGAACGAAGAGATGCCCCTTTGTGATCAACCTCTTGTTCATCTTGAGCAGGTACGACAGGTTCAACCAGAGGTGATGTCATTGGACCAGGCCCAGCAAATGGCGGAGTTTTTCAGTGCACTAGCTGATCCGAGTCGGTTGCGTTTAATGTCGGCATTGGCCCGCCAAGAACTCTGTGTCTGTGATTTAGCAGCGGCGATGAAAGTGAGTGAATCGGCAGTTTCCCATCAATTACGAATTTTACGATCGCAGCGCCTGGTAAAGTATCGCCGGGTCGGCCGTAATGTTTACTACAGCTTGGCGGATAATCATGTGATGAATTTGTATCGGGAAGTTGCAGACCATTTGCAGGAATCGGATTAAGGAGATGGACGATGATTCTGCGATCACTGCTTTATTTTGTCATGGCGGGTTTGTGTGAAATTGGGGGCGGATACTTAGTTTGGTTATGGATACGGGAAGGTAAAAGTGTTTGGTTGGCATTAGTTAGAGCAATTTTACTCACCGTATATGGATTTGTAGCAACGCTTCAACCTGCCAACTTTGGGCGAGCCTATGCCGCCTATGGCGGAATTTTCATCATCCTCTCCATTATCTGGGGATGGCAAGTAGACAATGTGGTAGTCGATCGCCTGGACTGGCTTGGAGCGGCGATCGCCTTGGTTGGTGTATTAGTGATGATGTATGCTAACAGGGCTTAGAGCGTGTTTGAAAAGCCCCCCTGGCCCACCAAGTTTGGGGGGAAACTAAGTCAAAGTCCCCCAGTATTGGGGGATTTAGGGGGCAGAATCAGACTTTATAAACAGGTTCTTAATTCCATCATTAATTAATTACCCTCTTAGTAACCGCAATCCACTCAACGTTACGATTACCGTCGAGCCTTCATGCCCCAAAACCCCAAAGGGCAGCGTGATATTACCCGCAAAGTTTGCAATCAACAGAATCATCACAAAACCAAGGGCAAACACAATGTTTTGTTTGACCACTCCTTGAGCGCGACGACCCAAACGAATGGCGTGTTCTAACCGCTCCAAACGATCCGCCATTAAGACAATATCTGCGGTTTCTAAGGCCACATCACTACCAGCGGCCCCCATCGCAATACCAACAGATGCCTGAGCTAAGGCGGGTGCATCATTGATGCCGTCTCCCACCATGGCGACGGATTGATACTGCTTCTGGAGTTGGCGAATCACATCCACTTTATCTTCGGGCAAAAGTTCTGCATAAACCTGATTGACTCCCACCTGTTGAGCAATGCTGTGGGCGGTACGTGAGTTATCCCCAGTTAGCATGACAATTCGCTCAATTCCTAATCGTTTTAATCGGGCGATCGCCTGGGCGGCGGTGGGTCGTACAGTATCTGCCACGGCAATGAGACCTAAAATCTCTCCAGCGTAGGCAACCCAGACGACGGTTTTACCTTCAGCTTCCCACTGCTGACTTTGCTCTATCAGGTTTGTAGCAACATGATTGACCTGGGCCTGAACAAACACGGCTTTACCAACTATCGCCTGTTGGCCCTCAATGTCTCCGATAATGCCCTGTCCCGCCTGCGCTTGAACGTTCCTGGCTGTTGCCCAGGCTTGGTTCTGTTGACGGGTGAAGTCGGCGATCGCCTCTCCGATGGGATGTTCCGATAAACTTTCCAGGGCCGCCGCGATTTGCAGAAGTTTGTCGGTGGATGGCTGAGTGGCGAGAATGTTCACAACTTCAGGTTTTCCAGTGGTCAATGTTCCAGTTTTATCAAAAGCAATCACCCGTACTCGTCCAATCCGCTCCAACTGCGCCCCGTTTTTGAATAAAATGCCTTGACGCGCTCCATTGGCAATACCAGAAAGTAAGGCCGGCATAATTGATGCCATTAGCGCACAGGGAGAAGCCACCACGAGAAAAATTAAGGCACGGTAGATCGTCTCTTCCCAACTCCAGCCCAGCAAAAAAGGCGGCAACGTACCGAGCAAGAGTCCGGCGATCACAATTACCTTGGCATAACCGCACTCAAATCGTTCAATAAACTGTTGCGACGGGGGAGCTTCGGTTTGGGCTTGCTGAACCAAACGAATCACACGCTGAATCAAGCTACTTTCCGGGGGTTGATGGATTTTGAGCCGCAGTACCCCATTGCCATTGATCGTGCCGGCAAACACCTCATCGCCGATCGCCTTTTCCACTGGCATAGATTCCCCCGTGATGGAAGCCTGGTTCAGGGTGCTAAACCCTTCAATGACCAAGCCATCCGTTGGCACCAACTCTCCCGGTTTCACCAAGACTTGATCCCCCATCTTCAGTTCTGAAATGGGAATGGTTTGCTCCTGTCCGTTCCGCAACACTCTTGCTACATCAGCGGTTAAGCTCATCAATCCCTGGATACTCCGCTCCGTCCGTTGCATCGCGTATCCTTCCAATGCCCCACTGATGGCAAAAATAAGAATCAGAACTGCCCCATCCACAATGAGGGTATATTCCCGTCGCCAAAGTCCCAACCCGGCGGCCCCCAAGGCGGCCACAATCATCAGCAGATCGACATCAAATTCTTTTTCTTCAAAGAGGGTTGTTAATCCCTCACGGGCATTGTCAAATCCACCAATCACATAGGCCGCTGTTAGGACAAAAAAGGCAATTCCCAACCAGCCCAAGTTAAGCATCTGCCAGCCCAGAAAGACCAGCCCGCCACAGGCGATCGCCGCCACTGCATCGGGATGATCTTTGAAAAGGTTAGAAAATCGAAAGGCAGAAGAAGGGGGAGTTACAACCATGCTTTTTAACTTGGATTTTTACCTTCTCAGCCTAAACCTTAACATTAGTGTCAATGTCAAGGTTTTGAGTAAACTAAAGGGATGAAGACTAATCACTTAACGATTAAAGAACTCACAGATGCAGTGGGAGGTGGCGTTACGCCTCGCATGGTGCGCCATTACCACACCCTGGGATTGCTTCCCCCCGTTCAACGCTCAGAGGGCAACTACCGCCTTTATACTCAGCAGGACGTACAACGGCTCCAACGAGTCATTGCCCTCAAACAGCAGGGCTTTCAGTTGTCTCATATTCGGCAACTGCTGGATAGCCATTCTGAAGAGAGCCTTGATCCCACCCTAATGGTGCAGTTGCAACAGCAATATCAGGCTGTGATTCAGCAGATTACTCGACTCCGCCAAACCGCATCTGCTTTAGAAGGATTACTGGGACGCGACCAGAGTTGCCAGATTACCCAAGCGGAAGCTCTGGCCCAACTGAAACAGCTTGATGTGGATGTCCAGGAGGGGTTAGGAAAACTCGATCAGTTGTGGACGAACCTAGATGCGGAGACAACAACTCATCCAGAAGCCTTTCAGGAATCCCTCAAACACCTGCTACCGGATTTATCGGCTTACTCTGAAATTACCATTCACTTACTACATCAATTAGTGCTGGCCTGTGGTGATGTTAGCTTGGTAAACGCCGTTCGATTGAGTCAGGGAGCGATCGCCTCGGCACGAGATGCACTGAAAGCAGGGTGTCCAGTCGTCACCGATGTTCCGGTTGTGGCTGCGGCTCTTGATCAAACTCGGTTAGCTCATTTAGGATGTACGGTTAAAACGCTGATTGACGACCCTCACATCACAGGGCTTAGGGAAGCCGAGCAAGCTTTTTGGCACCATGACCATTGGCAACAGCGGTTACAACAGATTCCCCAAGGATGTGTGCTGGCGATCGGCTATGCCCCTTCTGTTTTACTCACTGCCTGTAAGCTGATAGAGCAACAACATATTCAGCCGGCTCTTGTGATCGGAATGCCGATCGGTTTTAGTCATGCTCCGGGGGCAAAACGACGACTGATGACCAGTCCCATTCCCCATATCACCATTCAGGGGAGCCTCGGTGGAGGACTTCTAGCCGCAGTAACGCTAAACGCTTTAGTGGAAACATTGATTGCAAAGCCAGATTGCCACTGCTATCTCACTTGTCTTTAGTGCAGTAAAGGTTGATAGGGAAAGGATGGTGAAAGTTTTGGACGCATGGTTTTTAAGCGGGTAGTTTAAGGACTCGCCTTATAAAAATGGAAATGAAGATGATTGTGGCTAAAATTCAGCACAGTTGTCGCAGGATGAAAATGACTATGCTCGGAGTCATGGTGATGGGAATGTTCGTGCCAAAATCCTGGTTCCATCGGAGTGGAGGGTCGTAACAGATAAAACAGGGCAAATAAGCTGAGGGCTAAAATCCCCAGATAGAAAAAACTATTTTGAGCAAAGTGACTGCCTAACCATCCCGCCAGAGGATAGGAAAACGCCCACCAGAGATGACTCCAGGCAAAATTGGCACCATACACTCGGCCTTGAAGCTCTTTGGCTACGCGGTCGGCAATCAGGGTTTGGGTGGGGACATTAACCAAGGTTTGGCCGATACCAGCCCCAGCCCACAGGAGCAATAATCCCTGAAGATTGACCATCGAGACGGGTAGAATCGCAAGACTCATTACTACAGCCCCAATTGTCGTTAAATAGATTCGTTTTCTCTGTTGCTGAGTGTTGCCCAAACCGAGGGAAGCCACCGTCGCTCCCAACCCAAACGCCGCCATTAGCCAACCATACTCCAGCTTACCCAGGTTTAAAATGCCTTGGACATAGCCCACCGTATTCACTAAAATCCCTGCCCCGGCCAAGGACACCACCAACTGCATCGCTAGAGCATAACGAATCAGGCGATCGCCGAAAAGACATTGGGTTCCTGTGCCGATGTCCCGTCGAATTTGGGCCAAGTTACGGACAGGCTGGGCGGTTGAATTAGCTAACAGTTTTCCTGGCAAGGTAAAAATTAAACCAGCGGCCATCAAAAAAGTTAAAGCATCCCCCCAAAAGATTGTTTTTGTTCCCACCCAAGCGGCAAGACTCCCAGCCAACCCTGGCCCCAAAACCCCCAAAAGTTGATAAGTGGCACTGGATAAGGCGATCGCCTGGGGATATTCATCCTCCTTCGTCACCAGGGGAATGGTTGCGGTATAGGTCGGAGTAAAAAAGGCGTTAAACACATTCAGCCCCAGAACCAGCCCGTAGATTTGCCAGGCCTGGGTCACCCCAGGAAATAAACAGACAATCCCCAGCCGTGCCAGATGGGTAATCACCATCATTTGCTTGCGATCATAACGGTCGGCGATCGCCCCCGCAATGGGAGACAGCAAGACAAACACCGTTACCCTTAAGGTTAAGGCCCCTGCCAGGATCAACCCCGCCCCTTGACCCGCCAATTCAAAAGCTAAAAGTGCTAATCCTACCCAGGTCAGGGCATCCCCCAGCAAACTAATGGCTTGGGCTAGGTATAGCTGAGCAAATAGACGGTTCCGCAAGCAGTGAAAGATAGGCGGTAGTTTGCCCATTGTGGGGGTTTGGGGTAGAAAATTGATCTCTATTCTATGCCCCCAGGGGGGATATTGATGAGGGCCTTGAGAAACGTCCTGTCCCCGCAATAGTACTTGGTACTGAATCGAATATTAATTAGCTTGGTCAAGTTCTTCTGCTAATAGTTTTTGATAAATTTTGGGTAAAGAAGCGGTCATTCTATTGTCTTCAATGCCGTAACCCAAACTTGTCCAAGTGCCAGAAAGTTTTTTCAACACTTGTTCGATATTTCCCTGTTGTAATTGGGTGGAAAAGTCCATGCCCCAGTGGTGTTTATCGGTCAACCATCGATAGGTTACTAAATCCTGAAATTCAGGCTCAAAGTTATAGTGTGATTTTCCCAAATGACGTTGAGGGTGATACAAAGCCGCTTTTTCCTGCCAAGTCTTAGTCAAAAATTGATAACGTCCTGCCGCTGTGGAGCAATGCCCTTGGTTAACATCTGTTTTGATGGCAATACAAGCATTGGGATGGCGACTTAAATCATGGGTATGTTGACCGCCATAGAGTAAAACGTAGGGATTTTTAGCATTAGATTCACTGGCTGAAATTGTCCGCATTAAAGCTCTAATGTAAGGATCTCCTCCTTCCATGGCTAGGGATGGTAAATGGCCAAAAAAGGAATTGATGTTTTCAGTTTCAGGAGACTTTCTAATAAAAGCTGCCAAGCAAAGAGTAAATAATAAAGTGGCCAGAAAAAAATGGCGTGACCAAGATGATTGTTGAGACCTTCGACGATGATGATAGTGGCGAGTTGTGTTTTGGGTAATGGTCATGGAAATTAACCAGAAAAAATGTGGTAAAAAAATCTCTCCCACCGTTGTTAATACAGCCAGAAGAGATAATAATTCACGTTTAAAAATGCGATTTTTGAGTGCTGACCCTATCGTTACGCACAAAAGGAGCAATGTGGTCTCCATTGGTAGGCTGTTTGGGCATTAACCATTTACCAAATTTGGCATACAAAGCGGGTAATACCAATAAGGTTAAAGCCGTAGAAGTACACAGTCCACCAAGAACAACGATCGCCAGGGGTTGGAGAATTTCGTTCCCGGCACTGCTGGCCGTTGCCAACGGTAACATCCCTAAAGCTGAGGTCAAAGCGGTCATTAAAATGGCATTGACCCGTTCCATAGACCCCTTAAAGATTGTTTCTTTTAGTTTCATTCCCTGGGCGAATTTCTGGTTGTAGTTATCCACCAGTAATAGTCCGTTCCGTACAGCCACCCCAAACAGGGTAATAAAACCGACTAGGGAGGCAATAGAAATGACACCGCCAGTGAAAACAACGGATAACAACCCCCCAATTAGGGCTAAGGGGAGGTTAATCATAATGGCGATGGTAGCGGGGAGGGATTTCACCGAAAAGAACATCAATATCCCAATCACTAAAGCGGCGACGAAGCTAAACAACAGTAAGCTATTGGTTGCCCGTTGTTCGGACTCAAATTGCCCGCCGTATTCGATGAAATAGCCCTGGGGAAGTTGTACTTTCTCCTTAATTTGAGCCTGGACATCTTCCACCACGCTTCCCAAATCCCGCTCAGCGACGTTGGCGGAAACCACAATTAAACGGGAAACGTCTTCGCGGTTAACCACATTGGCTCCCATGCCGTAGTCTATTTTAGCCACGTCCCCTAGGGTAATCATTTGACCGGTGGGCGTACTAATGGGGATTGCCCCCATGGCATCAAGACTATTCCGCTCAGTTTCCGGTAGCATCACCACCACATTCACTAACTGTTGATCTTCAGGAACCTGGGAAACAATCCGGCCATTTAAAGCAGTTTCAACAACAGCAGAAATGTCAGCCATCCTTAACCCATACTGGGCAGCGGCGGCACGGTCATAGTGAATTTGCACTTGGCGGATAGGAAGTTGGGGTTCGAGTTGCAGGTCAACAATTCCTGGCACAGTTTTCATCGCTTCCTGTACCTGCTCTCCGATGGCCCGTAGTTCCTTTAAGTCAGGGCCAAAGATTTTTACGGCGATCGCACTCCTGACCCCTGATAACACCTCATCCATCCGATGGGAAATAAAGCCCCCCATATTAGAAGCTACCCCCGGCAATTGGTTGAAGGCTTTCCGTAATTCTTTAACACTAGCTTCCCGATCTTTGAGGGCTTCATCGCTCAATTCCACATCAACGTGGGCCATGCTGACCCCAGCTCCATCGGCATCCCCCGGCGCACGACCCGCCCGAATTTGTACCCATTCATAGAGGGGATTATCCTTGAGGTTATTAAACAGGGCCATCCCCGCTCGATTGGTCATGTCGAGGGAAACCCCTGGAAAAAGAACCATGGAATTGACCATGGATTTTTCTCGAAACTCTGGTAGAAAAACCCGTCCTAGACTAGGAACCAAAGAGACTGAGGCAATCACAGCGATCAGGGCTATGCTCAAAATCACTTGGGGAGCGCGGAGGGAAAAATTTAACAACGGACGATATAACCGCTCTGCCCAGCGGGAAACAAAGGTGCCTTCCTGGGGCAGTCGTTGGTTAGCCAAGAGAATCCCACACAAAGCCGGGGAAACGGTCATGGCCACTAGGGTGGAAGCACCGATACAGAGTAGATAGGCTAAACCCATGGGGGCAAAAATACGCCCTTCTACCCCCGTTAAGCTGAAAATGGGCGCGAAAACCACCACGATGATCACCGTGGAAAAAATCACTGCTAATCGGACTTCCACCGAGGTTTCATAAACTACCCGCAAAGGATGTTTGGGATTGCCCTCGGCCTGGTTAGTGCGTAGTCCCCGATAGCAATTTTCCATATCCACAATGGAGTCATCTACCACGGAGCCGATCGCCACCACTAGCCCCCCTAGGGTCATGGTATTAATGCCCAATCCCCAGGCTTTCATGAACATCAAACCAATTAGCAGGGAGAGGGGAATCGCTGTTAGGGTAATCGCCGCCGTGCGCCAGTTCATTAAAAAAATCAGCATAATCACCGAAACGATGACAATCCCTTCTAAGAGGGAAGTGCTGACGTTGCGAATGGCGGAATCAATAAAGTTAGCTTGACGAAAGGTTTGGGCAATTTGTACATCGGCAGGAAACGTGGGTTTTAGAGATTCAACCACTGCTTCTACTGCTTTAGTCACTGTGGGCGTATCCACATCGGGCTGTTTATTGACCATCATGACGATCGCCGGTTGACCGTTAAAGCTCCCATCCCCCCGCTTCAGGGCACTGCCGGTTTTAACTTCAGCAACGTCCTCCAACAGAATTGGTTTGCCGTCCACCACTTTCACCACCGATCGCCGTAGGTCTTCAATGGACTGCATTTGACCCAGACCCCGTACTAATAGCTCTTGGCCACCGCCAATCAAGAAACCCCCTGGGGCATTGGAATTCGCTTCTGCACTGGCTTGGGTAACTTCATTGAGGGAAACCTTGAGAGCACGCAGTTTGGCTGGATCAACTAAAACCTGTTCCTGGCGCTCATCCCCCCCGTAGAGGGTGACTTGGGACACCCCTGGTACAGAAAGGAGCTGGTTACCGACGGTGGTTTCTAATAATCGTCGTAAGTCCATCAGGTTGGAACTGCCCCCATCCTTGATCGTAAAGGCATACTGCACAATCGTTCCCAAGGGAGAAACCAGAGGCGAAATTTCCGGGGGATGACTACCTTCCGGTAGTTGATTAGTTACCTGTTGCAAGCGTTCCGTCACTGTTTGACGGGCTTTATAGACATCTGCATCCTGGTCAAAGACCACGCTGACCATGGAGAGGCCCACCTTAGAAGAAGAGCGCACCGTTGTCACCCCCGGTAAACCATTCACCGCACTTTCAATGGGAACGGTAATTTGGGTTTCCACTTCTTCCGGTGCCAGACCAGGAGCTTCGGTGTGAATATCCACCTGGGGCGGCGCAAATTCAGGAAACACATCCAGGGGCATTTGGCCCACGCTGATAATCCCCCAAAGGGTGATGCCAATGGCCGCAATAACAATGAACCACCGTTGGGCGATCGAGGTTTTGAGAATTTGATTGAGAAGCGTATTTAACATAGGTCAATAAAGGCAAGGGCTAGAGCAGGAAGTTAAATTTATTTGCCAAAAAAGTTTTTGCCTTTGCGACTCAAGTTAAACGCCCGTAATCCCAAAATTCCGGCCCCAATGACCCCTAGTCCTCCCAAGGCGATCGGTAAAACGGGCAATCCTGGTTCCGCCGCCACGGGGGGACTTGCTTGGGTTTCATTGGGAGCCATACTTGTCGTCTCCGCAGGAGCCGTATTTTCAGCAGCCTCAGCCACAACTGGTTCTTTGGTCTCCGTCTCTGCCGTTGGGGTTTTGCGGGATTCAGCATAAAGGGATAAAGAACCCTGGGTAACTAATTTTTCCCCCACCGATAACCCTTCGGTAATTTCAATCAATTCCCCCTGGGTTGCCCCCGTTTTCACCGGCACCGGCTCATAAAATTCTCCATACTGCACAAACACTAATTGTTTATCCCCCCCATCTACCAACGCCGTCGCCGGAATATAAACCCCCGCACTACCATCTGGCGCAGAGGCGATCGGCTCCACCACAATGCCCAACATGGAATCGGTTTCTGCATTCACGGCAACCCGATTAATGCCTCCCTCGGCTTGAAACTCGTCACCGTGACCCACATGGGCTGTTACGAGATTGGGAGTTCCTAGGGTCAAACCCAGTGCCAGAAAGGAACTTGCTAATTGAATTGTTTTCATCACACCACCTCAAATTGGGAATTTGTCCAAGATTTTCCCAGTCTGCCAAAGGGGGTATGAAATTCAGGTGAAAATCTCCTTCCCCCGCTAAGATCAGACCGTTATAAAAAAGGCAGAGGCGATGCGAATTTTGCTGGTGGAAGATGAGACGGATTTGGGAATGGCTATTAAGAAAGTGCTAGTTAGTGAAAAGTATGTGGTGGATTGGGTGACGGATGGCTCCCAAGCTTGGGATTATTTGGAAAATCAATGGACGGAATACACCCTTGCCATTGTGGATTGGTTACTGCCGGGATTATCGGGTTTGGAACTCTGTCAAAAACTGAGAACCCAGGGTAATTCCTTGCCGGTGTTGATGTTAACAGCGTTAGGAGAACCGGAAAACCGTGTCGAAGGACTAGATGCCGGGGCAGATGACTATCTAACAAAACCGTTTGTGATGGCAGAGCTATTAGCAAGACTGCGGGCACTACAACGGCGATCGCCACAATTCCAACCGCAAATTTTAACTTTGGGCAACTTCAGCCTTGATCCCAGTAATAATCTGTTATCGGTAACTATCTCGGAGCCACTAAACCTAGAAAGACAGGAAATTGCTTTAACCGTAAGAGAATTTCAAATTTTTCAATATCTGATGCAAAACCCAGAGCGGATCATTTCCGGTAGCAAGATCCGGCAACAACTGTGGGATCTTGATGAGGAGCCCATGAGTAATGTGGTGGCGGCCCAAATGCGTTTGATACGACGCAAGCTAGCTCAACAAAATTGTCCTTGCCCAATTAAAACAGTTCCCGGTCAAGGCTATCGGTTCACCCTATCGCCATGAATACCCGTCGCCTCTTTGCCCGTAGTCGTCTGCAATTGGCTTTCTGGTATGCCCTAGTAATGGGGGGAATTCTTACCCTGTTGGGGTTGGGGGTTTATCGTGCCATTGTGCAGGCCAACTGGATGGCGTTGGAGCGAGAAGTGGAGTCGATCGCCGGGACGTTGCATGACAGTTTAGAGCCGATGTTGCCGAGTAATGCTAGTCCCACCGGAGTATTACAAAAAATGTTGCCCGATCTGTGTTTGGTCAACCAACCCTGCCAGGTCAACCCCACCCTGATTGAACGTCACACGTTGGGCATTAGTGATCGCAGTTTATATTACATTCGTTTATTTGATTATCAAGGCAACCTGCTGGCTTTTTCGCCTAATCAACCGGCTTCCCTATCCTCCATTTTTAACCAGGAAACTTGGCAGACTATTCACCCCCCAACCGGCGATCGGTATCGACAATTCACCACCATTTTGCATAGCGCCGGTAATACAGACAAATCTTCCTGGGGCTATCTACAAATTGGCCGGAGCCTGGCAGCCTTTGATGCCGAAAATAAACGTATTCTTTGGATTTTAGGGCTTAGTTTTCCCATTGCCCTGGGTTTGGTCGCCTTCTCCAGTTGGGGCTTAGCGGGGTTAGCCATGCGTCCCATTTACCAGTCCTACCAACAACAACAACAATTCACCGCGAATGCAGCCCATGAATTACGATCGCCATTGGCTAGTCTGTTGGCCACGGTGGAAGCGGTATTACGCATCGACTCAAGCCATTCCCCAGAAATTAACACCATGCTACATACCGTTGAACGACAGGGAAGGCGATTAAGCCAATTGATTACGGATTTATTGCTACTAAGTCGCTTAGAGCAGGAAACCACCGCCGAAGATTGGCGGCTTTGTTGTTTAAATGATTTAGTCAGTGACCTCACCGAAGAGTTTTTAGAATTAGCGATCGCCGCCCACATTGATCTCAGCAGTGATCTGAGTTCAGGGGAAGTTTACGCCTGGGGTAATGAATCCCAACTCTATCGACTGGTCTCAAACCTAATTGCCAACGCCATTCAATACACAACTGCTGGGGGACGTGTTGATATTACCCTGACATCCCATGAACAGATGGCTATCATCACCGTGCAAGATACCGGCATCGGCATTGCCCCCGACCAACAGGAACACATTTTTGAGCGTTTTTACCGAGTTAATCGAGATCGTTCGCGCAAAACGGGGGGGACAGGGTTGGGACTCGCCATTGCCCAGGTGATCACCGTTAAGCATAGGGGGTCTTTAACGGTGGAGAGTGCATTGGGTAAGGGAAGTTTATTCACCATCCAGTTACCCATTTTTTCTGTACCGATAGTCCATTCTTAATTCTATTTTATCAACTTTACGCCGTCAAAATTTTATACTAAAGTGATTATTTATGGCTAAAAAGCACCTCAAAAAATAAAGATTTTATTGAGAAAAGCCCGATATAGGGTAATCTTTTTTGCAGTAAAGCAGTTAATCAATACTCTTTAAAAGAGTTAGGATAGAAAAACAGATTCTAAGAAAGAAAAAATACTTCTAACTTGCTTGTATTACTTTTGTCTTGTTGAATATTTTCAAAAGTGTGATCACATAGGAATACTGACTGGTTAATCTGATGGATTAAGACAAAGCTGAATTTCTTCCCCATAATTCGTATTACTTTGATTTGGGGTCAGTTCGAGAAAGGCTTCATCAATGGAATAAATTTCCACGACGGGGCTAAATAATTGCAGGCTGGTCATTATCCTGTGGGATAAGTCGCCGTACAAACAGTAATTGGAAGAAAAAACCTGAATATTATGTCGCTTAACCAAATCTGGAATTTTGAAGAACGGCACTCCCATCTTGACTCCTAAAGCTTTAACTCTAAGCCGCACCGCTGGGATCCCTGCATGGGAACCCAGCTGAGATGGCCGTTGATCACTGGACAGGTACGATGATCGCCTCAACAATCCCACAACCGAAACAAAATTATAGCCAGTGCTTAGGATAGGTTCTTTCTTCCGCCAAATTATTGAAAACTACAGCACACAGCACTAAAAGTATTGAACCTTCCAAGGTTGGCGTTAGGATAAAGTTCCAGTCTGGTCTGGTCATCATAACCACCAAAGCAACGGCTCCTGAAGGAGGATGCAATGTTCCAGTAAATTGCATAATGCCGATGGCTAGCGACACTGCCGCCCCCATCGCCATGGGTGAAGAACCGAGAAAATGCAAAACCGTTAGACTCACCAATGCCGCTAACAGATTGCCACCGATGACGTTACGGGGTTGGGCTAAGGGGCTATCAGGAACACCAAAAATCAAAACACTAGTGGCCCCAAAGGGAGCCATTAAAAGCGGGGAATTCGTTTTTACCGTCAAGTAAGCACAGATAGAGATCGCCAAAAAACTACCGAACCAACTCCAAAAAATGTGGCCATGATGAGGCTTCTCAACCGGGCAGGTTAAAGGGCAGGACCGCCATCTGTGTAAGGTCTTGAACCAATAGTCTTCCCATTTTAATCGGGCTTTCCTGTAGTCAACCATGAAGGACTGAACACTCCTAAAGTACTGCCAAAAAAGTAATAAGTACGCTGCTATGCACAGTAATCATCGAATTCAGCGAAGATTGGCACTATGCAACAGAGCCGATAAACCAGCCAGCGTAGGAGAGTCATTGCCCCACAAAAGTTAAGATAACATAACGTTTTGCCAAAAAGACAAATAAAAAGTAGCTTACTTTACAGTATTTATTCCATTGATGTTGAGCTTTAAGAGTGATAGTCAACAAACTAAGACTGCCCTAAACCTTTTTTGTGATGTTTCAGGGAGCGATCATCAATGAACTATGCTCATACAACAGCAACAATTCACCGCCAATGATAAGGTGGATCCCTGAAACTTAGGTACCTCAGTGCTAAATTAAACATTGTAGTAGTTCCTTATGTACTTATCATCTCGAGACAGAACTTTATCTAGCTTTGCTTTATCCCCACTAGCTTGCGGGAACATTGACCCTGATTAATGGCCAGGCTCGTTGACGAATAGCATCCAAGCATTGGTCTTGCAGTAAATGTCCATTTTCATAGACAACCTGCAATAAATCCTCAGAAGAAGTGGGTACAGTGCCATAACCAGAGTCAGTTTTAACCAGGGATAATCGCCCCTTTTTGCTAGTTTTACCAGGATCAGTAACAGGGTCTTTATAAACAGGGATCGCCTTGTCCTCCACCGTTACCTCACTGCACTTCATGGCAAATTTTTGGGTATCCCGATTCACCTTTTGCAACAAAGCTCCCCCCATACCAAAAGCTAAATTAGTAGTACTAAAGCCAAGGCTCTCAGTCTTCTCTAGAATGGCGCTGATACTCTCTTCATCAACCCCATCCCCTTGGATAACCCGCACAGCATTTAGAACTCGAAAGCCCTTACTGTTGAGGGTGCTGCCAAAACAAGCCTCCAACCGTTCCAAAGTTTGGGCCACAATGGCCACCGGGTCACCTGAATCCGGACGGATAACCACCGTAGCCCCCGAATCAAGCACCTGTGCCCTTAGGTGATCGCCCCAGAGATGGTCAATGGCATTCCAGAGATCATAGGAATCGGAAACCACCGCCAACACCGACCCTGGCTTGGCAAACTGGGTCAACATATTTTCATAGGCCAAAACTTCCCCTTCCCTTCCCCAAGCTGTAATGGTGGAATGTTCTGCGGCGGGAATCGAATAGGCCGCCATGGGGCAGTTGTAATATTGCTGCCCATACACCAGGGCCTTTACTGTGTCAGAACCTTGGAAATTAACTAAGTGAGCCAGTCCGCCAATGCCGGACGATTCACCACTAGAAACCCCCCGGGCCCCAAAATCGTGGAGTTTAAAATTGATTTCACCATCAGGATCATCCGCAGTACGGCATAGGGATTGATAGATGCGTTGTTTTAAATGCCAACTCTGGGTTGCCACCGTAATGGGATACCAAACCCGCATCAACAAAGTTTCTAACCAGGAAACTAACCAAAAAACCTTTGGGTCCGTGGATTCCACTGTCATCAAAACATTATGAACCGGGATGACCGAGCCCTCTGGAACCGCCTTAATACGTACAGGTAAACGACCCTGCAAATCCTCCGCAATGTATCGCCAACCGCCATAGTTGAAAGGTAAGCCATGGGCTGTCAAAAGGCGATTAGCTTCCTCCACCATCCAGGGTTCAATGGATTGAGTCAGATACCGCTTTAAAATGTATTGGAGACCAAAAAAGACAGTGACAGGATACCTTCCCCCACGACTTTCCACATAGGAATACATTGCCGTTGTGTCAGGAGGATACTGCAACCAGTGGCTCACTTTATAGGAGTCCACATCCAGAATGAGATTAGTATTCATGGTAGTTAAATCAACAGGATGGGGCTAAACTTTGCTGACAAAATGCTGAATAATCTGGAAGTGATCTTCGTAAATTTGTTCTTCCTGGGCATAGAGATCCGCTAAGGACATCCACCAAGCTTTTTGGGCATCATCGCCCCCTTTTACGGCTGGCAATTCGCCCCCCGGCAATTGGATGAAGTACGCGTGGGTGATAGTCCTTCCCCGTAGGGAGCGCCCAGGGGCATCAAAAACGTGGCTGTCCACAATGGAACCCCGCAAAACCGGCAGAGGCACCTTGAGACGGGTTTCCTCCTTCAACTCCCGCAACATTCCCTCCACCAGAGTTTCATTTTGCTTAATAAAACCCCCGGGTAAAGCAATTAGTCCCAAACCTGGTTTGGCTTGACGACGTACCATCAGCACATGACCCGCTTGCACCACCACGGCATCCGTGGTTATAAAAGTCGGAGCATAGGGAGCCGTGGCCCAGGCCTGTTTATAAGCCTGCAAAAATTGATACTCATCACAAAGAGCAATGTACCGCTCACTCTTTTGAAAAGTTTGTAAATAGTCGGCGATCGCCGGGGGCACTTTATCGAGATAATCCCCTTCCTTACCCTCAAAATAAGCCCCACGAATAGCGGTAGAACTGAAATCTGGATAATGGCCCGTTTCCAAGTAATCCCATTGGGGAAACAAATTCAAGTAATAGGAAGAAGCATCTTTGCGATGGCCCAAAACAACAACGGAATTGCTACCCCCAGTAATTTTCAAAACCTGTTGCTGCACCGCTGCCAACCACAAATTATCGCTGTAAAGCCAATCCCGCACCGTCAAAAAATGCACCCTTTTCAGTATTTGGGGGCTTAAACAAGCCTCAATCATCGCCATCCGTTCTGGCGATCGCCAGGGGTTGCGGGTATCCGCGGCCACCCGATGACTACCTAAAATGATAATGACTTGCTCAGCCTTTTCTAGCGCAAGATTAAGGGTGCGTAAATGACCGAGATGAAAAGGCTGGAACCGACCAATGTAGATCCCGTATTGATATTTAGTTTGCATACCAGACTCCCTGGATGGTAAACATCCTCTCCCCGAGGACTGACTCAATTATAGTAGATTTCACCAAAATATGGCAACATCTGATGACTGCGGCTGGGCGAAAATAGACTTTTGAGGGAAAGTATCTTGCTTTGATGTACGTTAGACTAATTTTGAACGTACATTGAACAGAATAGGATGAAACAAATTACGCCAACGGAGCTGAGGGGTAATCTTTACAACCTGCTAGATGAGGTGCTGGCAACCGGCATACCGCTGGAAATTAATCGGGGGGGTAAACGCCTACGAATACTGCCAGTGGAGGAGCCGGATAAGTTCAAGAACTTAGTACATCGTCCAGGGGTTATCATTGGCGACCCGGAAGAGTTGGTCACCATTGATTGGGAGGGAGAGATTGAGCTCGATTTACCTTGACACCCACATTGTTGTTTGGCTCTACTGTGGTTTAACGGAAAAGTTTTCTTCCCTGGCCAAATCACTGATTAACAGTAACGACCTAACCTTCTCTCCCATAGTACGACTAGAGCTCAAATATCTTCTTGAGATTGAAAGAATTACTGCATCGCCAGAAGCTATTCTCACCACTCTGGAGAATAATATTGGCTTATGTAGCTGTACCAAGAACTTCGACCAAGTTGTTTACCAAGCATTAACACTGGACTGGACAAGGGATCCTTTTGACCGTCTGATTACAGCCCAGTCTGCGTTGACTGACAGTTTACTGCTGACTAAAGACCAAAAAATTCTTGCTCACTATGACTATGCCCGTTGGTCTTAGAAAGTACACTTTCCGAGACTACTCCCCAACCCCGTCTCTTTTTATGTCTCAATAGTCCCTTTTACCATACCCCTAAAGTTGTGAGACTCTCAAAACATGGTTATGGCGATCGCCCTTAGAATTTGGGTATGTTTGACAATCTGTGCAAATTCCTCGCCGAATCCTTTTCCGAAGACTATGCCGCCTGGTTGCTGGGACGACCAATCAAATTGACTAAGCTTAGTCCGACGGAATTATCCCTGGAACCAATTTGGGCTGACTCCCTAATTTTGGAGCAATCGGAAGACTTGGTGTTGCATCTGGAATTTCAAACGGAGCCTGAGCCCACCATGGGTTTTCGGATGTTGGACTATCGGGTAAGGGTTTACCGCCGTTTTCCCCAGAAGACGATGTACCAATTTGTCATCTACTTGAAACGTAAAAGGCATTGCGGCTTGAAATTTAGGCAAGAGTTAAAATTTCTACACCTTCCTCAGTCACAACAACAGTGTGTTCAAACTGAGCAGAGAGTTTTTTGTCCTTCGTAATTACAGTCCAACCATCCGCAAGAAATGTAAGCTCATAAGTCCCTTCGTTTAGCATCGGTTCAACCGTAAAAACCATTCCTGGACGCAGCTTCAACCCACTGCCTCGTTTGCCATAGTGAGGAATTTGAAGTTCTGTATGCATCTGCCTGCCAATGCCATGCCCAACCATATCTCGAACCACTGAGAATCCACTTGCCTCGGCATATGCTTGAATTGCCGCACCAATATCACCAATTCTTGCCCCAGGCTTGATTTCAGCAATCCCTCGCATCATCGATTCTTGAGTCGCTTCAACTAATTTTCGGGCAGTTGCGGATACCGAACCCACTAGAAATGTTCTCGAAGTGTCGCCGTGGTAGCCTGCCAACCTGAGGGTCACATCGATATTGATAATATCCCCGTCCTTGAGGATTTGCTTTGGGTTCGGTATTCCATGACAAACCACTTCATTAATGCTGGTGCAAATTGCCCCCGTGAAAGGGGGATAACCAGGAGGTGCGTAGCCAAGGGTGGCGCTGATTGCCCCATGATCTTCCATCCAACGCGTCGCCTCATCATTTAAAGCTTGTGTACTTACTCCAGGCTGCACCATTGACTCAAGATGATTGAGGAGATTCGCCGCAAGCTGTCCCACCCGCCGCATCTTGTCCAATTCTCTAGCCGAAAGTAAGACAAGCCCTGAGCTAATTGGGGGATGCACAAGATTTCTAGTGATTGAAAGCAAATTTTGATGGTTCACAGATTAAAGCCTCGTCCTATCATGCTGGTTCATGCTAGCACAGCATAGCCTAGCATGATACGAGCCGGGCCATTATTGGTATCTTAGAAACAGGTAAAGCAAAAGTGAGACTTAAGATGGGGGGCAAAACGGATTTAGAGCGAGTGGTTGCTTACATTCCTGCTGAGCGTAAACGAGAACTGGAGGAATGGGCACAGACAGATGAACGGTCTGTCTCCTGGCTGGTCGCAAAATTAATTGACAAGGCTTTGCAAGAACGCCGACAGCAGCCCAGTAACTCAAAAAGTTTGCTACATCAGTAAACAGCAAACCTTTAGCATCTATCGGGGCATCAATGCCTATTTCTTTTGTAGATGGAGTATTCAATTCTGGCACTTAAGCTATTTCCGATCTTCTTCCGCAGGCAATGCATCAATGGATTGCAAGATATCGCGTGTAATTGCCTCTCTTTTATAGAGGTCGTCCAATCGGTTTGGCGTATCTATATTGAGAGCAAAGAATACAGGACCTGTGGGCCATTCGACCCACCCTACCCACCAGCCCCAGCGCCCTTCCCAGCCAGTTTTAGCCCGTAGGATCCAATTTCGCCCTGCTTCAACGATTATAATATCCTTGACTAATCGTTGGTGCTCAATCCTAAAAGGGAGTTCATTCTGATACAGCTTTTGTAAAAAATGAATTTGCTCTTGTGCCGAGATTGTTAATGCTCCATCAATCCAATAAGCACCTTTGCTAGTACTTGAGTCTACATTCCCGTAGTCAATTTGCGTCAGATATTCTCTTGCTTTCGCTTCACCGATTTCGGCAGCAAAAATTTCGTAAACCCAAACGGCTGAATTTCGCATTGCTGAGCGTAAGGTTTGATCTTGATTGTGGGGAGCGAAGTTCCTCTCCACTCCATCCCACTCAAAAACTTGAAATTCATCACGAACAACCCCGGCATCAAGCGCAAAGAGAGAATGCGGAATCTTAAACGTTGATGCTGGAGAATAGGCTCTGTCAGCCCGTTCCTGGTTGTAGACCCACAACTGATGAGCACCTCCGCGCTGATCTAATACCACAATGGTTCCTTGAGCCTCAGCGCCATCGAAGAAACTGGCCCAATCCGATCGCTCTTGCCTTTCTACACTGCCCAAAGACCTATTATCTAAGGTGGTCGAATTACTTATCTTCGGTCGCTGCGCAATCTGTGGAGTATGTAGTCTATTACTAAGCTCTGCTGAGACAGGTGAAGTAAGCAGCATTTCTGCGCTACCCACGACCAAAGAAACAAGTAAAAGGAAACGATGATTCATAATGCCATGTTGCTGCGGTAAAAGTTTTTGTTCTACGTGTAGGTAGCAGCACTAGCGACAGCGCCGCCCACGCAAAACTCATGGGACAATTGCGGTAACCCGGATCTCAATCCGCATTGTCGGCAGCCCTAGTGCTGCAACTCCTACCTGTGTCCAAATTGGGGCATGGTTAGGCATGTAATGGCGATATAGCCTGACCATCACATCGTTCACCTCTGGGGGCAACCCACCAACATGATAAGAATTGACATGGACAACGTGCTCCCAACCTGCCCCGGCAGCCGCCAGGGTTCGCTCTATATTTTGAAATGCCTGGGCAATCTCATCTGCGAGCAACTCGGGAATTTGCAGGTTGTCATCCCAACCACCTTGACCTGATGTCTCCACACGATCGCCAATTTTTACTGCTTGCGAGTAATGCAATTCATTCAGCATGTATTCCCCATAGCCGGGGGTAACAAAAAACTCAGGCTTATTCATGGTTTTTCTCTGTTCAGTACGATGATCGATAGGGGCTTCTAAATCCTTAGGTTTGGCGCTAGGGCGACTGACTAGAGGATGTAGCAATCGCATCTTCTGTTTGCAGCGCAATGCTTTTCTCCTTCGCCCCTGCAATTGTAGTAGCCAATGTCCACCAGAGCCATAGGCGCGGCGCGATCGCCAACTGTCCTGTTTCATCTTGTTTTTCATGCTGCACCATCATAATGTTTACCCCAGAGTTGCACTTCAACTCTATATCTGTACTATTCGGCCTAGGCTGATTGGGCTTCGTCTAGCCAAACATTGCTGCGTAGTCACAGGCGAATGTATTAAAACTGCGCGGCTCTTTACCAATTGCGTCCTGTATACCAGACGAAACTGCTGCAGCCTCATTGCGTCGGTAGTGCGCATAATCCTCAATCACGCCGTCTGCTTGCCAAGGTGGCATCCCAATGTTGAGCAGTTGATCGCGCATTACTTCAGAAGGAATATCGACAAATGCAATCTGACGATTGAGCGCAGCCGAGAGTTGTTCTGCCATCTCAGCATGAGTCAATGCCTGTGGTCCGGTGAGGTTGTAAATCTTTCCCTCATGTTCTGTTTCTGTTAGGGCAACTACTGCAACGTCCGCAATATCGCGCACATCTACCACGCTGACTTTTGCATCACTGATCGCCGCATAAAAGGCGTTTTGGCTCGTGATTGTCGATTGAAAGTTTAATAAGCCCTGCATAAAGAGGTTGGGACGCAGAAACGTGTACGTCATTCCTGATCCTTGAATTGCCGCTTCGACTGCGGCATGGTAACGCAAAAAGCGCACGGGCGAATGGGCATCGGCTGCAAATTGCGATAGTTTAACGATATGCTTGACACCATTCTGACGAGCGGCATCAACAAACGCGAGTTGTTGGGCTTCTGCGCGTTCTGTAGAGTTCGTTAAGAGAAAGGCACGGTCTACTTCAGCCAGCGCCTCCAACAGCGTCTCAGGGCGATCAAAGTTCCCCTCCACCACTTCAACATTCGGGAATGCAATCTTCTTTGCTCGATCAAAGTCACGAACCATGGCGCGGACTTGCACGTTCTTTGCTGCGAGTCGCTTGACAATCTCCGTACCGTTGCTCCCGGTTGCACCAGTTACTAAAATCTTCCGGTTCATTGGAAACCTCCTGATGGGGTGTTGTAGTAAATTTTGACTAAAAAATGAAGACTTAAAGACTCAAATTAACGTTTCGTACAGGAATATTGCTATTGGATAAAGTCAGTCGCAATGGGATCAGGATTAACGACGATGAATAGGCTGGTTTGAAGACCCGAAGGCAGATTTAGGTATCCAAGCGCGATCGCTGTCAGACAGACTTCCAGTGCGAGGTACAGGAAAGTGAGTGAATCGTTTCATTATTTGTTCTCCGGTGAAGCTCATTCTCTGTACCACACACGCACACATTGAAAGTAGTTGACTGTAACGCCCTGGCTAATCATCACTGGATAAACTCCATTACTGACCGTCACGCCGTAGACACCATCACTTGTGCTTTTCAAGCTATCTGGTAGAACAATAGTTTCAGCGTTGATTATCCTTATACTCGTACTTGCAATCCACTGATTGACCTCCCTAACAACCTCCAAGAAAGATTCATACTCGGAAGGTCCGCCGAAGGGTCCCCGTTCAGTGATCCGAGGCGCAAAATCTTTGTATTGAATCATTTGATTCGCCATCTTAAAACTGTAGAGTTGAGCATCAATTCAAGTAGTGGGCATCGCTCACCATCTTTAAAGCTTTTCTTTGTAAAACCTTTCACGGTAAAGCTTTGTGGGCAGTGATAGCTCTATGAGATCTATTTCAGAACTTAAGCCAACCTTGCCAGTAAACCGCTAAGAATAGGGGTAAAAACATGAAAGCTGATATGGGCTAACATTGCAGCCTCTAGCGAATATTGCCAAAAGAGCCAGCCAAACGCGATTCCCACAATCCCATTCAGTAACAACGCCCGAATAATCACAAGTGGAGTGAGGGGAACGATCGCGGCAGTCGCGGGCAAGTGTAGTAGTCCAAATACCAACGCAGCTAGAACGATCGCGCCCTGGTAAATTCCTTGACTGGGCAATGTAGTGCCTTGTTTGAAGGCTTTCCACGCTATCCAAACAAGCAGCGACATTAAGCCCCAGCGCATCAGAATTTCCTCAGTGATGCCACCATAGAACATTGCTGTGAGCAAATTCAACCAATTTGGTTCTGTATTATTTGCTGCCCGTAGCGTTTCAGGTAGGGCAGGTTGCATCAACCGATCAAGCAACAAGATAACAATGGCCGCCACTGCACCGATACCCAGACTCCACTTCATCTCAACAGCAAAAGATGGAGACTTAGCAGTATGAAACACCCAATGATCAATCAAATGGGAGCTTAATCCAACACGATAGGCACAGCCAATTCCGATCAGAATGCTGATTGTCAGCAGAATTGAATACTGTATTCCTTGCAGAAGCATTAAAATCCACAATGGCGGCACTTTTTCCAGTATTTCTGGAGACAGTTTCGCTAACTGTTGCTCGACTAAAGGAATAGATGTGATCGTGAACATCACAATTCCCACAATGCCCAATCCAAATAAAATCCCTAATTGTTTCAGAATTGCCATTGGTTTAATCTCCAGATGATCTATCCTATTAGCTCATGCCAGCAACTACCATCGTCGGGATTGTAAGCAAGTTGAAAACAACGGGAACGATAACAGCAGAAGATCTCGGCAGTGGCGATCGCCGCTCCTAACCCGCGTGAACCCTCTGTAACCAGTGCAACTTCGCTCTTTTTACTTGGTGCTGATGTTTCATTGTGAACAGAAGTTTGTCCGACAGCGTTACAGCCTACCGTGAGAATAAGCGCCATAACAGCTAAAAGATGAAATGGTTTCATTACAACAATGTCCTTTGTGTTGGTGATAACGCTCCTATGCTTTGATTGATTCTCTTCAAAACGTACTGGCCGTCGGTCGGACTATGATTTCATTGACGTCAACATCGTCCGGCTGGGAAACAGCGTATAAAACGGCTCTGGCGATCGCCTCTGAGGTAAGGGCGGTTTTGCGAAGTTCTTCTAACAAGCCTTTGGATGACTCATCGGTGATATCAGAGCCAAGTTCAGTGGCAACGACTCCCGGAGAGATGGTGGTGACGCGGATGTTTTGTGATTCCTGCCGCAGTCCTTCAGAAATTGCCCAAACCGCATACTTGGTTGCACAGTAAACTGCTGCAGTGGGCACTACCACATGGGCACCAATGGAGGCAGTATTGATGATTTGCCCGCCCCCTTGCGCTTCCATAATTGGCAAGCCCGCTGCAATGCCATTAAGCACGCCACGAATATTCACATTAATCATGTTGTCCCATTCCTCGACTTTCAGGGCATTCATCGGCGACAGGGGCATCACGCCAGCATTGTTAAAGATGACATCGACACGGCCAAATTTGTCGTTGGCGAACTCAACAAATGCTTTTACATCGTGGCGATCGGTGACATCAACCGTTTTAAATTCTGCTGTCCCACCAGATGCATGAATCTGTTTAATTAGCTTCTCTAGCTTGTCTATCCGCCGTCCCCCCAAAACAACTTTTGCACCATTTTGGGCGAGCAGTTTCGCGGTGGCTTCACCAATACCGCTACTGGCTCCAGTGATGACAATTACTTTATTTTCTATATTTAACATGGTGAGTTTTCCTTGTGTTTTAGTGAGGGTGAATTAAAGAAATATGCCGCTAAAGACTTAAATTCTCTGAGCATTTACTCAGCAATTATCTTCAGTAAGTAAAGATGCGATTGCACCGCCAACATTTTTGTCCTCAGAACTCAACTTGTTGATTTACAAAACTCCATCTAGACTAACGTGAGCCTGATTCAATGGATGAATCACAGAGTTCTCCCGTAAGTCAGAAATGTAGTAGTTGATTATTCCTACTGAAGAAAGTTCAATAACAGGGGATTTACCTGATCAGCATGAGTCCAGTTGATGGCGTGCGGTCCGCCAGGGATAATCTCAAGCTGACTGTTTTTAATCCGCTTTGGCAGTCTTGCAGCGGTGGACTCCAGGGGCAAAATGCGATCTGCATCGCCATGGATAATCAGAGTCGGCACGTCAATGCGGGGCAGATCATCACGAAAATCGGTGAGCCAGGATGGTACACAGTCCAAAGTCCCTTTAGCAGAAGCCCCTGCTGCTACATTCCAACTGGCTTGAATTGCTTCATTGCTGATGCGCTCACCCAGCAGCACATCAACATTGAAGAACTCTTTGAAAAAGGCAGAGAAATAAGCTGGACGATCGTCAACAATCGCTTTCATAATGCCATCGAAAACGCTTTGGTCAACGCCTTCAGGATTGTCGTTTGTTTTTAACAGAAAGGGCGGTACTGGAGCCATCAACACAGCTTTCTGCACCCGCTCTGAGCCGTATTTGCCAAGATAACGTGTGACTTCACCTGTTCCCATTGAAAAACCGACCAGCACAGTATTTTGCAAGTCAAGCTTGGTCATGAGTGTATGCAAATCGGCGGCGAAGGTATCGTAGTCATAGCCAGATGAGGGCTGACTGGAAGCACCAAATCCTCGGCGATCGTAGGTAATCACTCGATACCCTGCATTTAGGAGCACCAAGACCTGCTTTTCCCAGGAATCGCCGTTGAGGGGAAATCCATGAATCAGAACAATGGGTTGACCGGCCCCAAGATCTTCGTAATAGATATCAATGGTTGCAGAATTTTCTTGACCAACAGTAACGTAAGGCATTGGAATTTCCTAAGTATGAATTGGAGGCAAAGATTGGGGAGACTAGTAACTTGAAGCAATAATGGTTGCGATCAACTGTTTAATATTCCAGCAATCGCGATAGAGAATTCCATTAACAAAAAGTGCTGGAACAGCCATCACTCCACTTTGTAAACCGCCTTCAATATCTTTCTTGATGCGATCAACGTGCACTTGTTTAGCCAACTCTTTGAGAAATTGAGGAATATCAAGTCCTAAATCATTGGCGTACTCGACAAGATAACCATTCTCCAACCTTTGTTGATGGTCAAATAAGGTATCATTCATTAACCAAAACTGTCCTTGGGCAGCAGCGGCTTCGGCAGCTTGGGCGGCTCGTTGAGCATGAGGATGGATCTGTACTTGCGGAAAATGACGGAAGATAAAGCATGAATAATCCTCTCCAAAAGAAGCACTAAGCTCTCGTTTGATGACTTTAATCAGCTTGTAAACATCCGCACTTCTGGAGTCTTGGTAATCTCCATACATCACCAGTACGACCTTGGCACTCAGCACACCTTGCATCCAATCTTGGGTTGAAGGTGGTACAAGTAAGGAACCGTGGTTGCGATCTTTGCTCATTTTTCTACATCTATATCAGACATGAAACCTTGCAATTAACTTGCTCGATTACTTGACTGCGTCTCTATTTGCATAAATTCAATATAGGCAATCGCCTTCAAACCGTCTTCTACAGCAAGTTAAAATTTTTATAGTATAAATTGATGGAGCAACCATGCCATCGTAGAGTAAAAGGCTGGTTATAACTTAAGTTAGAATCCTAGTCTGATCGAAAGTACACCTTACAAACTGACAATGCCGCGTTTAACGGCAACAATCACAGCTTGGGTGCGATCGCCGACATCCAACTTATTCAAAATCCGATTGACATGGGATTTAACAGTACCTTCACCGATACTTAAAGCGGTCGCAATATCGGCATTACTCATGCCCTGCGCCAGTGAGCCGAGTACTTCTAGTTCTCTTTCACTCAGTTCCGGATTGCTGAGACGTTGAACTAACTTTGCTCCTACATCGGGCGGAATATACTTCTGACCCCGATGAACGGTGCGAATCGCATTCAGAAGCTCGTCAGGTTCAGTTTCTTTCAACAGATATCCTTTTGCTCCTGCCTGCAATCCCCGATAAATATCTTCGTCACTATCATACGTGGTCAGGACAATAATTCGAGCAAATTTAACGATCGCACAAATTGCACTGATAGCAGCAACTCCTTCCACTTCAGGCATTCGCAGATCCATTAGCGTTACATCTGGTTGGTGTTCCTCAAATAGCGCGATTGCTTGTTCCCCATTTTCGGCTTGGGCAATCACCTGCATATCTGGGTCACGGTTAATAATCGTGGCTAATCCTTGCCGAAAAATAGCATGGTCGTCCGCAATCAAAACCCGAATAGTCGTGGCTTGGCTCATCGTGATTTTACTCCCGAATGACGGTGACAATAATCTCTGTTCCCTGTCCAGGTTGACTCCTAATGGTTAGTTGTGCGCCGATGCGCTCTGCTCGCTCGCTCATGCCGAGTAAGCCAAAGCCCTCAGAGGCTGGAATACTACCAACTCCAAATCCCTGTCCATTATCTTTCACGCGCAAGCAGAATCGATCACAATCGTAGACTAGCTGCACTCGGATTTCGTCAGCATTGGCGTGTTTAATTGCATTAGTTAACGATTCCTGCCCAATCCGCAGTAGGTTACTTTCGACTTCAGTTGATAGAGCATAGGCTGTCCCCTTGACCTCACAATACAAAGTGGTATCCATTGCGGCAGTTCTGATTTGAGCGACGAGATGATGGAGAGCGCTTTGTAAACTGCCCCCCTCCAAAAGCTGAGGGCGGAGCGCTACTACCGATCGCCGCGCTTCAGTCAGTCCAGTTCGCGCCAATTCTTTGATTAGATCTAGATGTGCCTGAGATGCTTCTACATCATCCGTTAGCACCTGCTTTGCCGCTCCCACCTGAGCCAGAATGCCTGTAAACGCCTGAGCCAGTGTGTCGTGAATCTCGCGTGCCATGCGGTTGCGCTCTTCTAAAATCGAGGCGGCTTCTGCTTGCTTTTGCGCCGTAATATCTCGCGCCAGCCAAATCACCTGCTCATGTCGAATCGGGGCAATGCGAGCCGAAAACCAAACTTCTCGTCCAGCGATCCAATCACTGTATTCAACGGTGAGGACTTGTTGAGTTCTCACCGACTGCTGAATGTAATCCAGAAATTCATCAGCTTGTTCTTTGGCAAAAAGTTGATGCAGCGTTTTGCCAGTACACTCCTCTCCATAAGATGAAGTTCCTTTGATTGTGCAGAGCAATCGCCCTTCAGCATTGATGATACATAGCGGATCGGGAATGGCTGAAAAGAGCGCCCGCAGTTCCGCTTCAGAGGCTTGCAACGCGACTTCTGCCTGTTTGCGATCGCTAATATCTGCAATCACCCCTTCGATGTAGTCATCGGCTGCATTCAGATAAGAAGAGAAAAGTCCCCAAAACACTGTCCCATCTCGTTTTCGCATCTGTGCTTCATAATTTCGCACTTCCCCATCCCGCTTTATCACCTCAATGCCTTGTTGGCGATCGCTGAGATTGACCCAATAGCCTGTAGTGTGTTCAATCCCAATCATCTCTTGGGGTGAATCAAAGCCAAACAGATCGGCAAAGCGTTGATTGGCATCGAGAATTAAGCCATCACCGATACGGCTACGGTAGATACCAACCTGCGAATTTGCAAAGATGTTGCGGAACTTAGCTTCACTACGTTGTAATGCCTCTTCTGCTTGTCTACGCTGAGTGGTGTCATTGCCCACCGATAAGATTTCAACCACCTCTCCCCGATCGTTGAAAATAGCTTGATTCGACCAGGCAACCCAAACGCGCCGACCGTCTCGACACAGGTTTTCACCCTCACCTTGCGGGTACGATTGAGGGTTGCGAAGTAAATTGTGAACCATAGGTTTGACATCACGCCCAGAGATTTCGATGTCCGGAATGATGGTTTCAAATAAGGTTCGTCCTAAGATTTGATGTTCTTTGTAGCCGAGGAGTTTTACCCCATAATCGTTGATGTAGTGAATCCGTCCTTGCGGATCATAGCGAATGATGATTGAATTCGCGGTTTGTAGCAGATTGCGATAATTCGCTTCACTTTGTCGTAATGCGTCTTCTGTTCGTTCGCGATTGATGATCTCCTGCTGTAATGCTTGAGTTTGCTCTTCTAGTTTCCTTTCCAGTGTTTTGGCATAGTTTGCTAGCCGTTCATACAGCCGAGCATTTTCTAGTGAAATTGCTGCCTGAGCCATCAACAGTAACCTGGCAATCAATTGATCAAGATGGATAATTTCTGAGAGGGCTTGAGCCGCTTTCATCACGGCGGTCGAATGACTGATCATTCCCTCAGTCAAAGTTGATTGCCGAATCAAGTTGGAATTGAGTAATTGTGGATACCGTTTTTCTAAGTCTTTAACTTTAGCTTTTGCGCCCCAGCGATCGTAGCAATAGTGCGCTTCTTTCATATAAGTTCGAGCAATTTTTTCTCGACCTCGCGCTAGATAATGTTTAGCCGCTAATTCATAAGCCAATGCTTCTTCTTGAATAAACTCATTTTCAGCAGCACCTGCGATCGCTCGCTCATAAAACTCTTCAGCCTCAAAGAATTGCCCTAAGACCCGCGCTTTTTCTGCTTCAACTAGATGATATTTGTGCAAGTAATTCATTGGGGCGTGTTCCGCCTATTTTTGCATCTTTTCTTGGTTAGTATTAACACAACTGAGCCAAGCTGCTTTTTCAGAACTTGAATCACCATGCACTAGGCTCAAAAATGGCGTAGAATAGTACAAATAGAATAAAGATAAAACCGTCATGGCTCTAACCTCTTCAAAATGTTGACTTGCCAAAACAGCGTTTTGTAAAGCTTGATGATAATGATAGGGACTGAACAGTGAGTGAGAAGCATTTAAAATCTGCTTATAAAGTCTCAACTCTATCATCTCCAGAACTATCTGAATCTTTCCTCTCAGAGCCTTTACTATCCCTGACTAAGGAAACTTTTGACAACGACCTTTTAGACTTAAATGCCTAAAAGATCACTTTAGTAAATAAAGTAAAGATTAAGTAATATCTTCCTCTGTAGTATAACAGGGAGCATGATAAACCACCACTTTCACAGAGATATCATCTGGCGTAGAAGTTCTTTGATATAGTTTCTATTTGCGGTTAGATTATCATCCCAGAACCAGACGGTCTTTCGTTGCCACCACCACTTGAATTTGTTGTATCGGATGTCGTATAGCAAGTTTTGGTATATCACCCCAAAAAGAAATGATCGCCAACAAAGTAAAATAGCAGTTTTGAATTGCAACGGTAATATCTGGGGATGTAGCCATGGAAAAAGATCATTGTTCCCTCGACTATTATCGCCAGAGGTTGGGACAGTTATCTCCTGTTAGTGCTAAGCGGAAGCAAATTCTGAGACAAATATTCAGCGAAGTAGTCCGCATTGCTGGGGATGATGTAAACCTGCAACTCCAACTCCTCATTGAACAGGCGAAAAAATTGTCCGGGGATGGCCTTGACCCTATCCAAAAAACCCTGTGTGAAAGGGAAATACTCGCCCAGGCTATGGGAATACTGGAAGCATCGGAAAAACTATGGCGTAATTACGAAGAGCAGTACCAGGATGCCTACGCTGAAGCGTGGTTGAAGACCCTGGAATATTTCTATCGTCGTTATCGGGACTACAACGCCCAGCAAGCCCAGGTAGCTACTTGGTTAAACTTCCGGCTCAAAAATGAGTTCAAGACCCAACGGGAAAAGCAATATCAACAACGGCAACAAGTCCAATCCAGTACATCCGAGGATGATCGGGAAGATCTGCTGGCCATGATAACCTCCCCTTCCTACGGACAAGACGCTGACATTATGCGTCGGGGCATAGAAGACTGGTTGCAATTAGAGGAGGAATTAGTTGGGGTGACGGTTAAAAACCAGCCAACAATAACAGCGCAATTATTACTGCAAAAGCGTTTTATCGAGGAAGTGGAGTGGAATCAGTTGGCAAAAGAATATGGGGTGGCGATCGCCACTTTGAGCAGTTTCTACGAGCGTCAGTGCCGCGGTAGGTTAATCGCCTTTATGGAAAGCAATTATGACTTTATCCAACCCGATACCCCCATTAATCCCTGTGAGCATCTGCGGGGACTGTTGGGAAAGAAAGAATTGAGGCAAAACCAATTTGAACAACAATTGCAGGAATGGATAGAAACGGAGTCAACTTTAAGGGAACTTCGCTTGGCTCAAAAACCAGGGATTACAGGGCAAAGGCTGTTGCAGGAGCTACTGTTGACCATCCGAAAGCCGAGGCAGGGACTAACCCAAGTGGCGCAATCGTTAGGAGTGGAGCCGGGGGAACTGGAGCGGTTTTACGAATTTCAGCTACTGCCCCATATTTTGCAATTTGTGCATAAAAATTTGAGCCAGAGCCGATAACTAATTGTAGAAGATTAAATCACTTTTGTAGTATTTGTATTCGCTATTAATTACTTTTAGGAAATATTTATGGTTGCCATCGATAATAATTTGAAAATTCCCCTAACTTCAGCGGATCATCAATGGGTGAAAACCATTGCCCTCCAATCTGGTTGCCAGGGAGAAAAACTTCAACGGCTCATTAAAAACCTTTTGGCCGTTAGGGCGATCGCCCATTGGTTGGAGATCTACGGCATTGATTATGACGAGGGGGAAAGTTATAGCCGTCAACCACCAATCCATTTAGGGGAAACAGTGGCTGATCTTTACCTACCTAATCTCGGTCGTTTGGAATGTCGGGGCATTGGTCACCAAGAAGAGGAAATTTATTTTGGGGCGGAAAGTTGGCAGGACAGATTAGGCTATGCGGTGGTGGAAATTAGTGAAGACCTGCGCCAAGGGGAAATATTCGGTTTTTTAGAATCTTTTACTGCGGAAATAGTGCCTAAACAACAGTTACAACCCATAGAAGGACTATTCCGGGTTATTGCCACTGCGGAACAAGCTTCAATGGTTCTCGCCCCAGTGGAAGTAGTGCAAAATGCCGTTAATCGGGTGACAGACGTGATTCAAACTTGGGTGGAACGGGTTACCACTACCACTTGGCAGTTGGGAACGGAGCAATGGGTACCCCAGTTAATTCCTGTCCGTAGCTTGGGCACAGTGGAGCGCATTATCGACAAATTTCAGGGAGCCAAGGATGAGGCTACCAAGCAAAGATTAATTATTACTCTGGGGGAATTAGCCACCGAAAATGATCAACCCCAGGCGATCGCCAAATTGGTGGAAATCATTGATGGCACGAACAATGAAGATACCCGCTGGTTAGCCGCTGGCACCCTAGCCCGCATTGATGCCAAACATCCCCAGGCGGTGCATAGTGTTACCAAAACCATTGCCCATGACCTGGCTTTAGGGCAAATCCCGTTGACGTTAACCGTTTCTTTGATGCCTAGGGGTGACCATACCATTGCCGGTTTGATTACGTTGCAACCTTTGCAATCAACACAAACTTTACCGGCAGGATTAGCATTGGCATTGTTAACCACCGATGACCAGTTAATTGACAGTATTGGGGTTGGAGAGGAAGAACAAGGGGGAAAAAATCTCCTCAAAATGAGCCTAGAGATTGACCCCGGCAGTGATTTTCGCATTCGGGTATCCCTGGGAGAATTAGCTGTAACGGAAGATATTCATCTTTAGGGTGCAAAAAAATCTGATGGCAATGCAATTTCTTCTGCTCAAGGTCATTAATGGTGATTTTCAGTCTGGTTTTACGGTGGCGTTGGATGTGGAACGGATAGATGGTTCCTCGGTCACCACGGTGCAAAGGGATTTCTACGGCACTTTACCCCCCATAACTTCCCCCTTAGCGGAGCTGTACCAAGATTGGGCTTTGGAAATCACCAGTCCTCGCCCTGGGCAAGCCCATCGCCGTCGGGGCATTAGGATCATTAGCACCCAAGCCGTTGCCACCAGTTACCAGTATCAAGGCCAGGGAACGGAAAGAAAGCTCCTCCGCCAAGCCATGGTGCAATGGTTGAGTTCTTCCCTACCCGCTTGGCAAAATTTAGAAAAGGAAATACTGCGCTGTCTTTCCCAGTCCGATGGGGAAACTTTGTTGATTTTGCAGATAGGTCAATCTCTGTATCAAACCAGCCCAGAAACAGCGGCGATTTTAGCTAAATTACCCTGGCAGGAATGGCCCCTACTGCAATCAGCCTCACCAAAAATCCATTGTGCGGTTAATACCTGTCAATACTCGTTCACTCCTGCCCCAACTTCCGTTACCCATCCCACTAATTTCACCGCCAAGCTCCACCGTTACCTATGCCCTGAACTGCGAATTTTGCATCTGATTGGCAACAGTGATGGCATTGACCTCGAACCCGATCGCCAGATATTGGCTAATTTGACTAAAAATAGGGGCTTGAGGGTGCAAGTTACCGAACTATTACAGCCAGACTATGGCCAACTTAGTCGTACTCTGCGCCGATCGCCAGGTTTTGATCTGTTTGTTTACTCTGGCCACAGTGAAGCCTCCTATGGCCAAGAACTAGCAGCGATGTTATTTGCAGGACGACAGGGGGTAACTATCCCCGATCTGCAACTTTCCTTCCAACAGGCGATCGCCTCGGGTCCAGGATTTGATCCACCGTCAAATAGTTATCGGGGGCGGGGCTAAAAAGTTATGCAAAATCAGTAAAATATTTTTTCTCTCCCATTGAATGAGCCCTAGATAAGTGAAATATTAATGTCCAAAGCTTTGATAGGGTAAGGATTTCAGCCCAGTAAATTAATAGTGAAATATTAATGTCCAAAGCTTTGATAGGGTAAGGATTTCAGCCCAGTAAATTAATTTTGTTGAGGTACATTGAATAACTTTTCCCCCATGGGCCGATAACTCTACAGTTCTGCCAAAGACGAGGAATATCACAATGAGTGCAATTCAACCTGTTATTCAAGTTTTATCGCAATTAACGGTCTATCAAACGCCACCTATTTTTAGCCCTAGTCAAGGAATTCTTTCTTCACAAATTCATTTCCCTACCCTTAACGAGGACTGAACTTGACTGAAAAAAGTGGACAAATCCAAAGAGTCGAAAATCAAGGAGAATGTCCAAATGAGCCAAAAACGAAGACGAACATTTACAGATGAACAGAAATCGGAGACAGTAAAAATTGTCGAAGATTCAGGAAAGCCTATAAGCCAAATAGCAAGGGAAATAGGTTTGACGAAAAGTGCCCTAAAAAAATAGATAAAACGAACAAAAATTGACACTCAAGGAGGAGGTCAAGGACAATTAACATCTTCTATTTTGGGAGGGATTCTGCTGGCCCCTGAGCTGATCAAGACAATTTATTGATGTTGAACTGGTTGATCGGTTTGTCGCTAATCAAAACAGTTAAGGGTTGACCCATAGTAGAGTTTTTGGCGATCGCCATGACCAATGACCCCACAAAAAACTAAGTTTTAGCGGGGTGGACTTTGCTTTCCATTAGTAACCAGCAAAGATGTTGGCGCTCATCAACTTAGTGAATTCTGGCGACTGTATGGAATCAAATCGATAGTTTCCCGAATTGATTTATATTCATCCGTTCCTTCAAAGCTAATCGGTTCATTATTTGTGAGAGCTTTTAGCCCGTAGAAGAGATTCATGATGCTACACATCATCATTGCCCCCCCGCGCAAAGTAAATAAGGATCTACCAATCCGACGAAAGATTGCTTGCAGGCTAAAGGCTGATCTCCACAAATCTCGGTGGGCTTTTAAAAGCTCTGCAGGGGTCATTTTACTGGGCACGAATGTGACATTATAGCCATTGTAAAACTCCCACCCCAAATCCGAACGCAACCGATCCGTATCCATCATCTTTGAGTATGAACGCGTGCCTTTAAAAGGAGTAAGAATGCTCAAAAATGGCACATCAACACCAATTTCCTCCAGTTGGTTGGCCATATCCCGGATGCTTTCTGGGGTATCTCCATCCAAACCGGAAATAAAACCAGCCATCACGCCAATGCCACGGTCATGCAATTTTTTGATTTTGCCTTGATATTCTGCGACTTTGTTTTGGCGTTTTCCCGCATCCTCCAAGGATTCCTGGCCAAATGACTCAATCCCGAAAAAAATTCCGATGCAACCAGAGTCTCGCATTAAATCTAACAGCTCGTCATCCTTGGTAATATCCATACTTGCTTGGGTCAACCACCACTTTCGCAGGGGTATCATCTGGCGCAGAAGTTCTTTGATATAGGGTCTATTTGCCGTCAAATTATCATCCCAAAACCAGACAGTTTTTCGTTGCCACCACCATTTGAATTTGTTGTATCGGATGTCGTTCAGCACCGCCTCGACAGGGCGAGTACGAAAGCCGGGATTGAGAACGGGTACAGTGCAGAATGAGCAGGTAAATGGACATCCTCTAGTGGCTTGAACAACCCGTCGAATGAAGTACTGCGGAGGTAACAGGTCGTACCGGGGAGTGGGGATATTTGTGAGGGGAATTGCTTCACCAATATATCGCTGCTGAAGAGTGTTCTGTTCGATATCTTGGAAAATTTGCTCCCAGACCGACTCCCCTTCGCCGATGACAATACTATCCACAAATCTCAGAGCTTCCTCTGGGGCAAAAGTTACATGAGGACCACCCGCGATTGTTATCTTGCCCCGTTTTCGATATTCCGTTGCTAAGCGATATGCTTCCGGGGCAAAACCACTGAAGAAGGAGAGGACAATTACATCAGCTTCGCTGTCTAGATTTACGGTTTCAACCTGTTGGTGAATAACTCGAACAGTATGTTTTGCCGGGGTCAGGGCAGCAAGATGGATACCAGTCAGCGGCGGGACAAAATGAACCTCATGTCCCTTTCGATATCGCTGAATGTAGACAATAATGATATCGATTTTCATGGCTCGTTTCACAAACTCGTTTGGCTTGTGCTCCATGGTAGATGGTATTTCAAGGTTTGTATCCTAACTCTGTTCTTTGTCTACTACATTTAATTTGTTATGTGGCATTAACTCGACCGTTCTTGCAATGTCGTCAAGAATATTAACTTTTCCCTGCCGGATTAACCTGTAACTAATCTTAACAAAACTGTAACTCCATCCGGGTAAGTCTGTTGTTAGGCACTCCTAGTTTTCTAGCTAATGAGATTATGGCGATCGCCGGAGTAATTCTCGGAGCTAGTTAAAAAAAAGCAAGTATTTGAAAAAAATTGTTAAGCTATTTGCCAGAATGGTAGGGGATAACAAATTAGATGGCACAATTAATAAACTAATTAGTTTTGGCAATTGAAACCGGGCAAAAGCGAAGATCCCTATCCTTACTTTGCCTAGCAATAACCCTGGGGCAATTCTGATTTTTATTCATGATACTGGGTCATGGCTTCCCACGTTTAATTTAAAAACTTAACGTAACAATTAATTACCCCCATGTTTAATTCCATTCGTCGGCTATTTGATCAATTCTGGAATAAATCCAGAACAGTTAAGAATGAACCTCTCAACAAGGTTAGCTTAATCGTAATCATTCTTATTGATATTTTTATCCTTATCAATGTTTTTAATGGAATAGAAGATATTGGCCAATGGTATCTTGCCCCTAATTTAGCTTATCCTTGCCATGCTTCTTGGCAAAATTATCAAAGCCAAACCATTTCTGACAAAAACCTTCAAATTATTCGCGAAGCTATTGCCACTGACCCTATTGATCAATACAGTTTAGAGAAGAGTTTCAGAGAATCAGAAAGAGGCCATCTTGGTCAAGTTAGCCAAGTTTGTTTAACCTACGCCCAATATCACGATAAAATTCAAACCACTGACAATCAAAATTTTATTATCAAAATTAACCAGACCGTAGCTCAAATTAATGAGCTTGAAGAATCTAATAATACCATTCGTTCCCAATATGACTCGACACTATTAGAAAAAATTGCTGGTCAAGGCAAAGAAAATTCAATTAATCAAACTCCCCCAGAAAAAGCCAAGCAACAATTAAATCAAAATATTGCTAAAATCGCTAGCCTTGAACAAGAAATTGCTAGCTTAGAACAGCAAATTTTGGCAAAGCCAGAAAGCATTAATTTCCTTAAATTTATTAATCAAAAAGATATCTGGGAGGAATTAAATCAGAGTTATATCAATGCAGTATTTTGGTATCCCACTATTCGTTTTTTTTTCCAGGCTCTCTTTTTAACCCCCCTAATTTTAACTGCTCTTTGGGTTCATAGCGTTGCAGTGAAAAAAGGCTATGGATTAGTAGCTTTGATTAGTTGGCACCTGCTAGTTATTTTTCTTATACCGCTAATTTTAAAGGTCTTTGAATTTCTACAATTTGGTCTTATTTTTGACCTCATTTTAAATTTTGTTCAAGCTGTCTTTGGTGGATTAATTTTTGCTATTAGTTACCTATATATTCTACTTATTCCTTTAGTGGGATTTGGAGTTATCAAATTTTTCCAAAGGGTTGTTTTTAATTCTAAAAGTCAAGCAGCTAAACGATTTCAAAAATCCAGTTGTGTAAAGTGTGCAAAGCGAATTCGTCCCCAGGATTCCTATTGTCCCCACTGTGGTTATTATCAATATGTTGAATGCGTGAGCTGTCATGCCCTTACTTATCAACATTTGCCCCATTGTAAAGAATGTGGTGCAACTCAAGAGCCGAATGAATAATTCTCAGGTCTAGTTTATGAAAAATGACTATGATAGAAGCAATGGCATCTCAAGATTAGCAAAAATTTACATAGCAATGAAGAGACGAAAGCTCTGTAAATCAATAATCAGTTCGTCAGGACTTACGCAAGATAGATGAGGTTAAGGTGGTAGGATGACAAAATAGTACTAACCACAAGGTTTGAATATTAACCGATCGCCACCGTTGTCCCCATTTTTGACCCGCCCCAGAATTTATGTCAGACCATGCCCTCGGCTCCGTTACCCAAGGTTCCCTCAGTAAAGGCTTGGAAGTGCGTCTCCATGCGGATGTTTCCGTGGAAGAAATGCGGGTGGGGAAATTTTTAGTTATTCAGGGTAGGCGATCGCGCTTTTTTTGTTTGCTCACCGATGTTTCTTTAGGAACGGCAAATCCAAGGATTTTGGCTAATCCCCCTAACATTAACGATGATTTTTTAATTGATGTATTGGCCGGCAGTGGCACCTACGGCACGTTAGAATTAGCACCCATGTTAATGTTAACGGAGTCAGAAAAGGACTCGAGTTATGGGGAAAGTTCAGTTGAACAGATGAACGGTCAAGGCGATCGCCAGAGTAATGGCAATGGTTTGGCTTCCTATCAAGCTAATAGTAATGCAGACGTGGAATTACTGCCGGTGAAAACTATTCCGGCCCATTTCAGCCAGGTTTTTGAAGCCAGTGAAAGGGATTTTCGTTTGGTATTTGGTTGGGAAGATGATCCGTTTCGACGCAATTTTGCCATTGGGGAACCGTTGGATATGGCGGTGCCAGTGTGTTTAGATTTAGACCGTTTTGTGGAACGGAGCAATGGAGTTTTTGGCAAATCGGGTACAGGGAAATCTTTTTTAACCAGATTATTAATTTCTGGCATTATCCACAAACAGGCGGCGGTCAATTTGATGTTTGACATGCACTCGGAGTATGGTTGGGAGGCGATGAGGGAAGGCAAAACCGTTTCCACTGTTAAGGGTCTGCGGCAATTGTTTCCGGGGGAAGTGGAAATTTTTACCCTCGATGCGGAGTCCACCAAGCGACGGGGAGTGAGGGGAGCCCAGGAACTCTATTTAAGTTTTGATCAAATTGAAATTGAAGATATTCGTTTAGTTGGTTTTGAGTTAGGTTTGTCAGAGGCGGCGTTGGACAATGCCAATATTTTATTTTCTGAGTTTGGCTCTAGTTGGATTTCCCGTTTACTGGTGATGAGCAATGAAGAAATTAAGGTTTTTTGTGAAGAAAAACAAGGGCACCCCGGCTCCATCATGTCTTTGCAACGCAAGTTAAAACGACTAGAAAATTTAAAATATCTCAAACAAGTCAGCACCCATAATTACATCGACCAACTGTTGCAATGTTTAGAAGCAGGCAAACATGTGGTAATTGAATTTGGCTCCCAGTCTAATTTGCTTTCCTATATGCTGGCCACCAATATGATCACCAGGCGTATCCATAGCATTTACGTTAAAAAAGCAGAAAAATTTCTCCAAACTAAACACGTTGGCGATCGCCCCAGGCAATTGGTAATTACCATTGAAGAAGCCCACCGCTTTTTGGATTCTGCCATTGTCCACCAGACTATTTTTGGCACCATTGCCAGGGAAATGCGGAAATACTTTGTTACTTTGTTGGTGGTGGACCAGCGGCCATCGGGCATTGACAATGAAGTTATGTCCCAAATTGGCACCCGTATTACCTGTCTACTCAACGACGAAAAGGACATTGAAGCCATTTTTACCGGGGTGGCGGGGGGGCAAAATTTACGCTCTGTGCTGGCCAAACTAGATTCCAAACAACAGGCTTTAGTGTTAGGCCATGCAGTACCCATGCCGGTGGTGGTGCGGACCCGGCCCTACGACCAGCAGTTTTACAGTGAAATTGGTTGCCAAGATTGGCCAAACAAGACCGATGCTGAAGTATTGGCCGAAGCGGCGATCGCCAGGGAGGATTTGGGCTTTTAGAGATTCACCAGGGGGAAGCGATCAAAGCTTATACTTAAGGTTTGAAGGTAATTATCACCATTTTCATTGCCCCCACCGTTTTTCCGTTTGTCCACCCCAGCTTGTTCTTGAACGCCCAACGGCATGGTTTTTTGGAAACGCTTTTTTAATCCCGATTCAACTAGTTCACCATCCCTGGGCCCAACGGGGGCAGAAGAATTTCCCACCGATAACGGCGATAAAGCCCGGATATTTTTCACCACTGAGCGGGACATTGACCTTTACGAGCTGGAGGAATTATGTGATGCGGTGGGCTGGGCCCGGCGGCCAATTCGCAAAGTCAAAAAGGCCGTAGAGTGTAGTTTTTTGGTGGTTACCATGTGGGAAATGCAGGGCAATCGGCGTCGATTGGTGGGGTTTGCCAGGGCTACTTCCGACCATGCTTTCAATGCCACCGTGTGGGACGTGGTGATCCATCCTAGTCTTCAGAGCAAGGGCTTGGGTAAGGCCCTGATGCAATACATCATCCGTAAATTACGCCATTACGACATTAGCAATATCACCCTGTTCGCCGATCCCCAGGTGGTGGATTTTTACCGGCGTTTGGGCTTTGTGCTCGACCCAGAAGGCATTAAGGGCATGTTTTGGTACCCGGACTAACTACTTTGATAGTTGTTTCAACATAGTTATTTCAATTGGGATGGAATCTGCGTAACCAAAAGTTTATTTGTTCACAACTCCCCCAAATCGGTAAAAGCTTGCTGGGCATTGTTTTGTAGATAATCCACCAAAATCGAGCGAATATCCCGGCCATAGTTAATCACCTTCAACCCAGGGGTATTTGTCGTCAGGTAATCCAAGCCCACCTCCTGACCGCTTAACAAATATTCCATTAACGCCACCCGGTAAGTTTTGCTTGGCTCAATACTGTTGGGAGCCATGCCCCCTAGCTGGAGATAACCACCGGTACCACTATTTTTTTCTCCCTGGGCCAGAACTTTTTGTAACAAATCCCCTTGTATCTCCACTGTCACTACCCGACCCCCAAAAGGTAGGAGGCGAATAATATCGTATTGAGTGATGGCTCCGGCACTGAGGAGATCATCAAGGCGCACCATGCCACCGTTAAACATCACCATGGCCACATCGGGGTTTTCCTGCTCCATGGCCCTGGTAATTAACCGGGTGAGATTGGTGGAGCCACTGCGTACATGGGCATCGAGGGCATCTAAGGCGATGGGAGAGTTGACCACAACGGCCATTGGTTCAAATCCCTGTTGACGAAACGCATTAAAGCCAATTTCCTGCCATTGCTGAACCACTTTTTCGGTGGCCGGATCACTGGCGATCGCCGCAGTGATGGGTTGCAGTTGGGAATTAATTTGTAAACATTGCCGGTTCGTGTCGTAGGTTAATTGGTGAATGTAAACCGTGCGGGCATTGGCATCGGCCTTAAAAATTGGCGTTTTGGCCTGGGGACAACTTGCAGAACTGTCGGGCTTGATAATTAAATGGTTGCGCTGGATATTTTCGTGTTCATGGCCCCCCAAAATCAGATCTAATTCGGGAATAGCTTGGGCCAAGGCCAAATCCTGGGCCAGGGACAGGTGGGTCAGGGCCACCCAAACATCCACTTCCCCTTGGGGATTGTCTATGTAGCGGCGGGCCGTGGCGATGGGATCGCTGTAGGTGACATAGTCCACCGCATTGCTGTCAATGGTCAGGGCCAAAATGCCCACTTTTAATTCTCCCCCTTCCGTTCCAGGAATAGTTAAAATTTCGTAGGGTTTGATGCCCTCAAACTGATTGCCGGTACCATCAGCAATATTGGCCGATAACCACTGAAAATCTGACTCCGTAATCCGTTGCTGAAATTGTTGGGCATTAACATCGAATTCATGGTTTCCCACCGCTGCATAGTCTAACCCCATGGCATTCAACACCGCCACCATTTGTTTCCCCGCCAGGCGATCGCCATTGTAAAGGGCTGTGCCCAAGGCAGAAGGACTGAGGAAATCCCCTGCTAACACGGTGTAGGTGTGGGGATCAGCTTGTTCTAGCTGTTGGCGTAAATTAGCCACCCGGGCCAAACCGCCCCAACGGCCGTTATCAATGGGGGCAATTTCATACACATCGTTAAGCTGGAGCAGGGTAAAGGGAATAGTTTCTGCTCGGCAGACCGTTGCCATAGCGCCCCAAATCAGTACGCTCCACAGTCCCCGAGATAGCCAAGCCCCTTGATTTTTAACCATGATTGTGAAAAGAATCTTATCAACACATTCCTAACCCTTCCATTGTGCGGTAGAAAGTCTTCGATAGCGTTGTTTATGTGGTGGGACGAAAATAAAATTAACCTTAACTCCTTTACTCCATTAATAACATCCCTGAAATTCTTGGTAATATACCAATTAGTTGATAGTAGCAAGTTAAAGGGAATTAATGATTCGAGGTTTTTATGATCAATAAGAACGTGTTTGGAAAGTTTTATTCCGCCCTCTAAATCTCTTCATTAAAGCTCCGGAAATACTGGGGACTTTCACTTAGCTTCCCCCCAAATTTTGGGGGAAGGGGGGCTGCTAAAACAGGCTCTAAAGCCTATTATGGAAACCGTAACTAAGCAATAAAATCACTTCCCCTACATTTTTCTCTAAAAACCAAGTCTTTATTCATCTACTTCCGATGTTAAAATCGCTTCATTTAAAGCCTTCCTAGCAATTTTAGTGACGTAGATAGTCACCGCAACCGTGGCGATAAAGCCAACAATTCGGATTGTCCATTGTAAAGTCGGATTAGCTTGGTTAGTTGCCGTTCCAAGGGTGGCCAAACTACCAGCTAAAGAGCCAATGTAAACATACATAATAGTACCGGGAATCATACCCAGGGAACCAATCACATAATCCTTTAAGGAAACATTGGTGATGCCATAGGCATAATTCAATAAATTAAAAGGAAAAACCGGAGAAAGTCTGGTTAAAATAACAATTTTTAAGCCTTCTTTCCCCACGGCTTCATCAATGGCTTTAAATTTCTGATTGCCGGCAATTTTCTTGGCAACCCAGCCCCGGGCCAGATATCGTCCCACCAAAAAAGCGGCCGTGGCCCCAAGTGTAGCCCCAATGAAAACATAGATTGAACCGAGTATTACCCCGAACACTACCCCAGCGCCTAGGGTCAAAATGGAACCCGGCAAAAATACTACCGTGGCCACTGTGTAAAGCAACATAAAGGCGATCGCCGCCCAAGTTCCCAAGCCATCAATCCATTGCAGAGCATTTAGTAGATAATCGGCCATTTGCAGTGTAAATGTATGAGGAAAGCAGGAATAATATCAGTCAAAATCAAATTAATGCCCCTCCGCAACTAGAGCCGGAACCAGCGGTACAACCATAACAATAATCGGCGGTTTTAACCTGCTGAATTAAGTCTAAATTGTCAGCTCTTAGTAGATCAGCAACGGTTAACTTATGGCTGGATTTATCTTCCGCAGGAATATTTTCCATTTGATTAAAATCACAATCATAAACGTTACCTAAATAGTCAATGGAAAGTTCATTACGACACATTAGATTATTAACCGTATCTGGATTAAAATTGCTTTCTAGGAAAGTCAAATATTTTTGGTGCAGTTGATGCTTGTCAAGATGAAATTTACTCCGGCCAATGGGTAAGTTTGTGATAGTTAGCAAGTGATTAAAATTGATATCAAAATGTTCTTTGAGGAACTTTTTGTAATCCTGTTCAAGGGGTTCCTGGGCAGGGGGGAGGGAAAATTTATCTGAGGTTAGTAAAGGAGGGTTATAAACTAAATCTAGAACTAGATTAGCATCCTTCCCATAGCCGAGATTATTCAACCATTGAAGAGCTTTAATTGATTTTTCATAAACCCCGTTGCCACGCATTTTATCCACATTATCTTCAAGGTAACAGGGCAATGACGCCACAACTCTCAACTGATGCTGGGCACAATATGCGGGAATGTCTCCAAATCCCATTTCAAAGTAAATGGTTAAATTAGAGCGGACAATGACTTCTTTTCTCATCTTCCTAGATGCTTCCACCAGGGGCTTAAAGCCGTAGAGCATTTCCGGTGCTCCCCCGGTGAGATCTACCACTTTAATTTGGGGAAATTTTTGAATAATGGCAATTAGTTGTTCACAAACCTCCGGTGATATTTCTTCAGTGCGTTTGGGACTAGCTTCCACATGGCAATGGCTACAGGCTAGATTACAGCGTTTACCCAAATTGATTTGCAGGGTAGAAATAGTTTGTTTACCAAGGGGACTACCCAACTTTTTTGCAAAGGGCGTAATTTTTAATTTTTGCTGACTACGTTCTAATTGTTGAACCATTTTGTTTAAAAATTAACTGCAGGAATAATTTGATATCCGGTCAAAACTAAAATCAACAACAGCCGCCACCGTCATAGTACCAAGTTGAATCAGTGATGAGTATTTTGTTTGGATAGGTAGAACCTAAGTTCAACGCTGTTTTATCGCATACCGCACTAGGAACTCCCTGCTGAAGAATATGGCCAGCTTGGTCATCGAATAGGGGGTCTGAACCAGCATAAATAGCGGTTTTGCCAGTAAAAACACAGGCTCCATCACTAGGAATAGGCACTTTGAAAGAAACGGAATCTAAACTTTCTAATAATAAATTTTCATCCAGTTTATAGGTGACAGAATCGAGCAAACGATAGGGACGGCGGGCGCGAATTTCTATTTGCCCAAAACCAGTATCAATTAAATGTTGAATGTATTCTGCATAGGTTAATGCTCCGGATAAACACATGGCCCGTAACCGTTCGTCCTGACGCAAATGTTGGGGAATAGGCCGGGCAGCAATGGGATCACTCATGATTAACCGACCATGGGGTTTTAGAACCCGATAAGCTTCCTTCAAAGCTCGGGATAAATCTTCCGGCTCAAAAATATTAAATAGGCAATTTTGTGCCACCACATCTACCGAGTTGTCCGGCACCGGCAAAGTAAAAGCATCCCCTGCACGAATATCGACAAAATCGACACTAAACCAATCATTTTTTTCGGCGGCTAACTGCAAATTTCGCTGGGCGGCCTGGCGCATGGCTTCCACGGGATCCACTGCGATCACGGCCCCTGGCTGACGGCAAAAATAGGCAAATTGCAATGCCTCCAGACCACCACCAACACCGACATAAAGCACCTTAGACTTATTACCCAACTCGTTGGGATGGACGGTGCTACCACAGCCATAATTCATTTCCTGCATGACAGCGGGAATCACTAACCCCGGCAGTTGGAGAGGGCTACTCTGAACACAACAGAGTCCCACTTCTGGGGTCTGGGCAACTTCAGCGTAAAAGTCGGCGGTGGTTTGCAGATAGGTCATAGTGAAGTTAATGTTTAGAAATTTAATAATTCAATAATTGAGCTGGAATTGGTAAATTACCCTTTTTATTCTAGATTGAATAGATTTTAATAAAAAATTTTCCTAACCATTCTTTAAAATGGATAGTAGAAAATAAAGTTGCCCCCAGATTATAGCGTTGTGGAGAAATGTGAGTCAACAAGAAAAACAATAATAGTTCCAATTATTACATCAATAACTGTATAAATTTTGACTAATTATCCACCAAATCAAAAATATTTTTTCTGACTTTATTTACTCTAAATTTATCCCTTAGAGCCTGTTTGGAAAGTTGAATTCTGGCTGTTTAATCCCTCCTAACTCCCCTGCCCAAGGGAGGAACTGTCAGAAAAGTCTCCCTTGTTAAGTGGGGATTTAGGGAGATAAATACCTAGCCTTGCACTTTTCAAACACTTTCCTACAGTGTTTTTGAATGATAGTCAAATCCTGCCACAAATGAATAAATACTTAAGTGGAAACCTCTTTGGGGGCGACGATGACCCGATTTCTGCCTGCTTGTTTGGCATCATACAAAGCTTTATCCGCTATTTGTATAATTTCTTGTCCCGTTTCGCCGTGATCGGGATAACAAGCAACCCCAAAAGAGGCGGTGACACTATTCACAATTTTTCCACTGTATTCTATTTTCATTTCGGCGATCGCCTGGCGTAAAAATTCCGCTTTTTGGGAAGCCTCTTCCAGAGTAGCATCAGGCAAAATTATAGTTATCTCTTCACCTCCATAACGACAGGCCACATCGGAAGTCCGGATATTATTTTTCAGCAGAGTACCAATGGAAGCCAAGATACGATCGCCAGCGTCATGACCAAGGGAATCGTTAAAGCGCTTAAAGTGATCGACGTCAATCATCAAAACACCGACTGAATAGTGATGACGTTTGGCCCTGGCCAGTTCCTGGCTTAAGCGTTGTTCCAGATAACGACGGTTGAAAAGTTTGGTCAGTGGGTCCCGCAGACTTTGTTCTTCCAGTTGTTCCCGTAACTTCAAATTGGCGATCGCCAGGGCAAGCTGTTCCGCCACTGTTTTTGCCAATTGTTGCCGTATGTCGGGCAAAATTTCCCCTTTGAAAGTGCAAAGAAACAGCAAGCCAAGAGTTTCCCCCTGGGCAATGAGGGGAATACACAAACTTGCCAGTGGTAAGTGTTGGTCATTGACATGATTGCAAAACAAAGCATGTTGTCCCTGCTTCACCCCATGGGACCGTCCCCGTCGCAAAGCCCAACAATCTAGGGGGGTAAACACATCATCGGAGCAAAACGGATTGCCCCAAAAAGTGACCCGTTCTAGACAATTATTCTGGGCAGACAGAATAAAAATTCCCCCGCAGCAATCGGGAAATAGGGGTTGAGCCAGGGCCGCAATCACTCCGCAGGCATCTTTGACCGTAAAACAAGACTGGAGATAGTCAGTAATACCCGAAAGAATTAACATCTCAGCATTACGCTGTTTCAATTCACCGAGGCGCTCCTCTAGGACTTGATTGACTTTTTGTAGTTCCTCCTCAAATTGTTTACGGCGGGTAATGTCCACATCTACACCGATAACACGGAGGGGCACATTGTTCTGATCTCGAATCACAGTAGCTTGACTTGCCGCCCAGCGCAGGGTTCCATCGGGTTTGATAAACCGGAACTCCAAATCATAGGGTTCATCATTATGGATACTTTGTTCCAGAGCTTTCAAGACAATGCCTCGATCATCGGGATGCATCATTTGTGCAACTTTTTCTAGGTCGCCATCAAAGCTTCCCGGCTTAAGTCCCATCATTTGCTCCAGGCTTTCTGACCACACAATGCCATTAGTTAGAAGATCCAAATCCCAATAGCCCATATTGGCCGCATTAAACGCTAACTTCAAACGATCTTCATTTTCCTGGAGGGATTTGGTCCGCTCTAAAACACGCTGCTCCAACTGAGCATTGAGTTCCGCCAGCTTTGCTTCCGTTAATCGGCACTGATCTAAGGTTTTCTGCTGTTCGGTCATATCCACCACTATGCAGACCGTATATTCAAGCTCCACATCTATGCTGGCAACACCGACCAACACAGGAATGCGACTACCATCCTTGCGGTAATATTCCTTTTGCCAAGGCTCTGGGGTTTCATGATTCCGCAAACGGGCAATAATTTCTTGATCCTTTTGATCATATTCGGGGGGGGTTAACCTATCCCAGTGCACCAGCCCGAGGTCCAATTCTTCTTTAGTGAAACCAATCATTTGTAGGAAACGGTCGTTGGCATCGAAAATTTCCCCTTGATTGGAAGCAAAAAACATCCCGACAATATTCGACTCAAACAAATTCCTAAAGCGGGCTTCGCTTTCCCTTAAGGCTATTTCGGCCATCTTGCGATCACTGATGTCCATGGCCACCCCTTGCAATCCATTGACTTGGCCCCGGTCATCGATAATCGCTTCAATCCTGGCCCAAATCCACCCCATAGAAGCATCGGCCCGAGTTATTGCATACTCTATGGTTTGGGTTTTTCCGGTGGCAATAACCTTATCAGCAATACTCTGGTGCAGTTCTCTAAATTCGGGCTGAATGGTCTGGACTAACCAGTCATAACTAGGGGAAAATTGATGGGGCTCTAGACCAAATAGTTGGTAAGTTTCTGCTGACCAGGTGATCTCACCGGAAGCAATGTCAAACCGCCAGAAGCCTAATTTAGCAATGCGTTGAATATCTGCTAAATCCGCCCTCAACCTCTCCATTTCCTGGAGTAATTGAGCTTTGGTTTTGTGGCGATCGCTCATGGTTTTGCCGGGCGAAGCCCCTTTAACTGATTTGAATCAACTGATGTAGCCATTACTTCCCATAATTTTCTCTGCGGGATGTCAAAGACTTGCCCTGGCAATCATCCAAAATTTAAAGGTTTTTAACCCTTGCCCAAAATGAACCATCCACTCTTAATATTGACTGCATTTTAACCCCTCCTTACCCTTGGAATTGAACCAGCGGGAAAGAAGGGGCTGTATTTATGGTTTAGCCTTAGTCGGCAAAATAAACACCATTTCCTAGCCTAGGGCTTTTTCCACCTCTGCAATGCGTAGAACAGTTTTCAGCACAGAATCAGGGTTTAAGCTAATGGAATCAATGCCCAATTCCACTAAAAATTCAGCAAACTCAGGATAATCCGAGGGGGCTTGGCCACAGATACCGATTTTGCGACCGTTAGCTTTCGCCGTTTCAATGGCCATTTTGACCATCCGTTTGACCCCTAGATTGCGTTCATCAAACAGATGGGCAACGAGGGAAGAATCCCGGTCTAAACCTAAAGTTAATTGGGTTAAATCATTGGAGCCAATGGAGAAGCCGTCAAATACCTCGCTAAATTCATCGGCCAGAATGACGTTACTGGGCAATTCACACATAACGTAGATTTCCAAGCCGTTTTTCCCTTGTTTCAAGCCATGTTTAGCCATTTCCGCAATAACTTTGCGACCTTCATCGGGGGTACGACAGAAGGGAATCATGGGAATGACGTTGGTTAAACCCATTTCGTCCCGCACTCGTTTCAGAGCTTGGCATTCCAAAGCGTAGGCTTCTCGGTAATTGGGATCGTAGTAACGGGAAGCGCCCCGCCAACCGATCATGGGGTTTTCTTCCTTCGGCTCAAACTGACGACCACCCAGGAGGTTAGCGTATTCATTGGATTTAAAATCCGACATCCGCACCACCACAGGTTTGGGATAGAACGCCGCCGCAATCATGGCAATACCATGGGCCAATTTGTCCACAAAGAACCGGGGGCGATCGCCAGCATAGAGTTTGGTTAGTTCGGCAATTTCTGCCTTGGCCAAGGGATCTTCCAACTCATCAAATTTCATCAGGGCGAGGGGGTGAGCCTTAATGTGGTTAGCAATGATAAATTCCAACCGGGCTAGACCCACGCCATCGGCGGGATAACTAGCAAATCCAAAGGCCTGTTCTGGGTTACCCACATTCATCAAAATTTGAGTCTTGGTGCGGGGCAAATTGGACAGTTCCGTTTCGTGAACTTCATAGTTCAAAATGCCGCTGTAAACCGAACCTTCATCCCCTTCGGAGCAACAGATGGTGACATCTTCCCCGGTTTTGATTGTGTCGGTGGCATCTCCACAACCCACAATCGCCGGAATACCCATTTCCCGGGCAATAATTGCGGCGTGGCAGGTTTTCCCCCCCTGGTTAGTGACGATCGCCGAAGCCTGTTTCATAATCGGTTCCCAATCCGGGTCAGTGCGGTTGGTGATTAACACCTCGCCGGGACGAAACTGATTGATTTGGGACACATTGCGAATTACCTGGGCTTTACCCTGGCCGATCGCCGCCCCCACACTGCGGCCCGTGGCTAACACTTGGCTGTGATCTTTTAACTCATAGGTTTTAATCACATTGGCGGATTTTTGCGACTGCACCGTTTCTGGGCGGGCTTGGACAATGAACAATTCCCCCGTTTGCCCATCCTTAGCCCATTCAATATCCATGGGGGTATAAACTCCCCGCACCCCAGAATAATGGTCTTCAATGATGCAGGCCCAGCGGGCTAATTGGAGAATTTCTTCATCATTAATGCAATATTTTTCCCGTTCCGGCTCCGCTACTTCCACATTTTTGGTCAGTTTGGAACCGCCCACGTCATAGACCATTTTGATAGCTTTACTACCCAAACGTTTTTCCAGAATTGGTTTAAAACCCTCTTTCAAAGTAGGTTTAAACACAAAATATTCATCGGGGTTAACCGCCCCTTGCACCACATTTTCCCCTAGGCCATAGGCGGCAGTAATCAGAGCGGCATTTTTGAAACCCGTTTCCGTATCAATGGAAAACATCACCCCGGAGGTGGCCAGATCAGAACGCACCATCTTTTGTACGCCCACCGATAGGGCCACCGCAAAATGGTCAAAACCATTGTGATGGCGATAGGAAATAGCCCGGTCAGTGAATAACGAAGCAAAGCATTTATGGCAAGATTCCAACACACAGGAAAGGCTGTGGACATTAAGGTAGGTTTCCTGTTGTCCTGCAAAACTAGCCTCTGGCAAATCCTCCGCTGTAGCACTGGAGCGCACCGCCACGTCCACCCCGGTACGACCCATTTTTTGGCCATAGCGTTCACACATGGCACCATAGGCTTCGGCGATCGCCGTTTGTAAATTTTGGGGGAAGGGGGTGTCTAAGATTAATTGCCGAGCTAAATGACCCCGCTCCTGGAGATTGGCCATGTCATTCACATCGAGATCTGTAAAGAGATCTCGCAGTTTTTGTTCCAGACCCGCCTCTTGGATAAAATAGCGGTAAGCATAGGCAGTGGTGGCAAAACCAGAAGGTACATTCACCCCTTTGTTGGTCAACTGCTGAATCATTTCCCCCAGGGAAGAATTTTTACCCCCTACCAAACCAACATCATGGGTGCCCACCTCTTCAAACCAGAGGATTAAAGCCGTTTCTTTATGGGCTACAGAGGTTTTTTCGACGACTGAACTTACCATATCTATTTACCCCTAATCGATACCTTCAGTTTATCGAGGTTGATATAGTAAACTTTATTTTGTTGGTAATTATTTATAAATTGATAGGTTTCTTAAATCTAGTGTTAATTAATTATTAAAAAATTGTCCTAGGGTGGAAATTCGCGCTATCATACCCATATGTGCCTTGTTACTCGGCAATTATTAATATCCCTATTTTCTTATGAAGGTAATAGGCAAGTCTTTGAAGTGTCATGGAGATTCTGAATTAGTTTGCCCCCCATAACCAAGCCACATTGAGTTCCAAGTCCGGCAACAGGCGATCGCCATTGAGTGTTTGGGGTTTGTTTAATATTTCTATCGGGGAATCAGGGCGATATATTTCCACTTGTTGATCAATCGGATTAATTAACCAGCCTAACTCCGTTCCACAGCTTAAATATTCACGCATTTTTGCTTGAGTTGCAGCTAGGGCATCACTGGGGGAAAGTAGTTCCAACACAAAATCTGGACAGAGCGGGGGAAACTTTTCCCTTTCTGCGGGAGTTAATGCTTCCCATGTCGACCTTTTTACCCACGCCACATCGGGGGAGCGCAAAGCACCGTTAGGCAAACGAAAGCAAGTAGAAGAATCAAAGACTACACCCAATTGAGTCCGACGATTCCAAAGATTAAAATCCGTGTTTAATTCTGAGTTGCGACGGCCTGTTTCTCCACCCGTGGGGGGCATAATAATTAGGTCTCCGTTGGAGCTACGTTCAAATTTTAAATCAGGATTTTGTTGACAGAGAGCGACAAATTGCTGATCTGTTAGCGAAATAATTGGCCTTAGCTTGAGGATGGTGGAATACATGGCATAGGAGAAAAAAGAGTTTGGAATTGGCTGATTAGTTGATCAAGCACAAAGGGGTCTGCATTCGCATGGTGAATTTTAAAACAAAGGGGAATTAATAATTTGCCATCCTGCCAGTAGCGTTGCCCGAAGTAAAACCAGGGTTGTCCTTGGATTTTTTCTCTGCGATAGTGTACACTCAAAGTCGTAAATTTTAAGTTGGGTAAATTACCAAAAATACAAGCTAAACAGAAGGTGTTATATTCAGCTCTCTCGTAGTTTCCTGCCCGAATTTGGGCTAATTTCTCACTGTAAAGTTGAGCAAAATCCCCATAGCTAAGTTGGGAGACATTCTCCAATAGCATTTCGGAAAAACGTTCTTTGCCCCCGATCGCCACGCTGACCATGGCCGGCGGATTATCCAACACATACCATTGTTGATTGTAATAGCGGAGCCGAAATTCCCAATGGTTTTGCAAACATTGCATCCAATGCCAGAGCAAAAAAGCAAAAAAACTGCCTGGGCTGTCCTTTTGTTGTTGGTAAACTCCATAGGCATTGGTCACATCCAATTGCAACGTCAAATCAATGTAGGGAATTTGCAATAGGCGATCGTCGGTAAAAAAATCCAAAGACCAATCTAGATAACCTGCCCTTTCCTCCGGAGTTAAAAGGCGGGGTTGATAGCGGACGGGAATTTCCATGCGCCTAGGGGATCTCAATATTCAATGGTGGATTTAATTCCTGAGCAAAGTTGGGGGCAACCTAATGCAACTGAAATATAAATGTGACCAAATCCCCTTTGCCCAAAGCAAGGCGATCGCCGGGACGCAGTAAATGACGGTTGCCTGGGAGGAGGGCCGTGTGGTTAACGTAGGTGCCATTGGCACTGCCCACATCTTCCAAGAAATACTCATTGCCTTCCAGACGGATATCGGCATGGACCCTAGACACCACATCGGAATTGGCAAAACCCGATACATCGATGTCTGGTGGTACCTTATCGTTGGGTTTTCCTAGGTGGATTACCGTTAGGCCGGCAGGAATTTCCAACGTGGTTTGGGTCTGCACATGGACAAGGGAAGCTCCCTGGGATTGGAGTTGGGTGCCCACGGGAAATGGGGCCGGTGTGGAGGAAACTTCGGGAATGGCCGGAATGGGTTCAGCACTTTCTGGAGCTACGGCGATCGGGATGGGGACCTCTTCTTCCTCCGGAGCACTTACTACTAATTGTTGGGGATCAATGGTCTGTCCACAGTTGCCGCAAAAAGTAGCATCACTTTGCACGGAGCTGCCACAGTGGGGACAAGGCATCAGAGTGGGCAGGGGGGTAAAGCAGGCCTCACACTGGATGGCCCCTTCTGGATTGGTGTGATTACAGGTGGGACAGACAGCCATAAATAATGTAGGGATTAATGTTAAATACCACAGCGGAGTATGGCAGGATTCTCTTCAATCGTAGCGAAAAATTTGTCTTTCCTAACCCTCCCGGCCCCAGGGCAAAAAATCTCCACCCCAGCTCGAATTGACCCCCTGGGAGGAGGACGGTCGGGGAAAGTGAAGTGCTAAGGTAAAGGGCGATCCTACGGCAAAATTCTAAATTTTTTTGATGAGTGACGACACACCCCATCCTGAGTGGCAATTAGTCCCCCAGGGAAACTTTGTCCGATTATCCCTAACTCTCCCGACGGTAACGACGGCTCCCGACTCCCCTAGCCTGGTGTTTTCCCATCAACAACTGGAACAAAGCTTGGGTAATTATCTGCGTATTATGGCGGGGCGATGGCAAGACCAGACCCTAGTGCGGTTAGCGGTGAATAATCAACTGTTGGATGCTAGACAACTCCAGGCGATCGCCGCTGGCCTGAAGGAACAGAACCTGACCTTGCAGTGGGTGGAAACCAACCGTCGTCAAACCGCTGTGGCCGCCGCCAGTGCCGGCCTTTCCGTGGATCAAACCATGGCCGACAAGCCCCTGGTGGATCCTTCCGAGACCCCTTCTCTCCCCAAACCGTTAGTGGTACGCCATACCCTCCGTTCTGGGGGGGAAATTCGCCATGGAGGAGATGTAGTCATCATTGGCGATGTCAATCCGGGCAGTAGCATTGTGGCCGACGGTGACATCCTTATTTGGGGATGTTTGCGGGGTATGGCCCATGCCGGTGCCAAAGGCAATGACCAGGCTGTTATTATGATTCTGCGGTTGGCCGCCTGTCAGATCCGCATTGGCGATCGCCTAGCTAGGGTAGGGGCCGATGCCGTTGATCGCCGTGAGCCCGAAATCGCTTATATTACTTCAGAAGGTATCCGTCTGACCCCGGTGCGTCAGTTTCAGCGTTCTGCTCTGCTATAAAATCCTTACCCCTTACTCACTAACTGCCCGCTAACAGTTTCGAGTCCAAGTTATTACCGCACGTTATCAGCCAACTATGAATCGGATTATTGTTGTCACTTCGGGCAAAGGTGGAGTCGGAAAAACCACCACCACCGCCAATTTAGGAGCGGCCCTAGCTCGATTGGGAAAAAAGGTTGTCCTGATTGATGCGGACTTTGGCCTGCGAAATCTGGATTTATTGCTGGGTTTGGAACAACGTATTGTTTACACCGCTATCGACGTTTTAGCTGATGAATGTACCATCGACAAAGCCCTAGTAAAAGATAAGCGTCTGCCCAATTTAGTCCTGCTCCCTGCCGCCCAAAACCGGTCAAAGGATGCCATCAATGCTGAACAAATGCAGTCTTTGGTGGAACAACTCAAAGATAAGTTTGACTACATTATCATCGACTGTCCCGCTGGTATTGAAGCTGGTTTTCGCAATGCCGTGGCTCCGGCCCAGGAAGCAATCATTGTCACCACTCCAGAGATGTCGGCGGTGCGGGATGCAGACCGGGTAATTGGTCTTTTGGAAGCGGAAGACATCGGCAAAATTAGCTTGATTGTTAACCGCCTGCGACCAGAGATGGTACAACTCAATCAAATGATTAGTGTGGAGGACATTTTAGACCTTTTAGCGGTGCCGCTCATTGGCATTTTGCCAGACGATCAAAAAATTATTATTTCCACCAACAAAGGGGAACCTTTAGTGATGGAAGAAAAGCTTTCTGTACCGGGGTTAGCGTTCCAAAACATTGCCCGTCGCCTAGAAGGTCAAGACATTCCTTTTCTGGATTTCATGGCGGCCCACAATACCCTACTCAACCGTATCCGCCGTCGTCTCTTGGGGGGTTAATCCCATGGATTTGCCCTTTTTCCGTTATGACCTAACAGCCAGTGAGCGAAAACCAGCATGATTTTGGAATTGATTGAAAGGCTCTTTAGCCGGAGTGGCAAAAATAGCGGCGAAGATGCCCGTCGGAGGCTCAAACTGGTCATCGCCAATGATCGATCAGGGCTAAGCCCGGAAATGATGGAGGAAATGCGACGGGAAATCGTGGAGGTGGTAAGTCGCTATGTGGAAATTGACCCCGGAGAGATGGAGTTTTCCTTGGAAAGTGACCAACGGATGACAGCTTTAATTGCCAATTTGCCGGTGCGTCGGGTACGTCGAACCAAAGCTAAATCAGAAGCACAAGAAAGTTAGGGGTTGGTCTTGACAAATACTGATGCCCTAACAAAGTTAACCAATTTACCCATTGTCACCCAGGTTATTATCCTCGGTACGGCCCATTGTTTACTGGGACTCACCGCCACGGCGATCGCCTATGGGAAGGGTCGTAATTTCCGTCGTTGGTTGGCGATCGGTTTAATCGGTGGCACTCCAGCTTTGGTGGCAGCCATTGTGCTCAAATCCCAGAAAAATTTGGGCAATTAGTGTTTTTTTGCTGGGAAATATGGACTGCACCAGTCTTTTGCTCTGCTAACTGTGATTGACGGTTGCACCAGTACCAACTTTATCTGGCTGTTTTCTGTATTTGAACGTTTGATTAAAAACTCCCTGCAATTCAATCTCGCCTATGTTCTGTCTATTGTTTTTTAGGGACTCAATCAATTCCAGATTTTCTTTGTAGTAGCCATCTATATCCAAAAGCCGCTCATAGTTTATATTTTCCATGGGAAATATATGCGAAGGATCACTTCAATGTCCCTTGCTCCCCATCTGCTACTTTTTCCAGCTAATTTCGTTTTTTACCGTCCTTAAACTGGCCATAATTTTCGTCAGGTTAAGCTGGGGTAAGATCAACCTGATCGCCTATCCCTATGCCATTGGTGTCCTGCCCCCATGATCCAAGCTATGCCCTCTGCTCCCACCGTTGACTTTAAAGATCCTGCTTACTATTTCAATCGAGAATTGAGTTGGTTAGCCTTTAATCAGCGGGTGCTCCATGAAGGTTTAGACGACCGTACCCCCTTGTTGGAACGGTTAAAGTTTTTGGCGATTTTTTGCTCCAACCTAGATGAATTTTTTATGGTCAGGGTGGCGGGGCTCAAGCAACAGGTAGAAGCGAATGTCACCAAGTTGACTGCGGATGGTCGTACTCCATCCCAACAGCTTAAAGAAATTAGCAAAAGTCTGCGGCCTTTGGTATATCAACAAAACCAGGTGTTTGAGTATGTGCTCAAGGAAAAATTAGCGGATGAGGGCATTTTCCTCAACGATTATGTAGATCTAAGCCAAGAAGAAAGACAGTATTTGCATCAATTCTATGATGACCATATTTTCCCGGTTTTAACTCCCCTGGCGGTGGACCCCAGCCATCCTTTTCCCTACATTTCCAACCTTAGTCTTAATTTGGGGGTGGTGGTGCGAGACCCGGATACGGATGAAGAATTATTTGCCAGGGTAAAAGTGCCCCCCACTCTGCCCCGCTTTGTGGCTTTGCCGGAGGACGTGTGTCAGCCAGACCCCAACAAACCATGGCTCTGGACCGGTGTGCCCCTGGAGCAGGTCATCGCCCACAATTTAGCTTCCCTTTTTCCCGGCATGATCATCCAGGAATGTCATTTATTTCGGGTGACCCGTAACGCAGACATTGCAGTGGAAGAAGACGAGGCTGATGATCTACTCCTGGCGATCGAAGAGGAATTGCGTAAACGTAGGGTGGGGAAATCCGCTGTGCGCTTGGAGATCAATGCTTCAACTCCGAAAAATATTCGCGATCGCCTGATGACGGATCTAGGGCTAGAAGAAATTGACGTTTATGACATTGACGGCCTGTTGGGGCTGAAGGATCTGTTCTTTTTCCTTTCTTTACCTGCTCCCCACCTCAAGGACGAACCCTGGGCTTCGGTTATTCCTCCCCGCCTGAAGCATGTCTATGAATTTGTCGATGGGGACGAAGACGGCCGGGTCCAGCAGGAGGGGATAGATATTTTTACTCTGATTCGCCAGGGAGATATTTTAGTTCACCATCCCTACCAATCCTTCACCGCTTCGGTGCAACAATTTATTACCCAGGCGGCCTACGATCCCCATGTATTGACCATTAAAATGACCCTGTACCGCACTTCGGGGGATTCCCCCATTGTTAACGCTCTGATTGCGGCGGCGGAAAATGGCAAACAGGTGGCGGTGTTGGTGGAACTCAAGGCCCGTTTTGATGAAGAAAATAACATTAACTGGGCTAGAAAGCTAGAACAGTACGGCGTCCATGTGGTCTATGGACTGGTGGGGCTAAAAACCCACACTAAAACCGTCCTCGTGGTGCGCCAGGAAGGCCCTGATATCCGTCGTTACGTTCACATTGGTACTGGTAATTACAATCCCAAAACCGCTAAGCTCTACACCGATTTGGGGTTGATTACCTGTCGTCCGGAATTGGGCAATGACCTGACCAATTTATTTAACTTTCTCACCGGCTATTCCCGCCAAAAGGATTACCAAAAATTGCTGGTGGCTCCGGTTAATATGCGGGAAAGAATGGTGGCCATGATTGAGCGGGAAGCGGACCATTGTTTAAATGGGGGCACCGGCCGCATTGTGGCCAAGATGAATTCCCTGGTAGATACCCAGATCATTCGTGCCCTCTACGCAGCTTCCCAGGCGGGGGTGCAGATTGATCTGATTGTGCGGGGTATTTGTTGCCTCCGACCGGGGGTGGAAAATGTCAGTGAAAACATTCGGGTAATCAGTGTAATTGGTCGTCTGTTGGAGCACTCCCGCATTTTCTATTTCCACAATGGCGGTGAAGAGGAAATTTACATTGGCAGTGCCGATTGGATGAGTCGTAATCTAACCCGACGGGTGGAGGCGGTGGTGCCGGTGGAACAGCCGGATCTCAAACAGGAATTACAGTCCATCTTGGGCATTCTTTTGGCCGATAATCGTCAAGCTTGGGAGCTACAGCCCGATGGCACCTATGTGCAACGCCGTCCCGCTTCCCCGGAACAAAGCCAGAGTTCCCAGGCAATTTTCACTGCCCAGGCGATCGCCGAAACTACGGAAGACCCGGAACTACGTTCAGTTTGATTAATTACTCGGCTCCACTGGAGCAGTAGCAGGGCTTTCCTGCTTAGCCGGGGGTTGGGCGGGACTGCTAGCTGGAGGGGTAATACCTTTGTAGTGTTGGTAAGCAGTGCGAGAAATATCTTGAATTAGCAAACGGCCCGCCACATCGTTATGGGGTCTGGTGGCCAAGACGGCCCCCACATAGCGTTTGCCATTGGGCATATCCACTATGCCCGCATCCCCCAAGACGGTACCAATGTCGCCGGTTTTATGGGCAATTTGGGCATCCGGTTCCAACCCCTGGGGTAAAAGGGTGCGGGTTTTGGTCTGTTGCATGATCCCCAACAGGCGATCACGGGATTTAAGGGATAACAATTCCCCTCCCTGGAGTTTGACCAGCAATAAAGCTAGATCCTGGGGACTGGTGGTGTTGGTACCTTCTAAATCCGGCAGGTAATTATTAATTTTCGTTTGGGGCATCTGCCAAGCCTGGAAGCGTTGGTTGAGAAATTCCTTACCCCCCAGCCGTTTGATTAACATATTGGTGGCGGTGTTATCGCTGATCACAATCATTTTGGTCACCACCTCCAAGGCTGGATAGCTGGAGCGTTTGCCCACGTCATATTGCATAGTTCCCGCTTCCCCCACAATCACATCTTGCGTTAGGGGCAGTTCTTCGTGGAGTTGAATTTTGCCCTGGTCCACTGCTTCAAAAAAGGCGATCGCCACGGGAATTTTAATGGTGCTGGCGGCGGGGAGTTGGGTTTCTCCCTTGGCATTGGCGAACTGGCCGTTATCCACATCAATGAAATAGGAGTAGGAATTAATGGCCGGAGCTTTGGAAGTGCCCAGGGTAGTTAATTTTTGGGTTAGGGCCTGATCCTCTTGGGTAGGCTGAACCTGGTCAGAGACAGCACTGGGGGCAGTGGCCACGGTCGTTTCCTGACTTTCTGTCGCTTCTGGTGTGGCCGTTGCCGGTGTTCCCCGCAATTTATCGGTTTCAGTGGTGACCCAACCCGCAATGGAAGCTAACACCTTTTGGGGGTAAATAGCTGGCTGGTCCGGCTGGGTTTGATGGGGTTCTTTCGCAGTGGCCAAGGGGGCACCATTCTGGTCTCCCCGGATAAATTTAGTGGGACTGAAGGTGGTAATGGCCGTACCGGCGATCGCCCCGATGCCAATACCCACAATGCCAAGGCGAACAGAGGTCAACACACTCTTTTGCCACCAACTGAGGGGTTTACTGGGTTTGCGGGGCCGTAGGCCGACATTTTTACCCTTGGCTACGGATTTAACCCCGGTGGCGCTAACAACCTTCAGGGGGTTGACCTTGGTTTCCCCTGGCTTTTGGTTTGACTGCTCTTGGTTTATTTCTGTGGAAGCACCGGCCTGTTCCCCAACCTCAGCAATGGTGACGCCGGTGGGGGGGGTAGATGTACCGGAGATAACCCGGAGATTACGGCGTTGGGTGCGACGAGACTTAGGACGGCGGGGCATGGAAGTAATCATGGTGAGGCTGGAGGGGCATTAACCCAGAGGAGGATCGGTCGTTAGGGAGGGCGGCCTTTCCATTAGTTCAACACTCTAAAACGAAGCACCCATACAGGACAAGAACTTGGCAAAAGTTTATTGGCCAGGCCATCACAATCCCCCCCTTGGTTGCTCGGAATGACTAATTTAAGGCTTAATTTGTTGCGCTAACCAATCAATTTGGCCCAAAATTCCCCGCAATAGGGCCACTTCTTCGCTGTTTAGGGCGGCTCGCTGATAAATTCTGCGAAATTTCGCCATTTTACTACGGGCAGTATGGGGATATAAAACTTCGATATTGAGCAAAGTTTTCTCCAGGTGCTGACAGTAACTATCCAATTGAGCATTGGTGGCCAAGGGCATGGTTGACCCATCCTCCAGGCGATCGCCAGGGACTTGGTTATTTGTCTCCATGGCTAGGCTAGCTTGGTACAATTCATAAGTACAGACCATCACTGCTTGGGAAAGGTTCAACGAGGGATATTGGGGATGGACTGGGATCCGCACAAAACGGTGGGCTTGGTTGAGTTCCTCATTGGTTAGGCCACTGTCTTCCCGACCAAATACTAGGGCGCTTTTGAGGTTTGGAGCCAACAACCAAGGCAATGCTTGGCGGGGGGTTTCCATGGGGGATTGCAATATTCGCTCCCTAGCACTGGTGGCAATGATGCGCTGGCGATCGCCAAGGGCTGTGGCCAAATCATCCACTACCTTCGCTTGGGCGAGGACGTCTTTGGCATGGACTGCCATGGTTTGGGCCTCAACGCTCCGATAATCACAACGGGGATTGACCAAAATTAATTCTTCCAACCCCATATTCTTCATCGCTCTGGCGATCGCCCCTACATTTCTTTCCCCCTGGGGCTCCACAACAACAATGGCAATATTTTCCAAATCAGTGTCCTCCAAAAGTTTTAAATTAAGTTTTAAATTTGCGAGCGATAATGGCGGAAATTTTCAGCACACTCTACAACTATCCATAAAATTGTGTCCGAAGCATCCCCTAGCTTAATCCTTGGCGGCGATATTATCGGAGCATGAATAGAAAGTTCTCTTCACACAACTCTAAGAATCTGTTTAGAAAGTGCAACTCTAGATATTTATCCCCCTAAATTTCCTCACTAAAGCTTCGGCAATGCTGGAGGGCTTTTACCTAAATCCCCCCCAACTTTGGGGGGATAGGGGGCTTTTAAAACACAACCCTAAAATGGTTTTTCTTTCTGGTGACGACTACCAAAAATATAGGTAAATACAAAGGTAAACTCGCAACCAATAAAAAACACCTGAAAAATCAAATAAATCCACAATAACAATACCATTACATTGCCCACCACACCGTAAGCTTGTAAGTTTTCACCAATGCGAATAATGCCACTGCCAACTGCATTTTGTAAGGCCATCATGGTGGCCGCAGTTAAAATTGCGCCGGGAAAAATATCCCACCATTGCAGACGGACGGGAGGCAAAACTTTGAATAGAGTGATAATAACTACGGTAATGAGAAAGTAAGAAATACTAGTTTGTAGAGTGGTAATTAATCCTAAACTGTCAAAGGTAACCCAAGGAATGGACTGTCCAAATTCCGCCAGTACGGTGAGGAAAATTTTAGCGGCTAAATTGGCAAATATGGATAGCAAAAATACCATCACTGTACTTAAAACCAGCAAAAAAGCGAGGATTTTATTCCTGATAAAATTGAAGGCGTGGTGCTTAACTCCAATATTTTCCTTGGGCTGATGAACCACCGACCAGATTTTCTTTACACTTTGATTCAAAGCATCAAAAATACGACTAGCAGTGAGAACCAAAATACCAAAACCAATGAGTCCAGCACTAAAGCTACTTTGGTTAAGATTAGTCAAAGCTTGCTGAAAAACCTTAAAGGGTTGTTCCGGTAAAATATTTTGGGCAAAGCTAATGAGCTGTAGATAATAATTTGAATCTGCCCCTAATAATCTACCAGCAATGCTAAGCATTACTAAACAGATGGGAAACAGGGAAAAGAGGGCATAGTACGCTAGGGCGGCCCCCATATCCATGCAGTTATCTTTTTGCCATTTCAGAAAGGTCTGTAATATCAACTGACTGATGCGGGCTGGTAAAATCACAGTCCGAAAAAAGTTAATCAACCGCTTCAGTTGGGCAAAATTGTTCCCCATCAATCAGATCAAAATTAAAAACTAGAAAGGTGGGCCTGAACCCACCTCTATGGTCAGACTCTGCCTCCCTTATTTCTCAGCCTTCTGGTTGCTCCAATGGATAGATTTAGAGAACAAACGAAAATTCCGCAAATATTTTTTCTCGGAATTAATCAGTAACAACTTAATCTACTTCCTAAAGTTGCCATAGCCAGAGCTAATTAAATTGGGAGGGCAAGCTAACTGTTAACGCTGGGATACCATTTCTTTATCCTTAGCCAAAAAGACCTCTAGTTCTTCCAGCATTTCTGCATCGACTTTAGTTTGCATGGGGCAGAATTTGGGCCCACACATAGAACAAAATTCAGCGGTTTTATAAATATCCGCCGGTAAAGTTTCGTCGTGGTATTCTTTGGCCCGTTCCGGATCAAGGGACAATTCAAACTGACGGTTCCAGTCGAAGTTATAGCGGGCTTTGGAAAGTTCGTCATCCCGGTCGCGGGCCCCTGGGCGGTGGCGGGCAATGTCGGCGGCGTGGGCGGCAATTTTATAGGCGATTAAACCATTGCGTACATCTTCCGCATTGGGTAAACCTAAATGTTCTTTGGGGGTGACATAACACAACATGGCAGTGCCGTGCCAACCGGCGATCGCCGCTCCGATGGCGGAGGTAATGTGGTCGTAACCAGGGGCAATGTCCGTTACTAGGGGGCCCAGCACGTAGAAGGGAGCTTCACTGCACTCTTCCATTTGCTTTTTAACGTTGAACTCAATTTGGTCAATGGGGACGTGGCCGGGGCCTTCTACCATCACCTGGACATCATGCTCCCAAGCCCGGCGGGTTAACTGACCGAGGGTTTTAAGTTCAGACAATTGAGCATCGTCGGAAGCATCGTGGGTACAGCCGGGACGGAGGGAATCCCCCAAACTGAAAGAAACGTCGTACTTTTTGAAGATTTCAATAATCTCGTCAAAGTGGGTGTAGAGCGGATTTTGCTTGTGGTGATGCAACATCCATTTAGCAATAATGCCGCCCCCCCGGGAAACGATGCCAGTGATGCGAGATTTCACTAAGGGTAAATACTCAATTAACAACCCGGCATGGATGGTCATATAGTCCACCCCCTGCTGGGCATGCTTTTCAATGATGTGGAGGAAATCATCCGGGGTCAGGTTTTCGATGCTACCGTGGACGCTCTCCAGGGCTTGGTAAATGGGTACGGTCCCAATGGGAACGGGGGAAGCATTTATGATGGCGGTACGAATCACGTCTAAGTCACCACCGCCGGTGGATAAATCCATTACCGTGTCTGCGCCGTATTTAACAGACAAAAGCAACTTTTCCACTTCCTCGTCAATATTGGAAGAGTTAGGGGAAGCACCAATGTTGGCGTTAACTTTACATTTGGAAGCAATGCCGATCGCCATCGGTTCCAGATTAGTGTGGTTGATGTTGGCGGGGATAATCATGCGACCCCGGGCCACTTCATCTTTGATCAACTCAACGGGCAGATTCTCTCGCTTCGCCACATAATCCATTTCCTCCGTGATCACCCCTTTGCGGGCATAATGCATCTGGGAAACATTGGTTTGTCCCTGGCGCTTAGCAACCCAAGCAGTTCTCATACAAATTTCCTCGAATGGTGAGCTTCCCTCCGCTGGTATTACCCAGTCTCAGGTTCTAAGGGTTTTTCTCAGCCTAGCTTTCTAGACACCCCTAGCTATGGCAAATTCTAGCATCATTTCTCTATCCCCATCTCTTCCTTAGGCGATCGCCAATCCCGTGAATCACAGTTTTGCTTGATCGATAATCATTATCCCTCTTCCGTCAGACTGAGGGAATTAAAATGGAGATAAAAGGCTGAAAAGCCCGGAGGGAGAATGACAAAGACAAGAGAGGCGAAAAAGACAGTACAGTGTGTAGACACATATAGTGAACTGTATAAAGATATATTTCCAGAAGTGAGGTCTTATGAGTCATTTAGATATATCATTGTGGGAATATTAAGTGATATAAAAAGAAAGAGTTTACCTGCAATAGCATCATCACTAGAATTGAAAAATGAACAGGGACTACTGCATTTCATGACAGATTCTCCTTGGGAACTAAAAGAATTAGAAAAAAGAAGATTAAATATTATCTTAGAAGTTTTAGAAGGAAGAGAAATAATAGTAATAATAGATGAAACAGGAGACCCCAAAAAAGGGAAAATAACAGATTATGTAAAAAGACAATATATTGGAAATTTAGGAAAAATAGAAAGCGGTATAGTGTCAGTAAATGCCTATGTTTACTGCGATGGGGTAACGTTTCCTCTAGAATCAAAAGTATTTAAACCAAAAGAAAGATTAAAAGAGGGAGATAAGTATAAAACAAAGCCAGAATTAGCAGTAGAGATAATAAAAGAACTAGAAGAAAGTAGTTTTAAAATAAAAAGAATAGTGTCAGATAGCTTATATGGAGAAAGCCATAGCAATTTTATCAGTGCTGTAGAGGAATTAAAAATAGAATATGCAGTGGGATCCGGAGCAATCATGGGGTCTGGCTTCCAAAGGAAGCTAAAGTAAGGGCAAATAAGTGGAGGAGGTTTGAACACATAAGATGGGATGGAAAACAGGAAGATAGGTATATCAGAGAAATAGTTTATGGTAAAAAAAGCGCAATAAGATATTGGGAAATTAAAACAGAAACAGAAAAAGAGGACGAAAAAGCAGGATGGTTTGTAATGACTCGAATACCAGATATTAAATATAAAGAAGTTGGCAGAATATATGGAGTAAGGTCATGGATAGAATATGGATTTGAGCAATGCAAAAGTGAATTAGGATGGGCAGATTTTAGGGTAACTCATTGTGAGGAAATTCAAAAATGGTGGGAATTAGTGATGTGTGCATATTGTATGATTTGTTTTTATGATGAGAATTTTAATCCGACTCTAAATTCAACGTCAAAGTATTATCAAAAGCATGAAAAATGGGATAAAGAAGAAGGGTAGAAAAAATGGCTAAACAACCTACGATTAGTGATCTCTGTATTTAATGCAATAAATCTTATTAAAAAGTGGTTAAAAGTATTTCCATTTGCCCATGTTTTGGATGAGTTAACTAAACTTTACAACAAGGTTGATAAGCTAGATCGATTAAAGTATTTGCTAAATTCATGGAATACATTCTATTCTTCTTCTGCCTAGATTGATGAAAGAGGGATAAGACCAATTAGGATTAAATAAAAGAATTATTCTGGCTAGTAAAAATCAATTTTGTCCTACATCCAGTTTAGATTAATTTAAATCCATACAAATAGTAAAATAAGAAGCTTAAATTTTCTTAAAAAAAGCAATGTTCGCTAAAAGCTGGAAGTGCTTTTATTGGATAACATCAAATAAGACTTGGCTCATATACCGTTCCGCCCAAGCTTCCCCAAAAGCTTTTTCCAGTACCCGACGGGTTTTATCATTTTTCTGTTGTTGTTGGCAGTAATGAATTTGCCCCTGACGGTGCTCCAAAGTTTGAGCTTCAGACAAGGGTTCGGCAACGATGGATTGGTGACAATGAATTTGCAAAAAGTCCACTACCCTTTGTACAAATCTTTCTTCTTCAGTGACATTGCTGGGACGGATGAATAAACAATATTCAGAAAATATTTCTCCCCAGGGGGGCAATTCCCGTTGTTGCTCAAATTCTGGCTGGCCTAGCTCTGCCAATGATTTTTGGTACGCTGCGGGCAATTGGCGATCGCTTTGGGTGGGGGATAGATCCGCAATAGCCGCACTTACTCCACCGGGGCCGGCCACAATGTCACAGCCAAACAAAGGTAGACCGTATAAAGGCTCAGGAAACATTACACAGTGGAGAATATCCAACCCTTTGCCCACCTTGGCCAACTCCAAATGCATTTTGCGAAACTGGGGCGTTTGGTAGCACCGATTTTCAATCACTAACTTTTCCCCTTCCAGGCGGCCTTCTACGTAGCCCAAATCCTCCGGCAATTGATAGGGCTTGAGGGGTAAACTTTGCCAACTAGCGGCGATCGCCAGGGCCAACTGTTGAATCATCGGGTTCAACGTAGGCATCAGGGAAGAATTGGTCAAACTTAAATCAGTGACGGCCATGGTAAATACTCAAATCTAGGGCAAAGCAATGGGAATAATGGGCTGGAAATTAAGCTAAAACCTACGTTGGACTACCGCCTCCTTCTTCCGTTGACAGTTCCAAACAATAGCCTGCCCCATACACCGTTTTAATAAAGCGAGGTCGACGGGGATTCGGTTCCAACTTAGTGCGGAGGTGACGAATGTGCACCCGGATGGTTTCAATGTCATCATCTGGTTCGTAGCCCCATACTTCCCGCAAAATATCACTGGGGGAAACCGTTTGCCCATGGCGCTGCAACAGACAGTGAAGCAACTCAAACTCCAAATGGGTCAGCTTGATACTTTTACCAAACCAAATAGCTTCAAACCTTTCGGGCACTAGGGTTAGGGGTCCCTGGTTAAGAATTTCTGAATGTTTTGCCGCCTGGGGGATGCGATCGGTGCGTCGCAGTAGGGCCCTCACCCGGGCTAACATTTCCTCCACGTCGAAAGGCTTAGTGAGGTAATCGTCCGCCCCAGAGTCAAAGCCTTGAATTTTATCCTGGATCTGACCCAACGCCGTTAGCATCAAAACCGGAATATCTGCTGTGCGTTCGTCCCGGCGCAAACGTTGACAAACCGTAAATCCATCCACTTTGGGCAACATCAAGTCCAACATGATCAGATCCGGTTGTAGTTGCACCGCCAACGCTTGCCCCTTGATGCCATCCACTGCCTGTTGGACATCGTAGCCTGCCATTTCTAAATTAATGGAGACTAAATCGGAAATTGCCGGGTCATCGTCAATGATCAGTATTCGAGGCATGCTCAGGGGCTAAAACTAAAGGAAAAAAACGATTTTAAAGGGGCAACCTATTATAAAGGCTTTCACAGTCCCAGGGCCTGAAAATTAGCGCCCTGTTTCCCGCGGCATTTTTATAGTAATTATAGACTTGCGAGCATCATGACCAAGAAAAACTCCATCTAAAACATGGGTAATCTTGTGCTGAAGCTAACTATATTTTTTTAAAAATGACTAAAGTAATGTCATCAAAAACCCGGCTGTCACCAATATAAGCCATTAAATCCTCCACCACTGCTTGACTAATTTCCAAGGCTGTTGACTGGTGGTTGGCAATGAGCACCTCTTGAAATCTTGCCAAACCATAAAATTGTTTTTCCCCGTTTTCTGCTTCGGGAATACCATCGGTGTATAGCACCACCACATCCCCTGAATGTAAATTAATTTGGGTGCGGGCAATAAAGGTCGTAATATCTTTCTCCAAAGCAAGGGGAAAGCCTAAATCAATGGTATCTATTTCTTCTATGGCGCCATCAGCACGAACCACAAAAATGGATTCATGTTGGCCACTAAGGATTAATTCCCCCGATTGATAATCTAACATCACCAGGGTCATATTTTTACTCAGTTCCATCCGTTGGGTATTTTTGTAGAGAACCTGATTGAGTAAATTGTGGAATTGCACTGCTTCCGTAATTTCTGCCGTTAGCAGAGTTTGGATCGCAGTTTGGGCCATTATGGCCATTACTCCACTTTCTAACCCATGGCCAGTGACATCGCCAATGCTAATAAAAATGCGGTTACCGATTTTAACCACATCATAATAATCTCCCCCCACTTCAGTGGCCGAAGCCATGTAGCAAGCAATATCTAAATCGGTAATTTCTGATAATTCTTCATGTTTGGGTAAAACCATCATTTGTAATTTTCTCGCTACATCTAACTCCGTTCCCAATCGCATATTTTCCTGTTTTAACTGAGCATTGAGGCCAGTAATTGCTTCGTTTGCTTTGGCTAAGTCTGCTGTTCTTTCTGCTACTTTTATTTCCAGTTGACTGTTCGCTTTAAGCACTTCCTGTCTGGCTATTTCCCGGTCCTTAATATACATTTGCAAAACCTTTAGCACCACAGCCCAGAGGGGAATTAAGGTAATTAAACTAACTACGGCCAGGGTGCTAGCAAAAAATAATGTCTGCCGAAAATTAGCTAGGTTGGCCTGGATACGATTGGCGATCGCCAGTTCACTCCTTGCAATGCCGTCAATGTAAATTCGTTTATTACCCAGATATTCCCGGCTGTTGAGCATGGCCTGGGCCTGGGACAAATTTCCCTGCCGCACCAACTCAAAAGCTTTTGTTTCCATTACCACCAAACGGTTGTTGGCGATTTCAGTTTCCTGGGCTCCTTCCCCTTCATAGGCTTCTGGTGCAATGGCAATGGCTTGCTTGATCGCCGCTCCTAATTCCGGTTCAAATTTGAGATACCGTGCTTCCCACTCCGAATCCCCTGTGGCGGCAGCCATTTGAGAAGACATGGTTAAGACTTCGTCTAAGTGGACAATTTTGCCAGCCTGAGCCTGGAGTTGAAAATCCACAGCCACCGTATTTTGAAAAATTAGATAGGTTTGCCAGGAACTCCACCCCAGGGGAATAAACAGTAACGCTGTTAAAATAATCGCCGCCGCAACAATGCGAATAGGATAATACATTGCCACCTGAATGGCCCGGGACAAGGGGCGGAACATCACAAAACCCTCCCATGGTAGAGGCCACGGTGACGGTTTGCTGCAAATTATCGTTCCTGGGTTATCCGGCTAGGCGCAAGGAAAGTGAAAATTTTAACCTAGCATTTAATCGTCCAAATTTACCACTACTGTGGTGGAGCCACGGGAATAGCTACCCCTTCCGCTGGAATAACTGGAATAAGATTATCTTCTGCTGGATTTTTACTGGCGGGGGGCGCAATGGGGGCTTCGGTGGGTAAAGCTTTTTTCGGAGCTGGGTTACTGATAATGGCAGTGTCTACAATTTTTTGCTCCATGGGGTTGCCCAGGGGACTATGGAGAGGGGGTGAAGAAGGCTGAGCACTGGCATCGGGGGATGGAATCCCAGCATTTTCTCCGACGGGAACTAGATTTTCTTCAATTATTTCGGTGGCTTCCGTTTCTAGCACTTTAGCCGTTTCAGCGGCGGGATTAGGGTTCTTATCGGACTTCGCCTCGCTGGGGATGATGGGACGCAACTCAGAATTGACCAGTTGGGCACCACTATCCTGGGGAGCGTTATTCTCCGGCTGGGCGATCGCCGGGGGACATTCGGTACTGCTTAGTCCCACTCGACAGCGTAACTCCTCCCTAGCCAAGGAGACAAAAATGCCGGTGCTCGAAAGGAGTAAAGCAAAAATAGTTAAAGCGTTTCTCATGACCACTGACGGAACTTGAATCGGTGTGTTGTCTTTGCCATTGATGTCAGGTGGTTAACTGAACCACGGCGACCCCATGGCAATCGATCCTAGCCCATGGCAAGGGAAATTTTCATTGTCCAGGGCCATTTTGGCGATCGCCCGTAGTAGGGTAATGGAAAAGATAGGATTTCACCTCTTGGTCAAATTAATCGAACCAACCAATGTCTTCATCGCTCAAATTGGTGGGAGGTTGTTTGGGAGCGACGTAACGGACAGGCATGGCCCTGGGGAGGGTGGTAAGGGCCGCGCTGACTTGGGGAGCTAAATCCTCTTCCAAATCTTGAATTTTGCTATACAGTTTGCCCACCAAATTTTTTTCTTCCTTCAGTTCCGTTTGTAGTTTCTCCACCAATTGAACTTCGTTCTGGAGCTCTTTCACCCTGGCCTGTTCTTGTTTTAAACTTTGTTCTAGTTGTTTAACCTTTTCCTGAGCCTTCTTTTCCTGTTGTAACTGCTCTTTTAGCTTTTCCCCTTGATTTTTTTCCGCTTGCAGCGCCGCTTTAATGCTGTTCAACTGGGCTTGAAGCTCGGCCAAATCTGCTGTAGGTTCAGGCACAGAAGCCTCTGGAGTTGGCTCGAGATCAGGGGAAATACCAGCATCTAACTCTGGTTGGGACTGGGCTTTAACTTCTTGTTTGAGCAGATCCGATAAGCTTTTTCTGGCCATAGTTAAAGGGAAAATCTATAAATATTTATAGGTGTTAAGAGTCAATGATCAAACTCTGGGTTTAGGTTGGGAAAATAGACTCGGTAAATTTCGACCAACACAGCCCAGAACCTAGAGTAATTCTCGCAAAAGTTCATCCGCCACCCGTCGATAATCCGATTGGGCCTCCTTCGCGTTTTTGCCTTTCCATTGGGTAATGGCCATACCATCCAACACAGACCGCTCATGGGCTTTATAGCTCCGCACAAAGGCATGGTAGGCAGGAATCCCCAGTTCCAGGAGGGTATTTTGAGCTTCGAGGGTTTCATTCAGACTGCGGGAGTCCACCTTGGTCAACAGCACCCGATGGGCCACCCTTAGGGGATTAACAGCGGTTTTTACTGTGTCGATCAACGCCGTCAAATCCATGGGGGCCGGGGGCGTCGGCAATACTAGATAATCAGCTAGACCAATGACCGTCCTTAATGCCTCGGAACGGAGGGCCGGAGGTGTGTCCACGACAATAATTTGGTAGTCATCCACCTGGGGCAAGTCCTTCAATGCCTGGGGATTATTTTCTTGGCTGAGATGGAAACCCATTTTGTCTCCACTGCGTTCCACCCACCAACTGGCAGAGCCCTGGGGGTCCGCATCCACCAAAAGTACCGATCGCTTTTCCGCTAAAATTGCGGCCAGGTTAACTGCGGTTGTGGTTTTGCCAACGCCGCCCTTGCCGTTAACTACTGCCAAAATCTTTGGTGTGGACACCCGTTTCCCCTACCTTGACCTATTACCGTTGCCCCTCAACATACCACAATTGTTCCTTCTATTTAGGGAATTATACTGGGGTCAGAAGCCAATTTTTACCCATATCCTGGGGAGTTAGCTGGTGCGTGAAAGTTATCCAATTGTTGATTGATACGAATGGCAATCCACTATGCGTCCCTTGGCAAATCCCTCATTGATCTCGTTTGTCTTCCTCCAGGGAACGAACCGGTGCCTGTTTTGCTAGCTCAGAAATTAGCCCTGGCCCTACAGTCGGAGGTGGTGGTGTGGGTGGTGGGCCAGGCCCAGCCGTGGTTTTGGTCCTTGGCCGGCAAGCATGGCCGTTGGCCCAGCGAAGACTTTTGGCAGCATTGCTCTCCCCAGATTATGGAGGCGATCGCCAATGGGGAAGGATTAACGTTGACCGCAACGGAATGGCCATTGTGGCAAGAATTTTTTCATTTATCTTGCCCTAGGGTGGAGGGGATCAAAACGTTTTTCCAAGGCAAAGAAAATGGGCTAATTCTAACGGTGTATAGTTGCCCAGCCACGGATAAAACAATGTCCAAACAACAACAATTCCCTCTACAAAAACTCCAAAATGATTTGGGAATTATCAATCAACTACTATTAGGAACTAATCTCCCTAATGATGGATTATTAGAAGAATTACATTCCGTAAATCTTACTGAACTTGATCCCATCAGCTCCCTTCATTCTTCCCGCAATTTTTTTGAAGACAGCCCAATTTTAAAAATCTGGTATGAAGCTAGTCGTCGACAATTAGAACAACAAAAACAATGGAATGAGAAATTAATTAACAATATTATCACCATCATGAGTGATCAGACCCGCAACCCCCTGGCCACCATCCGCATGGTAGTTGCAACTTTGCGCGCCACTCCCCCCACCCCAGAAAAGCTAGAACAAAGATTGGTAATTATTGATCAAGCGTGGGATAAACTCAATGATATTAACAGCAAAATTTTACAATTAAAGCAACTAAAACAAGAGGTTAATCAACTACAAATCTATGACTTAAATATAACTATTTTGCTAAAGGAAGTGATTGACCACTGCTTTCCCTTGCAGGAAGACAATCACAGAATACAATTTCATTACGACCATGGGATTAATTCGGTGGCCGCTGATGATAAATACTTGCGGCAAATTTTCCAAGAACTGTTAACTAATGCACAAAAGTTTGCCGTGGCCGATAGTTCCATTGTGGTCACCTTAGAACAATGTGAGCAAATCTCAATGCAAGTTAAAAAAAATATTAAATGCACTTTTAGTAATCAGACTGTGGCCGTGGATGACAACAATCTCCAACATTTATTTGATCCTTTTTATCGGGAGCAATGGGTGATTGACTCGGCGATCGCCGGGGTGGGGTTGGGGCTAACCATTGTCCGCACTTTAATTGAGCAACTCAATGGTAAAATCAGCGTTGTGGGAAAGCCCTCCTGCCAGCCAGGCCAGACCGTAATAACTTTTACCTTAATGATTCCGGAGTCTGGGGCGACTGAATAATTTTTCCTCCGTTGATGATGCTCATTTCGCAACCGATGGCGGATCGACCCCTCAGTTGGTCGGGTTTGTCCCGTAGGCCGTGGCGCAGACAACTGGCGGTCACTAGGGTTTTTCTGTTATTTGTGTTCTTTTTGTCGTGGGACCGGCTCACGGCCCCCCGCTCTGCCCAACGGCGCTATCGTCGAGCCCAATGGTTGGTGCAACAGTTACTCTATTTGGGCCCTACTTTTATCAAGATCGGTCAGTCCCTTTCCACCAGGGCAGATATCATTCCGGCGGAATATATCGAAGCTTTTACCCAACTCCAGGACCGGGTCCCTCCCTTTGATTCCCGTCAGGCGATCGCCGTTATCGAACAGGAATTGCACGGGGCGATCGATGAGATTTTTCAACAATTTGAAGTTACTCCCCTGGCATCGGCCAGTTTAGGCCAGGTGCATCGGGCGGTGTTGCCCACGGGGGAAGCGGTGGTGGTGAAAGTACAAAGACCAGGATTGGATAGTTTATTAAATCTAGATTTTGAGCTTTTACATCAAACATTGCGGTTAGCCAAACGATGGTTACCCGGATTCCGTCGACTGGCCCAAAAATATGAAATTGAAGCCATTTATCAAGAATTTTTCTCCCTGCTTTTTTTGGAAATTGATTACATTCACGAAGGCAAAAATGCAGAAAGATTCCGTCAAAACTTTGCTGATTATCCCAGGGTTAGGGTGCCAGAAATTTATTGGCAATACACCACCCGCATGGTTTTAACACTGGAATATTTACCGGGCATTAAAGTGGACGATCGCCAAGCCTTGGAAACCGCTGGCATTAATTTAGATTTGGTGATTCAAACCGGTATTTGCGCCTATTTAAAACAGTTACTAGTTGATGGTTTTTTCCAGTCCGATCCCCATCCAGGCAATATGGCGGTGGATAGCCAGGGGGACTTGATTTTTTATGATTTTGGCACCATGGCGGAGGTGAAAATCATTGCCAAAGATCAAATGGTACAAACTTTTTTTGCTGTACTGAGAAAGGACACCAACCAGGTGTTAGAGGCTTTAATTTATATGGGCCTAGTGGAACCGAAAGGAGATCTAAGTCCCATCAAAAGAATTATTAATTTTTTGCTGGATAACTTTCGCGATAAACCGATTGATATTAAAGCCTTTGACCAAGTGGGGGAAGAGGTCTATGCCATGTTCCAACAACAACCCTTCCGCCTACCGCCCCAAATGACCTTTATTTTAAAATCCATTTCTACTCTGGATGGCATCGCCCGGGCCTTGGACCCCCGCTATAATTTAATCGCCGCCAGTCAGCCCTTCATCCAAAGCATCACCGTTGCCCAACCTAAACGTTCCCTAGCCATGGCGCTGCTGCAACAGGTTAAACAATTTGCCCTCGACCAATTGAACAGACCATCCCGTAACCAACAATTTCTCCAGGAATTGGCCGCCAAATTAGAACGGGGCGAGCTCCAGTTTGCCACCCGCTCCCCGGAAGGCGATCGCCTGTTGCGGAAAATCCACTTGGCCCTAAAAAGTCTCATTTTTGCCTGTTTAACGGGCTTTACTTTACTATCAGCAACGGTCTTGCTATCCACGGTCTATGCTCGTTTTGCTGTGGTGGGTTTCGGCTTAGCGGGACTATTTGGCCTCTTTTTACTGCGGTCTTTGATCAAGTTGGCCGTGCAAGAAAAGTTAGACCGACTGGTGCAAAAAAGGTAGTTAACTAAAAATTTTAGGCGCCATTAGGCTTAACAAATAGTCCTAATAAACTTCAATACTTAAATGCTCTTTCTGAAAATCTTTGGCCACGGCCTGAGGAAATTCCCACCGTACTGCTAGCTAAACTGGGTTGCCTAGCGCAAAGACCCTAGGAAGATTAGATTAGAAACAGTGCTGTCAACCAAGGGAAAAATACTGTGATTTTAGTTGTGGGCGCCACCGGCGGCGTGGGCAAAAGGGTAGTTAAATTGCTCATTGACGGAGGCCAAGAGGTGCGGGTGTTGGTGCGGGATGTGCCCAGGGCCAAAAAACTTTTTCAAGCTTGGTTTGGGGGTAGGCTACCCGATCGCCTGGAATTTTTTGGCGGTGATTTAACTATTCGAGAAAGTTTAACTCCAGCATTGATGGCCAGGGTAACGGCGGTGATTTGTTGTAGTGGCACCAAAGTTCAACCAGTGGAAGGGGATACGCCCCAACGGGAAAAGTATTACCAAGGGCTCAAGTTTTACCTGCCGGAAGTGGTGGACGTACCGGAGCAAGTGGAGTATGAAGGCATCAAAAACCTGCTGGCGGTGGTCAAAGAACATATTCAGCCCAAGGAAAACACCCTGATCGACTTTCGTCAGACTGATTCTCCCCGTTTAGCTTGGTATTCCGTTGACGATGGGGTGATGGGGGGTGTCAGCGCTAGCCAATGGCAACTGACCGGCGATCGGGCTTTATTCACCGGAGAAGTTTCCACCGCTAATAATGGGGGCTTTGCCTCGGTGCGATCGCCAAATTTTGAACCGGCGTTGGATCTTTCCTACGCTGAGGGCATTCAACTCCGCATCCAAGGGGACGGCAAGCGCTACAAATTCATTATCCGTAGCCAAAACGACTGGGATGGGCTGAGCTACTGTTACTCCTTCGATACTTTCAACAATCGTCCCCAAACAGTTTGTATTCCCTTCCAACAATTAATTCCCGTCTTTCGGGCGAAAACCGTGCCAGAAAAGGGCCCATTCAATTCTGCCCAGGTGTCCGCCTTCCAGTTGATGCATAGCAAATTTGAGTACGACGGTGGGCTAAATCCCAGCTTTTCCCCGGGTATATTTGGTCTGGAAATTGAGTCCATCAAAACCTATGCCAATCCCCTCACGCCCCAGTTCATCCACGTCAGTTCGGCTGGAGTAACCCGTCCCGATCGCCCAGGGTTGAATTTGGACGAAGAACCACCGGCGGTGCGTCTCAATGACCAATTGGGAGGCATTTTGACTTGGAAATTACGGGGGGAAGATGCCATCCGGGGCAGTGGTTTGACCTACACCATCGTTCGGCCCTGTGCTTTAACGGAGTCAGAAAATCCAGAAATGATGCAATTTGCCCAGGGGGATAATCTGCGGGGCCAAGTTAGTCGCTGGGCGATCGCCAAGTTATGTGTGGACAGTTTGCAATGGGCGGAAGCTGGGGGCAAAACCTTTGAGGTCAGTGCCAGGGAACCGGGCCGTAACCAGGCCGCTTGGCCATTTCTGCTCAAGCAACTAAATTTCGACCAACGCTAATTTTACAACCGAGTATTTTTGCTTAGTGTCACTAAAGCTTACAATCCGATCTGAAAAAGCCCACCCACTCAGGTGTCTGACTCATCCCGCCCCAGTTTTAGTCTGGGATAGGGCAAACCCTGTTGGCCAAAGGCTCGTTTAGCCCGACGGATTAAATCCGTTTGGTAGGCAAATTCATCTCGGGCGTCCATGGGATAGGAACGGAGCTTAAATTCGGTGCCCCAGATGTGTTCCTTCATCACCACCACAATGGGAATGCTGAGTTGGGTGTAGCGACTGCTGTAGGCGGCCTGGTACAAAATACGGATAACCTGTTCCACATCAACGCTGTGATCGAAGTAAAAGCTGGTGGCCACCTGGGCTTCTAAATTACCGCCATTGGCATTGGAAATCGGTTCTGTCCAGGTTTTGTTATGGGGAATGGTGACATTATTATCGTCCGGAGTTTGGAGGCAAATACCCCGCAGTCCATAGCCCGTCACTTCACCGTAATGATCTCCAATTTGAATCCGATCTCCTACCCGATAGGGCGCTTCAAACAGGGCCACCACCCCGGCAATAATGGAGCTAATGTAATCTTTAAACGCAAAACCTAGGGCCACCGCAATGGTACCAGTCAAAGCCAATAAATTACCTTCCGATAAATTAAAAAATAGGTTTAATAAATAGGAAATGGTAAATAGTAAAATTAATGCTTTGCAAAACGGTAAAGATTGTTTGACCAACAGCCGAAACCGCCGGGGTACCCGCTCCGAAATCCAGTTAGTGACCTTTTGAATTACCGCCATCAACCCATAGGCGATCGCCACAGCAATTACGGCCCGAATAATTTTTCGGATAGTCAAATCCGTCAGCAAACTTTTGGGAATTTGATCCGGGGGGGTCAACTGAGCCAAGGGCAGGGAGGACAAATGCTGAAGCCCAAATTCCCCCGCATTAGTTAAATGGATTACCGGCAAATAATGGGCAAAAGTATTTCTATTCAGAGTAAAAAAATCTGACAAAAATGTGGTATCTAACATCATCTTCCCCCCACAAAGAAATTATTATTGGCCAATTCACTTTGCAGTTGTTGATAGTAGGTGGGGCAAATAATTAAATCCCCCCAACGACGTACCAAAATATCTTCCCGTAGGAGCCGCTGTACCCTAGCTTGGATTTGACTTTCCGGTTCCCCTAAGCTCAGGGCCAAGTGCGCTGGACTAATGCGGCCGTGGATCATCAAGGAGTGGAGCAAATACAAATCTAGGTTGGTGAAGGACGGTAAGCTCGGCTGGGCGGGATTGACCTGGAACAAGGGGCAGATTTGGTCCTCATTTTCTTTGGTATTGAGCACCGATTGAGCTGGGTTTTCCCTTTCCATCACTTGCTTTTTGATCCGCAGACTCCGTAACCAAAGCTTAGCCGCAATGGAACCGATCCCCTGGGAGCAGTTCGCAAGGTTTTGCCAATAAAGTTCGACCTCTGCCTGGGCATCTGATGAAGATGAATTAGATGAATTAACACTAATTAAGTTGGCAAGATCGCCTTCTGGCTTAATAGTGCCCCATTGCCCTGTGAGGGGGATTAACCAACTGCGGAGCATTTCCCCCGTTAAGGTTGGCAGAGGACGCACGTCATCAAAATAAGCGCTAATTTGGCTGACAAAATCCAAAAAGTCCCAGGCCCAGGAATTACAACCAATCAACCAGAAGTATTGAGGATTCTGCACAGTAATTTCCCGCAAAAAACCAATGCCGTCCCAACCGCTGATACAACGCAGAAAGCATTGTTCTAAGGAAGGAATCACCACCACTGTGGTGCGCTGTTCCAAACATTCCACATCCTGGATTAAGTCCACTCCCTGGCCGTCAAACTCAATGCCTCCCTGGGCTTCTAGGGCATGGCGCAATTGGGCTGTTATGGTCAAAGGATCAGAAGGGCGACGAAAATCCCCCAGGGGGGTCACCACCTTTACCTCCAGGTCATTATCCCAACTGTTTAAGCTATCCTGCAAAATTTTGGCGATCGGCTCGACGGGATTGGCCAGAATCACCAGGCTATTGGGGGCTTCTAGGTTTTTTTGCCAGGCCTGGAGGCTATCTTCTAGGGCGGAATGAATGGCCTTGATGTAGGCGGTGGGGGTAACGAGGGAGTTAATGGATTGGAGAAGTTTTGCTTCCAAGGTGTCTGGCAATGGCGCCAAGGTCTCGGGAGAATGGTCACTCTCCTGACTTTTGTGCAACCAAAAAAACACTTTCTGCTTGAGAAACTGCCAGGCAAAACTAACCATTGCCATGATTCACTTTGCTCCGCAGATTGGGGAAAATTTTTAATAAGCGGGTAACGCGATTCGAACGCGCGACATCAACCTTGGCAAGGTTGCGCTCTACCACTGAGCTATACCCGCAAATTTCAGACTTTTATCAATATGCCAAAGAAAGATTTTTATGTCAACAATTTGGCCAGGATTTTTTTGTAGTGGCCGGGAAATCTGACTTACACTGGCCATGGATGCTTCTTTTTGCTTATCGCCATGGCCCCTTCCCCCGCTCCTCTACTATCCCTTTCCCTGCCGGAATTAACTGACTGGGTGCAAACCACTGGCCAACCGGCCTATCGGGGTAAGCAAATTCACCAATGGTTGTATCAAAAAGGGGCCCGTTCCCTGACTGCCATGACAGATTTGCCGAAGGTATGGCGGGAAAAAAATGTCCATTACCCCATCGGGCGATCGGTCATTGACCACTGTGCGGTGGCCCCGGATCACACAAGGAAATACCTGCTTCGTTTGGCAGATGGGTTGATTATTGAAACGGTGGGCATTCCCAGCAGTAAGCGTTTAACGGTGTGCGTTTCCTCCCAGGTTGGCTGTGCCATGGATTGCAATTTCTGCGCCACGGGCAAAGGAGGGTTCATCCGCAATTTAGAAAGTCATGAAATTGTTGACCAAGTGCTGACCGTACAGGAGGAATTCCATGAACGGGTGAGCAATGTGGTTTTCATGGGCATGGGGGAACCGCTGTTAAATTTGCCCCAGGTGGTGAAGGCGGTGGAATGTCTTAATCAAGTGGTGGGCATTGGCCAGCGGGCGTTGACCATTTCCACAGTGGGGTTGCCGGGGAAAATTCGCCAACTAGCCGATCGCCATTTGCAGGTTACTTTTGCGGTTAGTCTCCATGCTCCCAATCAAACTTTGCGACAATCGTTAATTCCCAGTGCCCGGCACTATCCCCTGGAGCAATTGTTGGCGGACTGTCGAGCCTATGTGGAAACTACGGGGCGACGGGTGACGTTTGAGTATGTGCTGCTGGCGGGAGTCAATGACCAACCAGTCCATGCGGAAGAATTGGCCCAAAAGTTGCGGGGTTTCCAAACCCATGTCAATTTAATTCCCTACAATCCCATTTCCGAGGTGGATTATCAGCGTCCTACGGAAGCCCAAATCAATCAGTTTGCCCAGGTTTTGAGTGACCATCGCATTGCGGTCAGTGTGCGCTATTCCCGGGGAGTGCAAGCGGATGCGGCCTGTGGTCAGTTACGGGCTTCCCGCAAGGAAGAATTAGCGGAATTAACCCCTATGGCGTGATTAGTTTTATCCCCCCTCATCCCCCTTTGAAAGGGGGGAAATAATTGTTATTTTGTTTGGAAGAGATTTACTTACAATGCCTTCTAAAATTTAAGCTTGGCCGATTTTTAGTGAGGAAATTTAATTAAATGATCCATGTGGTGGGCATTGGCCTGAATGGTGCCGAAGGGTTAACTAGTTCAACACTAGAATTAATTGCCCAAGCAAAAATATTGGCCGGCGGCGATCGCCATTTGAGTTACTTCCCGCAGTACGGCAAAAAAAGTTTAGTCATCAAGGATTTTTCAGCAGATTTAAAGAAAATCAAGCAGTTTCATCAGACTTTAAAGTCACACGAAACTATTGTTGTTTTAGCTTCCGGTGATCCCCTGTACTTTGGCTTGGGACGGTTATTACTGGAAAAATTTTCCCCGGAACAATTAAAATTTCATCCCCATTTGAGTTCCATTCAGCTAGCCTTTAATCGTTTAAAAATGCCCTGGCAGGATGCCACCATCATCAGTGCCCACGGAAGATCCAACGAGTTGCTCATACAAGCCCTGCAAAAAGGAGCAAAAAAATTAGCCATTCTCACCGATGGGCAAAATCATCCAGGGGCGATCGCCAATTTATGTTTATCTTTGGGGTTGACCACCACTTACCAAGCTTGGGTTTGTGAAAACTTAGCGGCAACAAATGAACAGATTCAAGCCTTTGATTTGCCATCTTTAGCATCCCTAACCGCAACGGATTTTTCCCCCCTCAATGTAGTGGTGCTAGTTAAACAAAAGCCAGAAAATCCCCTAATTGATCTGGATCAGTTACCCATTTTGGGCATCGCCGATCATCACTTTGCTAGCTTTGACGATCGCCCTGGCATGATTACCAAACAGCCTATCCGGGTGCAAATTTTAGCCGCTTTATCCTTGCAACCCCGACAAATTATTTGGGACATTGGGGCCGGTACCGGGTCAGTGGCGATCGAGGGTGCCCGGTTGTGTCCCCAGGGAAAAGTTTTTGCCATTGAAAAAACTAGCGCTGGTCAACGGTTAATCGAACAAAATTGCCAACGATTTCAACTGCAAAACGTCGAGGTAGTGGCCGGCTCTGCCCCGGAAGTTTTAGCCAATTTACCTACTCCTAACCGAGTTTTCATTGGTGGTAACGGTGGGCAATTAACCTCTATTTTGCAGACTTGCGGGGAACGTTTAGCGATAAATGGTTTGGTGGTGATGGCGATCGCCAGTTTGGAGCATTTGAGCTTAGCCCTGGGCTGGTTTAAACAACAACAATGGCAGGTGAAAGTGCAACAGGTGCAAATTAGCCAGAGCGTTAAATTTGCCGAACTGACCCGCTTTGATCCCCTCAATCCGATTTATTTACTCACTGCGGGGAGGAACTCCATGGGAAACGACGACCTTGGTTAACTTCCCCCAATGCCGTGTTCTACACTAAAAAGCACCACTAACATTTTCCCTTTGCCACTTTGCTATCCTCTGCTTCCCAACACACCGATGCTGCCCTGGTGGAGCTAAAAAATTTAGCCCAAACCCTATTGCCCCGGCTGGTGGAAATCCGTCGCCATCTCCATGCCCATCCCGAGTTGAGCGGCCAAGAATATCAAACGGCGGCCTATGTGGCGGGGGTGTTGTCCTCCTGTGGCCTCCATGTCGAAGAGGCGATCGGGAAAACGGGGGTGGTGGGGCAGTTGTCCGGCAAAGGAGACGATCCGCGGCTGTTGGCCATCCGTACCGATATGGATGCGTTACCCATCGAAGAAATGGTGAGTTTGCCCTTTGCTTCCCGCCATCCGGGGGTGATGCACGCCTGTGGCCACGATATCCACACCACTTTGGGTTTGGGTACGGCCATGGTGTTGTCCCAAATGGGGCATAGGTTACCGGGGGATGTGCGCTTTTTATTTCAACCAGCGGAGGAAATTGCCCAGGGGGCCAGTTGGATGATCCAAGATGGGGCCATGAAGGGGGTCAGCCATATTTTAGGCGTTCATGTTTTTCCTTCTATTCCGGCCCAGCAGGTGGGCATTCGTTACGGTGCGTTGACAGCGGCGGCGGATGATCTGGAAATTTTTATCCAAGGGGAATCGGGGCATGGTGCTAGGCCCCACGAAGCGATCGACGCCATTTGGATTGCGGCCCAAGTAATTACTGCTTTGCAACAAGCCATCAGTCGCACCCAAAATCCCCTCCGGCCCATGGTGCTTTCCCTGGGGCAAATTAGCGGTGGCCGGGCTCCCAACGTGATTGCCGACCAAGTCCGCATGGCCGGCACAGTGCGATCTCTCCATCCCGAAACCCATGCCCAACTGCCCCAATGGATTGAGGGGATTGTGGCCAACGTTTGCCAAACCTATGGGGCGAAATATGAAGTCAATTACCGTCGGGGAGTACCTTCGGTACAGAACGATGCCCAGTTAAATAAGTTGTTAGAAAATGCAGTGCGGGAAGCCTGGGGAGAATCAGCCCTGCAAATTATTCCTGAACCATCCCTAGGGGCAGAAGATTTTGCTCTATACCTAGAACACGCCCCTGGAGCTATGTTTCGTTTAGGTACTGGTTTTGGCGATCGCCAGATGAATCATCCTTTGCACCATCCTCGCTTTGAAGCCGATGAAGCAGCAATTTTAACGGGGGTTGTCACCCTCAGCTATGCTGCCTGGCAATATTGGCAAAATATCGCAATTTAACGACTTAAAATATCAAATTAACCTCTAACAATTAAAGAAATATGCTAGACATAAAACTCTCGTTACAACCAGATACGGAACAAAAACTTAAGACTATTCTCAGCAGTGGCATTGATAATGAAAGATTCGCCCAAAGTGTTATTAATTACCAGATTCAAGAACTGCAACGGGGGATTTTGAATTTGAGAATTGAACTAGATGAGTTTGAAAAAAAATATCAAATGTCGTCGGAGTTATTCTATGAGCAATTTTTCCGCGGAATTTTGAACGATGAAGCAGACTTTATGGTTTGGTCGGGTTTAGTGGAGTTGATGCACCGTGATCAATCACAACTCCAAGTACTAGAATAAGCTGAGAGTTACTCCCAAGAATATGGATAGTAAAATTGCCTTATAATCTATTAGTCAGCTATGATTCCTCAGTATCAGCTAATAAAATTAGCAGTTCAGCTTTTTTCATCTTGGAATAACCGGAGTGTCCTCTCTCTTTAGCAATTTTTCTGAGTCCAGTCACACTTAATTTTTTCAAGTCATTCCCTGATTTCCCCAAATCATCATCAGAAATTAGACGAGGTTCAGGAGTAACATAGAAAATTTCCTTGAATATATCTAATTTTTTGCCATTGGTTATACCACATTTAAGAGCAACAACATCCTTGAGACTTTCTTGCCAATATTTACGTTCAGCATTAGATATTTTATCCAGTGAAGTAGCAACTTTTACTCCAGATAAAGGATTAACCGAACGATTAATTAAATAGTCAAGGGCAAGTTTAATTTCATCTCTAGTTGCCGTTGTTAAGTTTACTTTGGGCACAATTTCCTTGCTTAAAAGTTGGGAAGATTGTTGTACAAACTGATCATCATCGGCAACGATACACCAAATTTTTGTAAGCCCTGCTTGTCTTACTGCCGCCAAAGTGAAGATATTAGCAACAGCGACAAAACTACTTTCTCCCGTTTGTTTAACAACTAAAGGAATCCAATTTCTTCCACCACAAAGATTAATTGATTCAGCTGCTTTGGCGACTAAAAACTGATGTGATTTTGTTGCAAAGAGTGGTTCAATTTCGTCAACGTGAAGATGCAGTAGAGCGCCAATTTCTTGTTTCATTAGATAAAGTATTCCTCGATTAATAGTTTGTAATGACCACGAGCAACTTTGCTGGTAAACACAGCCGGACGATAGGAAAATGCTATAGATGAAATATAGGCATAATTAGGAATTGTAAAAATTGCTTTATCTTCTTGGGCATCTGTTAACTTAGGGAAGAAAAAACTGGTTAAATCAATTTGGTCTTCCAATTTAACTGTTTCAATTATTTCCTGAATTGCCTGTTCAGCTTGTTTCCTTGATGCATCCGTTATATTTTCACCATTGAAAAAGATTGGTAATGGTGTTGGATCTGCTAATTCCGGATTAAATGCCCTTCTTTCACTACCTAGTTGGGGCAAAATTTGTTTCATGGCCATTGCGGCATTTTTAAAAGAGCTAATACTGTTATGTTTTGAAGGCATTAAAATGACATCAGCGGCAGTAATTGCCTCTTGGGTAAAGTAATTATCCCCCGGTGGAGCATCAATCAGAATATAATCGTAATCATCGGCAAATTGAGAAAGGGTTTCCCGTAAACTACCTTTTTTAACTTTCATCAATTCATGGGAAGATTTACCCAAAAAACTTTCATCAGCGGGAATAACATCAAAGCAGTTATAAACTTTCGAGTTTTTTAGTTTAATTTCATATTTGGAAATAATACCTTGCTTGTTGGATTTATTGTTCTTAACGTCTTCAAGATATTGAGACAATCTTATTCTGCTTGGTTTTATTTTGAGTAAATCAGTCAAATCTTTTTGATTTGGATCAAAATCAACTAATAAAACCCTTTTTGCATAACCTTCAGGCTTAGGAATGCAAAGAGTTGCCGCTAAATTAATAGCTGTTGTAGTTTTTCCGACCCCGCCCTTATTATTGTATAAAGCAATCTTTAAAGCTCGGTGGTCACTTTCCATATATTTACCAATTAGACCAACTGCTTCATCGATATTATCTGGGGTTAACTCAATGTTAGTTGTGAAAGGATAAACCGTTCTACCGTGGCGACGAAAAAGCTGAATATGCTTCCCGTTCGTGATTACTCCCCACTTTACTTTTTCGCAATTAGCTGCGCTGGGGTCCAAATATCTTTTCAATTGGGCAACCGCCGCCAGATAGTTCTTACTATCTGAACTTAAGTCTATTGTGTTACGTTTAATTTCAACAATTATTTCTGCCCCATTCAGTGTGTGGGAAAAGATATCATCGCCGTAATTTTTTCTACCTGCAACATCAACGAATTGTAAGCCATTTCCAACTTTATATTGTTGTACGATTTCGCCATCTGAATAGGAAAAGTTCCACTTAGCCATCATTTCGGGAATAACCAGACGCCCTACTATGTCAGCCTCATAGGCCATTGGTGGAAGATTCAATAGGGCTTGTTTCAGAGACGAATCAGACATTGTACTAATTGGGTGTCAGGGCTAGGTGATTGAGGCTATTGTTAGCATCAAAAATAGTTCTTTGTAACTTACCAGAGAAGCTGAAGGAAAAATCCTGCCAAATCCACATCCCGGGCTAATTCGCATAATCATTCATAAGTTTCGAAATCATAGTAACTCAAAAAGACTATAAAAACTTGTAAATTATAAGTTTATTTTTAGAGCTGGGGAGATTTCACCTCGGCTACGGTCAGGGTTTCCATAGCGATGCCAGCAGAATGTTAAGTTTTATGTATAGATTTAACGTTACTGGTACGCAGGATAATGAAAGTAGAGTAGTTTAATTGCCTAGATTTTTAGCCAACGATGACCCATTCCCCTGAATCCAACCCTACTGTGAGCGCCGCCGAAGCCGCTGAACTGATCCGTTCCCTGTTGCATAAAGAGGGCACTTGGGTAGATTGGGGTAAAAAATGTCAGCAATTACAGAAGGCAGGTTACGGTGCTGAAGAAATTTTTGAGCAGTCCGGCTTCCAAAAAGTGCAACAAAATTTGGTGATTGTGGCTAGTCAAGTGTATGAAAGTCTGGTCAAGCAAGGCATCGATGAAACGGTACTATCCTATTATCGGGGTCCCAAAAGTGACGTGCTGTACGAACTACGCATCCTCAACCATCAACAACGGGCGATCGCCGCAGTGGAGGCCCAGCAGAAGAATTTGGCTGCCGATGAAGCGAAGGAATTGGCTAAGGCATTTCAGGAATTTGGTTACCTGTCCCAACTGCCAGAAGGTTTTACCGACCATCCTGGGGACGCATTGGCCTATCAATGTTGGAAATTAGCCCGGCAGAAAAAGAATTTGCCGGAAAGAACCCGTTTAATTGTCAAAGGATTAAAATTCGCCCATTCCCCCAACGCCCGTCAGGCGATCGAAAAATTACTGACTGATTTAACCGCCCAGCCTAGCCGGAAAGCTCCCTTAGTGCCGGTGTTTCGCCTCGAAGAAGACCAGGAAGCGGCCCGACTCATTCCAGTGGCGGGGACTTTTCCCCTCCAGCCCCAGGCGGTGCAGGCAGTGCAGTCTTTAGAACAGGTGGAACCTTTTGGTTTAGTTAGTTACCAAGGGGAAGGGGCGGTGGTGCCGGTGCCCCAGTGGCAAGCAATTTTGACCGCGGAAGATCCGGTGGCGATTTTTTGTCCGGCAGGGCAAGTGTCGGAATCCCTAGCCCGTAAGGATGAACAGGTTTTGGTGGTGGTGGATCGCAGCAAAAAAATTTGGAATGATGGCAGTTATTTTCTGCTCAACCAAGGAGAAACAGTAGCAATTCAATGGTGCGAAACAGAGCCAGAAAGGGAGATTTTAGCCCAGGTGGTGTTGGTGCTCCGACCGAAGAAGATTTTCGATGCCAACAACCTGCGGGAACCATGGCAAATGGATGATTAGATTGGCGGTTTGCTCATCGGTGGAAAATCCCAGGGGCAAAAATCTTGGAGTAAGCTAAAGGAAAAAGTTTGAGTTGCTCCCCATGCGTATCGACCTTTCCTTGCTTTTAAGTGACCAAAATTTGGATGCTGGGGCCCCTACCAGTCAGCGGCAGTTGCGGATAGCCGTGGCGGCCAAAGCGGATGACCATGATCGCCGGTTGCCTTTGAATTTGTGCTTAGTATTGGACCACAGTGGCTCTATGGATGGTCAGCCTTTAGAAACGGTTAAAAGTGCGGCCTTGGGGTTGATCGATCGCCTGGAGGAAGATGATCGCCTTTCGGTCATTGCCTTCGACCACCGGGCCAAAATTGTCATTGAAAATCAACAGGTGCGGAACGGGGCGGCGATCGCCAAAGCCATTGAAAGGTTAAAAGCGGAAGGGGGCACCGCCATTGATGAGGGGTTGAAACTGGGCATTCAGGAAGCGGCTAAAGGTAAGGAAGACCGGGTTTCCCATATTTTTCTGCTCACCGATGGGGAAAATGAGCATGGGGATAATGACCGTTGCCTGAAACTTGGCACGGTGGCATCGGACTATAAGCTCACGGTTCATACCCTTGGTTTTGGCGACCATTGGAATCAGGATGTGCTGGAGGCGATCGCCGCTTCGGCCCAGGGCAGTTTGAGTTATATCGAAAATCCCAGCGAAGCGTTGCATACCTTTCGCCAACTGTTCCAACGCATGAGCAATGTCGGGTTAACCAACGCCCATCTCCTGCTGGAATTAGCGCCCCAAGCCCATCTTGCCATCGTCAAGCCCGTGGCCCAGGTATCGCCGGAAACCATGGATTTAACCGTGCAAAACCAGGGAGCAATTGAGGAAGTGCGTCTAGGAGATTTGATGACCGACCAAGAAAGGGTCTTACTGCTCAACCTTTACCTAGACCAATTACTGCCGGGGCAACACGTCATTGGCCAAGTGCAAATTCGTTACGATGACCCTGCTTCTGGGCAAACCAATCTGCTGTCCGACCCGTTACCCTTGACCATTCAGGTGCAAACCCAGTACCAACCCAGCACCGATGTCCAAGTGCAGGAATCCATTCTCACCCTGGCTAAATATCGTCAGACCCAAATCGCTGAAACTAAGCTCAAAGCCGGCGATCGCCAAGGGGCGGCCACCATGCTGCAAACCGCCGCCAAAACCGCCCTACAAATGGGCGATAAAAATGGCGCTACTATTTTGCAAACCAATGCCACCAGACTTCAATCCGGGGAAGATTTATCCGAAGGCGATCGCAAAAAGACCCGCATGGTCAGCAAAACCACTCTCCAACCGCCCTCTGCGCCATCAGAGCATTAATACAGATATCCTAGGGCTTTCCCAACTTGAGTTCCGCCTAAAATCTGGTGGTGGAAGGACTAGTTACCTGCACATCTAAGGCCGCCTTGGGGTAGGCAATCCGTTGGTGATGGAACTGTTGCCACACCCGTACGAAAACATCGGCAATAATGGGCAATTCTTCGTATTTCAAGCCACTATCCTGCAATTGGTTATCTCGCCAGCGGGCCTTAAAAATACGGTTAACCATGGCCATGGCGGTTTCTGGATTGGCTTCTCTGAGGGAACGCAACGCCGCCTCACAACTGTCCGCCAGCATCACAATGCCGGTTTCCCGAGACTGGGGAATGGGACCGGTGTAACGGAATTCCTCTTCATTAACTGGCGGTTCCCCCGCCCTTTCCGCCGCTTCCTTGGCTTGGATATAAAAATAGGAAATCAACATTTGTCCCTGATGTTCAGGAATAAAGTCCCGCACCACCTGCGGTAAACCGTAACGTCGGGCCATCACCAACCCTTCGGAAACGTGTTTTTTGATAATGTCCACACTGACGTAGGGATCATTGATTTCATCGTGTTTATTAGGGCCCCCCATCTGATTTTCAATGAATCCTAAGGGGTCGTGCATTTTGCCAATGTCATGGTACAAAGTTCCGGTTCTCACCAGTTCAACGTTACAGCGCAATTCCCTGGCCGCCGATTCAGCTAAACAGGCCACAAATAGGGTGTGCTGGAAAGTACCAGGGGCTTCTTTGGCCAACCTTTGTAGCAGGGGGCAGTTGGGATTGCTCAATTCCACCAACCTGGTGGGGGTCACCACGTCGAACAATCTTTCTAGGTAAGGGGAAACCCCGATCGCCATGGCACTCCAAGCCAAACCGAGTAGGCCATAGACAATGGCACTGGGCAGAGCAGTGTACCAAATAATTGTGACCGCTGAGGCGTTAACAATTAAATATGTGAATAAATAAACTATGCCCTGGGTGGCCCCTACCCCTACCCCCAACAGGGCCAACTCATCCCGAGAACGGAGCTTACTGGCAATCATACCCGCTAGCAAGGCCGCCGCTGCACTGCCCAATAAGTATTCCCAAACAATGGATTCCATGGCAAAGGCGGACAATCCCCCCACCAATACCACTTGGGTGATGGCCAGGGTGGGGCCATAAAAGCTACTGGTGAGCAAACTGATGGCCGGCAGGTTGTTATAGACCGGGTCAAGCAAAAATAAGACTGGAGTGCTAACGCTGAGCAAACAGAGGAGAATATGGTCCCGCCGCCGTAGGGGCCGATGGATACGCCGACTTACTCCACAGAAAATAATTAAAGCGCCCCCCACCAACCCCGCTGTCCGCAACAGGCCTTGCCAGTTCACCTGGCGCTGACTCAGGCCATAACCGTCCAACAAAACAAATTGCTCTTGGGTAATGACTTCCCCCGCCCGCACAATCACACTGTTTTTCTCGGCGGATACTTTGACGTTTTCCATGGCCAGTACCGCTTTTTCCGCCAAGTTTTTGGTGGCTTCCTTGTCAACAGTCAGATTATATTTATCCTTGAGTAAATTATTTAAGCTATTCTCCGCCACTTGGTGGGCCTGGGGGGGCAAAATGTTGCGCAAATGGAGTTGTACCGTTTCCCCCAACAGAGGAGCAGTGATGCCCGCCGGTAGGCCCTGGGTGAGAATGCGGTCATGGACTTGGATAATGGTCTGTTGGGTAGTTTGCCAGGTGGGCCCGTCTAACTTCAATGCCCCGATCTGGTTATTGGTAATCTGGCGATCGGCCTTAACCTCCGCCAAGCGAGCCGTCACCCGACCATATCTATCCTGGGCGGTCCTGATGCTGGTGAGTAAGCCCGCCATGGTCTCAGGGGAAGTGGTGGCTTTTTGTTGATCAAATAACTGTTGCAGTTTGGCCAACTGGGGTGAAGCCATGGGCAGTGGCTGGCCATAGCTAATATAATCTTCCAATTGTTGCCATTCCCCTGGCCCCAGACTACGGAGTAAATGTTGCTGCTCCAGGGTAAAAATCTTGGTGTCTATGTAGGGAAAGGTACCGGCTAGGTAGCGGAGCTGGTTGATGGCATCCAGATATTGACTTCTTTCTTGTTTGAGTTGGGCGGTTAACTCGTTATCCCTTTGTAGGCGGGGAATGGTACCGGCCCGCACTTCCTTCCGCTTTTCCTCTGTGGTTCTTTCGTCCACAAAACTGCCATCTTCCGGGGCGTAAATGGTGTAGGGAGATTCGGTGCCAACGCTGAGCTGGGGCTGGTTATAGAAACGGTAACCCACTACCCCGGTGAGGGACACCACTGTAATACCCAACATCACTGGTGGGTGGGCAATGCGTACAAACCTGGAGCGGTGGATTTTTTGCCAAATGGTTTCATCTTGGGAAGTGGAGGCCGTGGTCCTGGGGAGAGGATGGCTAGAGGCAGTGGACTTTTTTAGTTGGGACGCCACTGCTTGGCGGAGGGCAAAAATTGCTTTCATAGCACCAATGGGTGGGCAACGGCTGGAAAATGTTGGGCTGTCCAGTTAATTGCCATGGGTGGGGAGGATCTGTGCATATTCCTGTTGAGAGACCAATTTTAAACTAGATCGACGTTGCATTCCCAACGGGGGAGCTACAGCCAAGGCGGGGTTTTCCTGGCCGGAACCAACACTAAGACGACCGGACCATCTCCGCCAAAGTTGTTGTCCTAAGGGCAAAAAGTTGGCGCGCACTGTGGAGCGATGGTCTGTTATTAGAGCTTGTTGGCTAATCTGCATACCATTATAAGCTCCCACGAGGGCGAGGGTTAAGGGGGACAAAATCCCCGGATAAGGATTCTGGCCAGGGTGATTCACTTGATTTTTCCTCGGGGGTGAAAGGGCGATCGCCTTTGATGCAGATTGTTCTGCCATTCCTAGTTGGCGAAGAATTAACCGGGGTTGAGCGGGGTTTTGACCCCAGAGATAAATGGCGGTGCTAACCATATGGATCCAGGGATCGGCAGTTTGGCCCGTGGTTCTGGGGGAAACATAATTTTCTAAACATGCGGCGATCGCCGTTAGGCCCTGGCGTAACTCTGGGGAAAATGCCGGGGCCGGAGTAACTGGCCACCATTGCGCTGGTGCTCTCAGTAGGGCTGGCAACTGGTGAATGGCAAATCTTTCCGACAGGATAAGGGTCAGTAGTCTTTGCCATAGTAATAAGGCGGGCTCGGCCTGGTCACCACCGACCCATGCAGGGCAATGATTCTGACAAAGATGGAACCAGTGGGATAGATCCTGCCTAAAGCCGAAGGGATTTTCGTAATGGTAAAGAGCTAAAACAATTAACCAATTAACTAACTCTGCCGTAGTTAAGGCTGGCTGTTGGGACAAAGCATTTTGCCAAAATCTTTCCGGCAAAGGAGTTTGGTAAGGCTCGGATAATATGTACTGCCAGGGTTGGCCCCATCGGAGGCAATTAGCTTGATTCTGATGGTTTTCATCCCAGTCTTTTCCCCCCAAGGCCAGGAGTAAGGAAGCTTGAAAGCGGGAGAGGGGAGAAAGGGCCATGGTGGAGCGGTAATCTGGAACAGTGTTGAATGTAGGAAGTTTGGAATTTGTCCATCATTGATGATTTTGGTTGCCCCCAGGAGTCAGCTATCTCCGCCCTCCGATCGCCATGGTTAAAAATGTTGCGACAGCACCGGGCGATCGCCGTTATTCGCACTGATTCCATCGACCTAAGTCTGCAATTGGCTAAGGTGGCCATCGAAGCAGGCATGGGGCTAGTGGAAATTACCTGGAACAGTGACCAGCCGGGGGAAACCATTGCTCACCTGCGTCATCAATTTCCCCATTGTGCCATTGGTACGGGTACAGTCCTCTCTCAGGAGGATTTGCTCCAGGCCGTTGCCAGTGGAGCCCAATTTTGCTTTACCCCCCACAGTGAGCCAGAATTAATTACCAGCGCCGTGGCCCATGGCATCCCCATTATTCCCGGTGCCTTTTCCCCTACGGAGATTGTCCAAGCCTGGCAGAGGGGAGCCACCGCCGTCAAAGTTTTTCCCATTAAAACCTTGGGAGGAGTGGACTACATTCAAGCTCTCCAAGGTCCCCTCGGCCAAATTCCCCTTATTCCCACCGGAGGGGTAACTTTGGCAAATGCCCAAGCTTTCCTAGCGGCCGGAGCGATCGCCGTTGGCCTATCTGGACAGCTATTCCCCCCCAATTTAGTAGCAATCAAAGCCTGGAGAGAAATTGGCGATCTAATCCGTACTTTGTTGAAAGAAATCCAGACACCAAGGGGCTGATAGTACAAAAAGACGATTAACCCCATGGGTAAAAGCAGGGGAGCCACTAAAGTTCACAGGTTTACACCGAATTTTCCATTTGAAAAGTAGTAAATCATACAGAAAACAATCATGTAAAAATTGAATACTCTAATGGTTTGATGTCCGAAAAAGTCTAGTTTCTTCTATTCTTCGACCAAATCTATGGCAGGGCACTATCACAGAGCTGGCTTAATAATTTGGGAGAAATGGGTGGGGGCGGACTTTCGTAGAACAATGTAGATTAAAGTACAAAATGTCTAATTCGATATTGTCTAAACTAAATGTGGGTGAGAGGAGTCCTGTTAATCGGACACATTCCTCGCGTACGGAGGCAGAAAAGTCATCCCTTTTTCGCTTTGTACGCCGTAAAATTAATTCTCCCTGGTTGGCCTGTGTTCCCTTAACAGCCCTGATTGTGGCAATCTGGAACGCCGCGGCGATCGCCCAAGACACAGAAATTGTCAACATCACCGTTGAAACCGTTAACGAAAATGTTGCCACTCTCCAGGGAACCCTTAATGCCATCTGGATTTTGATAGCCGCCATTCTGGTTATCTTCATGAACGCTGGTTTCGGGATGTTGGAAACCGGCCTTTGCCGGCAAAAAAATGCCGTTAACATCCTGACCAAAAACCTGATCGTTTTCGCCTTGGCCACCATAGCTTACTGGGCGATCGGTTTTTCCTTGATGTTCGGCAGCAGTGGCAATCCCTTCGTCGGTTTCGGGGGATTTTTCCTGAGCGGCGACCACACCAACTATGGATTAAGCCCATTTCCAGAAGGATTGCCCGTAGCAGTATTCTTCTTGTTCCAGGTTGCGTTCTCTGCTACCGCCGCCACCATTGTTTCCGGTGCTGTAGCTGAGCGGATCAAGTTTAATGAGTTTTTGATCTTCAGTGTTCTGTTGGTTGGTATTGCCTATCCCATCACTGGTCACTGGGTTTGGGATGCCGGCGGCTGGCTTTACACCATGGGCTTTATGGACTTTGCCGGTTCCACTGTGGTTCACTCCGTTGGTGGTTGGGCTGCTTTGGCTGGAGCTTTCCTTCTCGGTCCCCGCTTAGGTAAATTTGTTGATGGCCGACCCGGCGCTATCCCCGGCCACAACATGGGTTTTGCCATGCTTGGTTGTCTAATTCTCTGGATCGGCTGGTTCGGTTTTAACCCCGGTTCCCAATTAGCCGCCGATCAAGCCTGTGCCTACATTGCCGTTACCACTAACCTTGCTGCCTCTGCTGGTGGTCTCACCGCTACTTTTACCTCCTGGCTCAAAGATGGTAAGCCTGATTTGACCATGGTAATCAACGGTGTACTGGCTGGACTGGTGGGTATTACCGCTGGTTGTGCTGGAGTATCCTACTGGGGGTCTGTCATCATTGGTGGTATCGCTGGAATTTTGGTGGTCTACTCCGTTGCCTTCTTCGACAAAATTAAAATTGATGACCCCGTGGGTGCCATTTCTGTTCACTTGGTCAACGGTGTTTGGGGAACCCTGGCAGTGGGCTTCTTCAACATGGAGAAGGGCTTGTTTTACGGCGGCGGCATCAACCAGTTAATCATTCAAATCGTTGGTATTCTGGCGATCGGTGCTTTCACCGCTATCTTCAGCTTCGTTGTTTGGGCTATCCTCAAGCAAACTATGGGCATCCGGGTGTCCGGCGAAGAAGAAATGATCGGTTTGGACATCGGCGAGCATGGCATGGAAGCTTACACTGGCTTTGTTAAGGAAACTGATTCCTTTGGTAGTGCTGTCTCCGGTGCCACTGTCCCTGAATAATTCGTCTGGGCTGGAAGGATAAAATTTATCCTTTCACCGACTGCAGGCAAATTAATTGTCATCAAACTGGCAAAAAATAGTAACTATCTTCAAGGGGGTCGGTTTTTCCGCTCCCCTTTTGTTGTTTGTTAGGAGCAACAGATGGTTAGTGGAAAAAGTTTACATGTTAGGGAATGCCGAGGGCCGATTCTACTATCACCATAAACAGCCAGGGCGAATTAGAATCCCCATGGCTCACCTGGGGAAGAATCCCAAATTCAAAAAAGCCACCAAATAAGCCTGTCGAAAACCTATCGCTCTTCTATCAGTGTAGGTGGGAAGGTAAAATAATTGGAGCAATAATAAGGTCTCCTAAAGCCATTACTGCCTTCTTCAATTTGTCAAATAAGCAATGGAAGTTTCTCAATAACTGAGGTGTATAAATCACCGTCATCCACGGCTTTAATAAATTAAAGTAACATAATGGCTGAATTATTAATTTCATGTTGTTAAGTATGTTTTTCCATCCATTTTTTTGATTTGTTTAAGGAGTTATCATGCGGAGGCAAATTTTCTATCTGAAGACTTACCATTAAATATACGCTCATCACTATTTCCCGCCATTTTTCTATTCTGGAATAGTCCATTATTCTAAAATCTGCCCACCCCAGTTCATTCTTTATTTGCTTTAATCCATACTCTATCCAGTTCCTTGCTCCATATAAGTTACCCACTTCTTTATATTTTATTTCTGATACTTTTGTCATAATACAATACGTT
>NZ_JACJTH010000042.1:0-253233 GCF_014698595.1 Synechocystis sp. FACHB-908 | reverse complement strand
TCGTTTAAGCAAGGATTATGAATATTTACCTACCACCAGTGAGACCATGCTCTATGTTGCCATGGTTCATCTCATGCTTCAAAGGCTTGCTTAAAACTTTTCAAACACTTTCTAAGAGCGTGTTTGAAAAGTAGGGTGAAGAATGGAAAATGGTGAAAAGAATAAAATTTTCACCATAATTAATGATAATCCGAGAACTTTACAGCACGGACATCAGTGATAGTCAGTGGCAATTGGTAGAATCCAATCTCCCCCAAGCAAAAAGTGGGGGAAGAAAACGGAAAACTAATCTGAGGGAAGTGCTTAATGCCATTTTTTACATGCTCAGAGCGGGTTGTGCTTGGCGACTTCTACCCCATGATTTTCCCAAATGGCGAAGAGTCTATGGTTATTTCCGACAGTGGCAGGAAGACGGTACCTGGAAAAAATTGAATCACATCCTCAGAAAGAAGATTCGACTTAAGGCCGGAAGAAATGCCAACCCTAGTGCTGGTTGTTTGGACTCACAGTCAGTGAGAAAGGCTGGCGCTGGACAAGAAAGCGGTTATGACGGTGGAAAAAAGGTCAATGGTCGTAAACGTACAATCCTCGTGGATACCATGGGATTACTTCTCGATGTTGTGGTTCACAGCGGTCATCGCTCAGACCACCAAGGTCTTACTCTACTCGGTACTTGGTTTGCTCCTCTATGGCAGTGCCTGCAATTGATATGGACTGATAGCATTTTTGACAGTAAGAATTTTACTGCCTGGGTTAATGAGACCTTTGGCTGGAATTTGGAAGTCGTCAGCAAAAAGAATGGACAAAAGGATTATGAATATTTACCTACCACCAGTGAGACAATGATTCATGTTGCCATGCTCCATCTCATACTCCGAAGGCTTTGCCTCGAACTTTTCAAACATATTCTTAGGCTATGTAATGACAAAATAGTTATAAAATTATAACGATATATTTAAAGTTAAATTACTTTAAGTTGACAAAAGCACGACAGAGAGTTATAATGGGGTCATTGCAAGGAAATTACTTGCTGTCGTTAGATGGAGGGTTATCAATGGATAACCAGAATGTAGCTTTGGCAAAAGAAACCAATGCTAAAAATAGTCATGGCCAACATTTCAGTGATGGGAGCGACCTAATTCCCTCTGAAGTTGCCGCCAAGGGATTGACAGAGAGGGAGAAGCCTCTGACTCCAGAGTCGGAAATGAAAGAAACAACCGGCAAAGCCAATGCGCCCTCTTCCCCCAACGTTGAGCCTGCCTACCGGATCACCGATTCGGGTTTGATCAATGCTTATCCTGTTTCTCCTCCTGTATCAGAAATCGATCCAAATTCCAAGAAACAGTTTAGACGGAATTTAATTGGTTTCGGGTTGGCTGCCAATTTGGCTTTAGCCCTAATCGTGATAGTCCTATCTATCACTGGCAGATTCTAGACCAAGCAAGTTTGGCCAATCAGTCAAATAAATATTTCCACAAAACAACATTAACTAACCCTACTGGTGTGATGCCGGGAAACGTTTAATTTCTTCTTCCCATCACTGGCTGGGTGCTGCGGTTTATTAAAAAGCCGACGGCAAGCGAAAAGTAAACAAAAACAGATGAGGATAACCTTTATGTCTAACCCCACTACTATGACTGCCCAAGAAAAAGAAGCCTACAAAGAGAAGGTAAGGGCAAAAATTGACAAGCTCAATGCCCAGATTGACCAAATGACTGCCGAAGCGAGAGAAAAAGCGGCAGATGCCAATGTTAACTATCAAAAATCCCTCAAAGACCTTCAGGCTCAACGGGACGCCCTAATGGGTAAATGGCACGATCTGCAACAGTCCGGTGAAGCGGCTTGGGAAGAATTGCAAGCTGGCCTAGAGAAAAGTTGGAATGAATTGTCCAACACGTTTGAGCAGGTTGAAAAACAGTTCTAGTCTTGATACCTCCATCGCCCATTGCTGGGGAAGCGGGAATTACCACCTGTTCCCCCTTTTTTTCTGCTTTTAATATTCGGGTATTAAAGTCTATATCGTCGTCTACCCGGAGGATTTAGCTGTCACCATTGCAGAAAACCCCAACCTTTGATTCCATACTCCCTAGGTTGCGGATGGGCTTAGTCAACATGATGGGCATTGGGGTGGTTTGCACAAAATCTTAATTGCCGAGGAAAAGACGCAACAAAGCAGTGGTTGCTTGGGGTTGTTCAATGGGAGTGCCGTGGGCCGCATCTTCCACGATGGTGAATTGAGCATGGGGAATCGATTGGGCCAGGAATAAATTCTCGTCCAAGTCAAACCAAGGATCATGACGGCCATGGATCACCAGGGTGGGACATTGAATTTTTGGTAATAAGTGACGAACATCGTTGTCTTTGGCCATGGCCTGCCACTGTTGCGTAATTAGGGATGCCGGCAAAGATTCCTGGAGACTCCGCAGAAACTTAACATTATTACTAAAGTTGGCATTATCACCATAAAAAACATTGGGGCAGTGCTGAGCCAAAACTTGTTGGTGTTGTCCTGCCTCCAGAGCCTTGAGTGTGGCTTCCATTTCTTCAGCTTTAGCAGCATTATTTCTAGCCCAACCGTCCATCAGCACTAGTTTAGTAATTCTTTCTGGGTGCAGGGCAGCGGTGGCGGCTCCCACCCAAGACCCCATGGAATGGCCAACCAGGGCAAATTTATCGGGCAGTGTGTTGCTGTTAACAACTAAATCCACCATTGCCTGCAGCGAATCTCCTTCCATTACCAAGCTTTGGGCATCGATAATATCCTCGAGATTAGTTATGGGATAGTCCCACATGGCCGGGGTTCCAGCAAATCCAGGAATGAATAACACGGTCTGTTTCACTATAGTTTTGCTGACAATAATTTAGGAAAGAGATAATTTTAAGCTACCATTTTTGCTTTAAAAGACTGCATTAATTGTACAACCTCCACTGGTATAGCTATTACCTGTTTTTGTCCATGTGCCAGGACTAAAAACCATTGTGCTACTAGATGTTGCCACCACACTCATTCCACTAGAAAAAGGTATAGCAGCTCTCCCATCAACCGCCACTGTAACGCCTGTGCATGTTCCACTTTCATTTAAAGTTGCAATATCAGATGCCGCTCTTGTAAAAGCAGTAGTTACAACTGAGTAGGTAGCTTTACTATCAAATCGGCCTTGACCTCCAGTTGTTGTCATCCCTCGATTAGCAAGTTCGTCAGATGCCGCCGTTAATCGTAGTTGAACTAAATTTTGGTTACTATTGTCCACACAAAGAAAAAAGCCAGCGGTAGGAGTCGTCGGTCTTTTTGTTGTTCCAGACGGGCAGGTTGGTGTTGTTGCGCCGGCCGCAGTGGATATGGAATCAACAAGAATACTTCTGATTCTGCCCGATCCCAACTGCCCACTAGAAGTCAATGAGGGCCCGCAACGATAAATTGAACTGGGCCCTAACCATACACCGCCCGGAGGAGTTTTTGTGTAATAAACTACGTTTACGTCTGAAGAACTAACCGCTAATCCCATCACAAATTGCTCACCAGTCTGCATTGCACAACTTTCTATACCTGTGCCTGTATTTGTCGGTATGTTAGCTGTATTCGTTGACAAAAAGTTGGCCTGTCTTATTTCGTCTGCTATGAAATCTGTTGCCCTATCGGTATTAAATCTCAAATCACTGGACACGTCAGAAGATATATTTTCCCTGGTCATAACTAAAATGGCATAGCCCGTAGCACTGACCACAAAAAAAGTCATGATTGAGGCCAACAGTAACTCGAGTAGTGTAAAGCCTTTAGAGGAATTACGTGTCATTAAGTACCATAGAATTTTCACTGTCTTATCTCCTTAGTTTTGCTAATAACCAGTTCTGCATTGCGTGGGATCAATAGCTGTTTCTGGATCTCCTTCGTAAACCCCTGCTCTCATTACACCAATCATGCCAGACATGGCCAAACAATAACTTACTGTGGGAGAAAAAGATGACTGAATAACCATCGTTCCCATGTTAGTAGAGTTTCCCTTGTAAGAAAAGCGAATTGCTGTACCGGGAAAATTCTCATGGAACTTACTATTGTTCAGAGGAAATTCCTGAAATGTTAAACATCCAGTGTATTTTGCATCGGGATCCAGTTGTAGGCGGTGTGGGGTGTTGGTGGTATCCATAATCAATCTACATTCTCTACCCATTTTGACTGCATTACGTTGAGCCTGTCGGAGAGTCTGTACCACCTCAGAAAATTCACCCCTAGTATCCATTTTAGCCTTTATGCCCATGAGTGAGGGAAATGCCACGCTGGCCAAAATTCCCACAATTGTGGTCACAACGCCAATTTCGATTAATGTCCAACCTGATGTGCTCTTTTGGGTGAATAGGCAAAGTTTTAAGGCTTTTATCAGTTCATTCTTGTAAGCCATAATGCAAAGTCTTGTTCAAGATCATTAGGCTTTAGTATATTTATAGTGATCAAAAAAGCAAGTGGTGAAAGAAACACCCAGACAAATATTCACAAAACTTAATTTTACTTAACAAATCATAATCCAGTTACGCAGTTACCACCTACACGGGAACCAGAACGCACGATTCCCAAGCCGGAAGAAATTACTAAGCATGGCTCATAGGATGTTCTACTGGAACCCAAAACTATCGTCTGTGAGTTTACTGTATTGCCCTTATAAGAAAAAGAAATATCAACCGTACCAGAGGATGGTTCAAGAAAGCTGATTTGTTCAGACGTAGGAATACTTACAGGGTTATTTAAACATCCAGCCATGGGGGTAGGTGGAGAGGTGGGCAACCTAACACTCCTAGCAGCAACATCAATCGTTACAGTGCAAGTCGCACCTCTTTTAATTGCATTTCTTTGGGCTTCCTGTACTGCAGCCCTGACCTCAATCATTCTGCTTCTGACTTGGTTTCTAGCTTGTATTCCTGCCAAACTGGGGAAAGCCATGGCTGCTAAGATACCTACTATAACTGTGACTACACCAATCTCAATTAGTGTCCATCCCTGACTAGACGTAGATGGATGGGGATTGAAAACCAGTTTTAAAAGAAATGTAGGATTAGGAAGTTTCATCACCATTATTCATCTCAATGATCTATTCACAAGCAAGAGCGGCAGCAGGAAGAACCTCGGTGTAAAGTGTTGCAAGGGTAGCCATATCATTGTCGGTGACATTGGTGTTCCTGACACGATAGCTAAGAGTTAAAACGTTATTAGATACCCCTGGTGTTCTAGTAATAGCGGCTGTTACACCGACAATTGATTTGTTGGCAGGAACTGGTAAGCTCGCTAGTCCATCATTGTTAGGATCGGCGTCAGCACTATTGTTTGCATCTCGAAAAGTTTCACCCACACTTGTAGGGCATCCATTACCAGTTGCCGGATTGAAGTTTGCAGCTAATGCCCGAACTTGCTCTAAATCTTCTTTTATCCAATAGCCAGCTTGGGCCTCTCTTTCCGCTTTAACCCGCATTACCGTTGCCATTACCATGGCATTCAGGGTTCCTGTCAGAAATAGAAAGGAAATCATCAAGGCAATCAGCACCTCGAACATGGTGAAACCCTGCTGAGCTGAGTGGCGGACTGACTCTAGCAAACGGCGATCGCCAACGGAATACCTTGGGAAAATAGCCTTAAACATAGCTGAACCTGACGAGAGATAAAAGCCTGGGGGGAGCATATCGTGGCTGATGATATTACTCTAACACCATTCACCATTGAGTGACCCAGGACACATTCAGCATAAACACGTATTGTTTTAATGTCTAACTAACTATCCTTGGGGAAAAATTCGGAGGCCGCTGCAGTTGTTGGGACAAATCTTTACCTACCTCAACCATCAAGCCAGCACAAAGGGCAGAGTGAGGGGAAGCTGATGCCCCCGGTGGAGCAAAATAGAGCCAACGACTGTAACTGGCCAAATCCTGCACACTGTCAGCCCGGCCGGTGATCCACAGCAAAGGAATACGTCGGGGTAGTTCATGCTGGTTAGATTCCTCCATTTGCACCGCTGCTAAAGCTTCCAATACCGATCGCCCACCGGCCACTAAGCCTGCCCCCGCTGTCCATAGCCGCACATTCAACTGGGCCCGCACCGCATAGAAATATAAAGAAGCCGCCGCAATGACTGCCTCTTCAAAAATTTCTGCTGACCAAGAACTAGCACTATCAAGGGCAATGAATAACTCCTGACCCCCTGTCACCACTTCCAATTCCCGCACCATAAATTGGTCAAATCGGGCACTACTGCGCCAGTGGATTAACCTGGTGGGATCACCAAAACGGTAAGCCCGTAAAGTTTTCGTTATGCCCTCCGTCGCCGCCTGATAATGGCGATCGCTCTGGATCTTGTCCTGATCCTCCGTACCAATAGCATCCACCAAAGGACATTGTTGGAGCTTGAGCACCTGGGGATAAACAATGGCTTTCACGGGGAGAGCCTGACTGCGACGACACCAAAACAAACCCAGGGGGGCACCGGAGCGTAATTCCAACTTTTGCCAGTGGTAAACTCCCCTCCGGTGGGTGGGCTGGAAATAACTCCATTGGTAAAAATCCTTGGGGGCAACCAGTTCGACCGCCTCACCTTGGGGCCGTCCCAAACCTGTGGGTAATACATCCCACACCTGGAGTAAATTTTTTGCCTCCTTATGGTTGTTATGGAGTCGGAGGGTAATGGTCAAATCTTCCCCCGCACTCACCGGCTGAATGGGAAAACGTTCTAACTGCAACTGCCGGAGCGATCGCCAAGGCAAAATAGCCGCAATAATCAAGAGGGCAAAGCTGATGCCGCTGATGACGTATAACCAGCCGGCCATGGAGTTAGTGGCAGCTCCAAATAAACAAACGGCCAGCACCAAAAGCAACCAACCAGCATAGGAAGGAGTCACCCAACGCCGCTCTAGCCAATCAGCAAAATTTAAATCCCTAGAATTAATCAAAATAGAAAAGGGTGACCAGTTTTCTTTGCTCCTCTGCTTCCGCACAGGTTTGCAAAAGGGTATGACTTTCGTGGAATGCAAAGCAAATCAACTGTTGACAACGACTGACAATTTCTCGGTTACAAATGGTGCTGGCTTCCCCCAGGGAAAGACTATCATTTTCAGTATTTTCCACCAGATGGACTACCTGTCCCAACTGATTACGGGATTCTCTTGGCTGGCGGTCTAAACTTTGGGGCAAAATTACCGTGAGTAAATTAGGATCGGCCCGCATAGCCCCCTTAATGACGGCCGAATTAGTGCCCGTAGCGCCGGAAGTGACCAGATGGTTACCCCCCAACACCAAGGCGTAGCTCATCATTTCGATCAACTGTTGGTGGGTTATCGGCACATGGCGAGATCCTAGCAGGGCAATACGTTTAGAACCAGTTTGCTGAATAGCGGCCAGTTCCTGCGCTAAGGTATCTAGGGTAGGGATATTAACAACTTGGCTCAAAGACGCTCTCTTCAAAGGCTGTGGTGACCGCTGCCATTGTAACAAACTGATTGCCGGATGGCGACGCAATCCCCAAATTTGCCCTAAACCTGTTTTAGTAATTCTCTTCTCTCCATGGCTTGGTTTCCCTTTTGGCAACGGTGGCAACAATGGTTGCGCTCTCGACACTATGGCCGCACTGCCATCGATAGCCGTTATGCGATCGCCGAAGCCTGTGTGATCGGATTTGTTTCTGCCCTAGCGGCCTTAGTAATTAAAAACGGAGTCAACTGGTTAGGGTCCAGCCGTTTGAGTCTGGCGGATACCTATGGGGCCATTTGGGTGCTGCCCTGTTTTGGCTTGGTGTTTGGGGGTTTGGCGGGGGCATTAATTGAACAATTTTCCCGACCGGCGGGGGGCGGTGGCATTCCCCAGGTGAAAGCGGCCCTGGCTCGGTATCCTATTCCCCTAGATTGGCGGGTGGCGGTGGTCAAGCTGTTGGGAACAGTGCTAGTGCTGGGGGGAGGCATGACCTTGGGACGGCGGGCTCCCACGGTTCATATTGGCGCAGCTCTAGCGGCCCAGTTGAGTCGGTGGTTTCCCACTTCCCCGGAACATCGGCGGCAAATGATTGCGGCCGGGGCGGCGGCGGGATTAGCGGCGGGCTTCACCACCCCCATTGCTGGGGTTTTGTTTGTGGTGGAAGAATTAATGCGGGATGTGTCTAGCTTGACCCTAGAAACGGCGATCGTCGCTTCCTTCGTGGGGGCTGTCACGTCTTTGGTATTCCAATCCAGTGACCTTAACCTGGCCCATAGCTTAAGCAATAGCCCAACGGTGCGTTTTACTACGGGGGAGATTCCTTTCTATCTTTTACTGGGAATTTTGGCTGGCATTTTGGGGGTTTTGCTCAACCGCAGTATTCTCTCCCTGCAAAACTGGCAAAGAAAACAGAACCTTTCCCTGGTTATTCGCATTGGTGTTGTGGGCTTAATTTCCGGCGTGGCGATCGCCCTATTGCCGAGCTTTTTTCGGGACAATGCAGGGCTGAGGGAATTTGTTACTTCCGGAGAACTGAGTTGGCATCAGGTAGTTTTGACCTTAGTGGCCCATTTCATTTTGACTATCCTGGCCTACAGCACCGATGCGCCGGGAGGATTATTTGCGCCGGCTTTAGTGATGGGGTCGGCCCTGGGTTATCTGGTGGGGGAATTTGGCAGTTATTGGCAAGATCAAGTTACCCAAACTACCTTTGCCCTGGCGGGGATGGGCGCTTTTTTCACTAGTGTGGTGCGGGTGCCAGTGACGGCGATCATCATTGTTTTTGAGCTAACGGGCAATTTCAACGTGGTGCTTCCCCTGATGGTGGCCTGTGCCACGTCCTATCTAGTGGCGGAAAGTCTCTTTCCCCGTTCTTTGTACGATCATTTGCTGGAAACCAAGGGCATTTTTTTGGCAGAGGAAAAGCCAGACCATGACTTTCTCGCTGATATCCGAGCTGGCCAGGTAATGAAAACGGAGGTGGAAAGCCTGGAGCAGAGTCTCACCCTAGCCCAGGTGCTACCGATTATGTCCAATTCCCATCACCGGGGCTTTCCCGTGGTGCAGGGGGGCAAACTGGTGGGGGTATTTACCCAAACGGATTTGGCCAATGCGGCCCAGGAGTCGGTGCACATTGCCCTTAAGCAAATTATGACCCCCAATCCCATCACTGTAGATCCGGAAGCGCCCCTCAGTGATGTGCTCTATTTGCTCAACCGTTATCAACTTTCCCGGTTGCCGGTGGTGGAAGGGGACAACAAATTAGTGGGCATTATCACCCGCACAGACATTATTCGGGAGGAAGTGAGTCAGTTAGGGGGGCAAATTATCCATCCTCCCCATCCCGCCTACAGCGTATACCAAACCCGATCGCCGTTGGTGGGAGAAGGGCGCATTTTATTACCCATCCGGGACTCCGATAGTGCTTTAGTTTTGTTTCAAATTGCGGCGGCAATCGCCAAAAAGCAAAACTACGAAATTGACTGTTTGCAGGTGGTCAAGGTATCTAAAGCTCAATCCCCTTCTGTGCAAAGGGTGCAATGGCAGAGGCAACGGCAACTGATGCAAAAACTGGAACGCATTGCCCGCCACCAGAGAGTGTTATTCCATACGGAAATCAAGCTGGCCTACAGCATTACCGACACCATCCTTGATACCATTCAAACCCGCCATAGCGACCTGCTAATCCTTGAATGGCAAGGGGAAATGCCCATTGGCGGCCAAATTTTTGGCCAAATCACGGATCGCCTGATTGACCAAGCCCCCTGCTCTTTATTAATGGTTAAACAGGGCACCAATGACCACGCCTATCCCCGCTATTTATCCCCCATGGCCCACTGGTTAATGCCGGTAGCGGGAGGCCCCAACATTGAAAAAATGTTAAATCTGTTGCCGGCGTTGTTTTCCCTTTACCCGGAGGAAAATAACCCCCAGCTACTGATTTCTAAAGTTTATCTACCCCGTCAATCCCAGCGCTATGACCCTTTTTACGATTTAAAAAACCTGGCAGAACGGTGGTCAGAACAGTTACAAAGACCGATTATTCCCATTCCTGTGTGCTCCACTTCCATTGCCGATGCCCTCAGTGACCTGGCGGAAATGCGTGAATGTGCGGCAATCGTGCTGGGGGCCAGTAGGGAAGGATTGCTCAAAAATGTCATCCACGGCAATTTACCCACCCAAATCGCTAGCCAAACCAACACCACTGTGTTTATTTTCCGCGGTCCAGTGGACTCCCCCAACGAAGAGGCGATCGTCCCTCCCCTGGCCCCAGATTTCGGTCTAGACGAGTAATCTCAACTTCAGCGATCCAGAAAGATTCTAGCTTGGGCAGCATATCAACCCGGATCGCCAACTTCGGTCGCCAAACTGTTTAACAATAAAAATCACTGCGGTCTAAAACAACTTCCCCGTGGTCCGGCACCCAGGCAACCCAGGTGGTGGAAGTATCCTGGCAAAGTAACTTAGCCTCATCGAAGGCATAGCTCCCCGGCTTCTCCAGTAATTTGACCCAAGTATCTCGGTTATACGTAATCTGACAAAAACCGTGCCAACCCCCAGCTATTTCATTGACCGGCGTCGATGCCGTTGCATTAAACAGGTTCATTTGTGGCGACATAAAGTCCTCTCCATTTTACTAACCGGCGAAATTCTTCCCAAAAGCACCCCCGAGCCTGCCCAGTTCTTTAGCACTTATCCGGGGATTCCCTACCCAAGTCCCCACTGAAGTTCCCTAAAGCGGGAGAAAATCCAAGACTCTAGGAACGACAACCAGGGCAATTTGGAAGTCAAAGGAATAATTTCTGTATCCATATTTACAAAATGATAGGGATAATAATTTGACTAGCCAAGCAAAATTAACAAATCTTGACAAACACGATAAGTTTTGTTGATGAATCCCCCTCAGTGCGGGGCTAGCCCAATGGTCATATACTTGGATTGGCGTCAAAGACTGTTTTTGCTCAATGATCACCGAATTAACAGACCTGAAAAGAAACCTAGAACTAATCTCCTCTCGCCTGGGGCAAACCCAGGACTATCTTTGACCTGCCAGGATTAAAAGCCAAAGTTCAAGACTTGGAGCAGTGCGCCGCCCAACCGGATTTTTGGGACGATACGGACCAAGCCCAACAAATTCTCCAGACTTTGAACGAAACAAAATCCCAGTTAGAGCAATGGGGCATTTGGCAACAGCAGTGGCAAGATAGCCAGGCCATTGTGGAGCTTTTGGAGTTAGAGGACGACCAAGCCCTACTGACGGAAGCGGAAACTACCCTGGAACAACTGCAAAAAGAATTAGACCGTTGGGAACTGCAGCAGTTACTGTCTGGCCCCTATGACGCGAAAGGGGCCACTTTAACTATCAATGCGGGGGCTGGAGGGACCGATGCCCAAGACTGGGCGGAAATGCTGCTGCGGATGTACACCCGTTGGAGCGAAAAACAGGGCTACAAAGTCCATTTGGCGGAAATTTCCGAGGGAGACGAAGCGGGCTTAAAATCCGTCACGTTGGAGATTGAAGGGCGTTACGCCTACGGTTACCTCAAATCGGAAAAGGGCACCCATCGTTTGGTGCGTATTTCTCCTTTTAATGCCAACGGTAAACGCCAGACTAGCTTTGCTGGGGTGGAAGTGATGCCTTTGCTGGGGGAAGAAGCAATTAGTTTGGATATTCCGGATAAGGATTTGGACATTTCCACCTCCAGGGCCGGCGGTAAAGGCGGGCAAAACGTGAACAAAGTGGAAACCGCTGTACGGATTGTTCATCTACCCACAGGTTTGGCTGTGCGTTGCACCCAGGAACGTTCCCAGTTACAAAATAAAGAAAAGGCCCTAGCCATTCTCAAAGCTAAGTTATTAATTGTCCTAGAAGAGCAACGGGCCCAGGCGATCGCCGAAATTCGAGGGGACATGGTGGAAGCGGCCTGGGGCACCCAAATTCGCAACTATGTTTTTCATCCTTACCAATTGGTCAAAGATTTGCGGACTAATGTGGAAACCACCGATGTGGGGGGCGTGATGGATGGGGAATTATCAGATTTTATTGAAGCTTATCTCCGACATAGCGCCCGCTTGGATAGCTAATATTACTGTTAAGCCTAATAATAATTGCCAAAGAAAAACCGTGCGGGAATACCATAAACTTTGGGCAATTTTGGCTATGGTTAAAGGCTGAATCCCATCTCCCAATAAAGGTTTGCTTTTCAATACTCCCTGGTAATAGTTATCTCCTCCTAGTTGTATGCCCAAAATAGCGGCATAAATGGCTTCGCTCCAACCGGAATTGGGACTAGGATCCAGGGGCCCATCCCGACGGACAATGGCCCAAGTTTGTTTTGGTTTTCCCGATAAAATTGCCAACATAAACACCGTTAATCGACAGGGTAGCCAGGTTAAATAATCCTCCAGACGGGCACTGAACCAGCCTAAATCAGTATAGGGTTCCCGTTTATAGCCCACCATGGAATCCAGGGTACTGGCCGCTTTATAGGCGATCGCCAGGGGCCAGGGGCCAACAAAAGGAAAAAGAATGCCCAAAAGAGCATAAAAAAGAGGACTAGTAACCCCATCCACTGTGTTTTCCGCCACGCTTTCCACTGTGGCCCGCAGGATTTCCCTCTCCGATAAATTATTCGTATCCCTACCCACGAATAGGGCTAATTTTTGTCGGGCAGTGGGCAAATCTCCCGCTTTTAATGGTTCTATCACTGACTGGGCCGCTTGGGCTAAACTATGGCCAGCAAAACAACTTGCTACCCCAATTATTTGGATAATTACTGCTAAAACAGGGGAGACTTTTTCAGCCAAGTAAACGATTAACCAAGCTAGAAAACCACTGCTGATAATGATTTTTAATCCTAAAAAAATGCCCCATAAACGTCTAGAATTTTTATCATTAACTTTGCGGATGATCAACTGGCTAGCAAAGTTAATGACTGAACCAATAAATTCCACTGGATGTCGCCAAGATTTAGGATCCCCCAACAGAAAATCTAACAGCGCAGATCCTCCTAGAATAATCACAGCAATTAGAGGAAAAAGATTGGGATCTACCGCCATCATTATTTAGTTTTGCAAGCCAAGCTTGGCTGGTCGTCTAAAAGAGCTTCGTAAACACCAACCAGAAGGGGTTTAACATCGTTATTTTGATCATCAACTGCACTATTAAACAAGGCAGAAATAATTACCTCATTACAGGGAAAATAAAGATAAAAAGAGCGATGACCAATGGTCTCCCCCTGGTAAAACCAATACTGTCCCCAATCTTCGTGGTAACCTTGGACAACACCCAAACCAAAACCCCTCTGCTCTTCCGAAGTCGTACCATCAATGAGCTTACCAGTAATGAGGGAAACTAGTCGGGTTAACTGTGTTTTTTGCTCCGTTGACAGTAGTTGATCTTCTACAAACAAAGCCCTAACCCAATTAATAATATCTTCCGTGTTAGCTACCAGTCCTCCAGCCGCTCCAGCCCAGGAAAGATTGCCATTAGCCACCGGTTTTCCTGCTAATTCAGGATTGGTGTACGGGTTAAAACTACTGCCTTCCACCATGCGATCTAAAATGTCCGGGGGATAACTAGGAATGGGATAAAAAGTATTGTTTAGTTCCAACGGTTGCAAAAGTTTTTTATCAATTAATTCGGCATAACTTTGACCATAAACCTTTTCTAACACCAGACCCCCCAATGTGTAAGCAGTGTTAGTGTAGGCATAGCCAGTATTTAGGGGTGGAGCCGGCAAGTTAGGCTGGGGATACACCACATCCACCAATTCCTTATCTTGCCAGATGCGCTCCGGGCTTTGCACAAAGCCATAGTTAAGGGTGGGACTATCACTGTAGTTGGGTAACCCGGAAGTCATATTCAATAGTTGAGTAATGGTTACTCCATTCCAGTGGTCATATTCCGGTAGATAAGTGGTAAAGTCATCCCCCAAATTAACTTTATTTTCCGCCTCTGCTTGGAGCAATAAAACTGAAGTAAAAGATTTGGTTATACTGCCAATTTGAAACAGACTTTTGGCATCTATGGGCGGACTATTAGGGGCATGGCTTTTGGTTCCCACCACGTAGGTTTTAATATCCCCATCCCCCACTTTAGTGGACAACTGAATCGCACTAAAAAACTCAGGCTCTCGACGGTTTTGATAATGTTCGTCCAAAATAGTTTGCACTTTGTTATCGAGGGATTCTCCCCAGGCACCACCAGCGGGCAAACCAGAAAAAAATGCTAGCGTACCGACCATAAATAAGGATTTTTTCATAGCCTTCCTTGAATTTTATTGGGGTTTATTGCTGGGGAAGTTTATACTGCTCAACAATTTTCTTGGCGAAGGGAGGGACGTGGTCAGCCAACTTTTCCGGATGGTTCCGTTTGACATACAAATAGTTACGGGTGAAGTGGGAATCAATGGAAAAGCGAGCATATTCCAGACCCGTGGGGCCAATTTTATCAATTACTAAGCCCATTATTTTTGCCACCCACATGGGTAACGTTACCGCCTTGTCGTAGGCCGTAATCCCCTGTTGCACTGCCTGATGGCGATCGCCACTGGAACTTACTTGCCCAATATGTAGTTGGTCTTGCACTAGGTCTAACATTTCTTGGCCCGTTTGATTGCGTACCACTAACCATTGCCAGCCAAAGGGAGCCCCCATATAACCCACTACCAGATCTGCCAAACCGTTGACGTAATCAAAACAACTCATGCAAGAAGGGGCAAAAACCTCCTTCAATTGATTTGTTTTTAAGCCAAAGAAGGGGACCAATTCCGTCGAGCCGTCTTCATGTTTAAAATGTACCCGGAAATCCTGCATAAATTCGTAATAAACTACCGTTTCTGGCGATCTACTAGTAGTTTCCAAAAACTTCTGTAACCCAGCCCGGGAAACATTATCCACACAGGGCGTTCCCAACACATAAAGTTTTTCCAAACCCAATTGTTTTTCCACCGCCCGCAGAGCTTGGATTTGGCAACCCACCCCAATAACTAATAATCGCTTCAAACCTGACTTCTCCACTTCCTCTAACACGGATAAATTGGGGGAAAGGGTGGGTTTATTAACCTTGGCGGCTAGCACTTCGGCTGGAGTTCTGGCGATTACCACCTGGGGCTGGAAACGATCTTCGGGGGTATTTTGCACACAGACCACCCCTTCTACCAGGCCTTTGTTTAGCATTTCACAACCAATGGTGCTGACAATGCCTGTCCACTGGGCCCCGGGGATAGGTTCTTTTTTCTGGGCGGTGAGCATTTTTTGGTGAACACCAAAATAAACCTCATCTTCTTTACCCAGTTCTCTCGACCGGCCATGGGTCTGCTCCTCCAAATGGTCAAACTGCTGGTTAATGAAAGCACAGGCTTCTTTAACGTAATGGATATAGTAGGTGTCACACAGACCGCAATCACTACAGAGTTCCTTGGCGGGGCGGGGACTACCGGGCTTAAGACCTTTGGCTTTCTGGTGGGGGGCAGGAACGGTCATGGAAAAGTTGGAAATTTGCAAAAAGTGTTGGCATTGTCACTATTGTCCACGGTAGCGTAAAACCTGGGGCCCACCCATTAGCAATGGCAAGGGTTAGCCATAGTTCTCACGGGAGCTTTTTTAAGCCCAAAGGAACTTAAGAATATGTTTGAAAAGTTCGAGGCAAAGCCTTCGGAGCATGAGATGGAGCATGGCAACATGAATCATTGTCTCACTGGTGGTAGGTAAATATTCATAATCCTTGCTTAAACGACGGTAGCGACCAAACCAAGCAAAGGTACGTTCAACAACCCAACGTCGAGGCAAAACCTCAAAACCCTTTTGTCCATCCTTTTTGCTGACGATTTCCAAATTCTAGCCAAAGGTCTCATTAACCCAGGCAGTAAAATTCTTACTGCCAAAAGTGCTATCAGTCCATATCAATTGCAGGCACTGCCATAGAGGAGCAAACCAAGTACCGAGTAGAGTAAGACCTTGGTGGTCTGAGCGATGAGCGCTGTGAGCCACAACGTCGAGAAGTAATCCCATGGTATCCACGAGGATTGTACGTTTACGACCATTGACCTTTTTTCCACCGTCATAACCACTTTCTTGTCCAGCGCCAGCCTTTCTTACTGACTGTGAGTGAGTCCAAACAACCAGCACTAGGGTTGGCATTTCTTCCGGCCTTAAGTCGAATCTTCTTTCTGAGGATGTGATTCAATTTTTTCCAGGTACCGTCTTCCTGCCACTGTCGGAAATAACCATAGACTGTTCGCCATTTGGGAAAATCATGGGGTAGAAGTCGCCAAGCACAACCCGCTCTGAGCATGTAAAAAATGGCATTAAGCACTTCCCTCGGATTAGTTTTCCGTTTTCTTCCCCCACTTTTTGCTTGGGGGAGATTGGATTCTACCAATTGCTACTGGCTATCACTGATGTCGCTGCTGTAAAATTCTCTCAGTATCATTACGGTGAAAATTCTATATTCTTCACCATTTTTCCCAATTATGCCGACTTTTCAAACACGCTCTTAGGGCAACTTGACCATGTCAAAAGGGAGAGGCGATCGCCTACTGTGATGCCATGGTAATCCCCTGAAAGTTGCTATGCTGGGGAAAGAGAAGGATCCTGTGAGGGCAATGATTAGAACAAAACCGAAATCCGACAAGGTACTAACAATTCGCTTACCCGAAAAAGATTTGGTTCATTTGGAGCGTTACTGTGCGGCGGAAGGGCGGACTAAAACCGAAGTGTTGCGTCAGCTAATCCGAAATTTACCCACTGTTCCAGACTAGAAGCCCATTTTGCTATAATGATGGGTCGCTCAAGTATAGATAATTCAATAGTTGGCACTAAGCACTATGTACAATCCCTCCCTCCGTCGAGAAGCCCGTTACGAGCCGGCGGCAGTTTTGCCCGTTACCCGTGAGCAGTCCCTAATTGACTGGCTAGAAAGTAATAATCGTTTGATTTATCGGGAAATTGAAGAAGGTACCACCAGCAATATGAGTGACGAAGATGTGGACATTGCTGAGTTGATGGATGGGGATGATAATCTCTATGGCGATGACGGCAGTGACGATATGGACGAAGACTAAGCCTGGAAGGGTCAGTTGTTTTATTAGAAAAAATTCCACCATGGTAAATGCACCAATTGGCATCATCGGCGGCAGCGGCCTCTATCAAATGGAAGCCCTCAAAAATGTTGAGGAGGTAACCCTTGATACTCCCTTTGGCGCTCCCTCGGACAGTTTCATTGTGGGGGAATTGGCCGGGGTGCGGGTGGCCTTTTTAGCCCGCCATGGTCGGGGACATCACCTTTTGCCCAGTGAGATTCCTTTTCGAGCCAATATCCATGGCATGAAACAGTTGGGGGTGAAATATTTAATTTCTGCGTCAGCGGTGGGTTCTTTGCAGGCAGAAGCAAAACCTTTGGATATGGTCGTTCCGGATCAATTCATTGACCGCACCCGCCAGCGAATCTCCACTTTTTTTGGCGAGGGGATTGTGGCCCACATTGGTTTTGGTAATCCGATTTGCCCTCAGTTAGCCCAGTGTCTCTCTACGGCGATCGCCGGTTTGGAGTTGGAAGGGGTGACGCTCCACGATCGGGGAACCTATGTGTCCATGGAAGGACCAGCCTTTTCCACCATTGCGGAATCGAATTTGTATCGCAGTTGGGGCGGTACTGTCATTGGTATGACCAATTTGCCGGAGGCCAAGCTAGCTAGGGAAGCGGAAATTGCCTACGCCACTTTGGCCCTGGTGACGGACTATGACTGCTGGCACCCAGACCATGACCATGTGACGGTGGAAATGGTGATTGGTAATCTGCAAAAAAATGCGGTCAATGCCCAACAGGTGATCCTGGAAACGGTCAAACAATTGGCGGCCAATCCCTTTGAATCCATTGCCCACAGAGCTTTACAGTATGCGGTGCTAACTCCCCCGGACAAGTTTCCTGCCGCCACCTACGAAAAGTTATCTTTGCTTTTGGGCAAGTATTATCCCCCTGCCCCATGAACCTCCGGTTTGAATCTGGTCGTGCTTTTTTCCGAGCCGGTAAAATGGGGGAATTGACCTTTCACTCGTCTGACTTTTGCCCATGCATCCGGTTGTTAGTTCCGCTGAATATCGTCAACGTCGCGATCGCCTAATGGCCAAGCTAGGCCAGGGGACGGCCATTTTTGCCAGTGCGCCCCAGGCGGTGATGCACAACGATGTGGAATACGTATTTCGTCAAGATAGTGATTTTTATTACCTGACGGGCTTCAATGAACCGGAGGCGATCGCCGTTTTTGCGCCCCACCACGAAGAACATCAATTTATTCTATTTGTGCAACCCAAGGATCCAGCCAAGGAAACCTGGACGGGCATTCGCTACGGTGTGGAGGGGGTTCAATCCAGCTTTGGGTCGGACATTGCCTATCCCATTGGGGAATTGGATGAGCATTTACCGAAATATCTGGAAAAGGCAGATAAAATCCATTACCACCTCGGTCGAGATGAAGCGTTAAATCAAACCATCCTCAAGCACTGGCAAAAACAATTGGCCGCCTATCCCCGCCAAGGCTATGGTCCCCAAGCTTTAGTGAATTCCCATCCCTTGGTGCATCCCCTCCGGCAAGTTAAAAGTGAAACTGAATTAGCCTTGTTGCGGCGGGCCTGTGACCTGTCGGCGATCGCCCATCAACGGGCCATGGAATTTGCTCGACCGGGACATTACGAATATCAAGTGCAGGCGGAATTGGAAATTATTTTTCGGCGGGAAGGGGGCCTGGGGCCGGCTTATCCTTCCATTGTGGCGGCAGGAAAAAATGCCTGTATTTTGCACTACATCAACAATGACTGCCCTTTGCAAGATGGGGATTTACTACTCATCGATGCAGGTTGTGCCTACGGTTACTATAACGGTGACATCACCCGTACCTTTCCCATCAACGGTAAATTTAGTCCCGAACAACGCACCCTCTACGAAATTGTTCTAACTGCCCAGGAAGCGGCGATCGCCAAGGTACAGGCGGGCAATCCCTACCACGAATACCATGATGCGGCAGTGTCCGTGATTGTGGATGGTCTGATGGATTTGGGTCTACTGGTGGGAAATAAGGAGGAAATTATCAAAGAAGAAAAATATAAGCCCTTCTATATGCATCGCACCGGCCATTGGCTGGGGCTAGATGTCCACGATGCCGGCAATTACAAACAGGATAAGGAAACCTGGACGGTGTTGGAGCCAGGGCAAGTGCTCACCGTAGAACCGGGTATTTACATCGCCCCCGATATTAAACCCGCCGAAGGACAGCCGGAAGTGCCGGAACAATGGCGAGGTATTGGCATTCGCATTGAGGATGACGTATTGGTCACTGCCCAAGGCCCCGATGTGTTAACCAGTGCCGTGCCCAAGGCGATCGCCGATTTAGAACATTGATGGGCTAAACCCTGTAAATCTGCTCAAAGTCCCGGCCCGGAAGGGATTCCGGCGGCTGACTCAGGATTCTGACTGAACTCCCTTCTGTGATCAATTTCCAGAGCAAAAAAATCTCCCCAGGTTTGTTTTAACCGTAATGGGGAGATGGATCTTATCTTGGAACCTTGCCAGAGGTTTTGCCAAGAAACAATTATTGATTGGGCTATTAGCTTAGTTATTGCCCATGGTGGAGTTTTCAATCACTTTATCGATCAAGCCGTACTCCTTTGCTTCTGCCGCTGATAGGAAATAGTCCCGGTCGGTATCCTTGGCAATTTTTTCCACAGTTTGGCCGGTACGTTGGGCCATAATTTCGTTCAACTGTTGACGAATGCGGAGAATTTCCCTGGCTTCAATGTCAATGTCCGTTGCTTGACGGCGGCCAGTACCGCCCATGGGTTGGTGGATCATAATCCGGGCATGGGGCAGGGCTAACCGTTTTCCTGGTGCCCCGGAGGCTAACAAAAACGCCCCCATGGATGCGGCCAAACCAACGCAAATGGTGATCACTTCTGCCTTGATATATTGCATGGTGTCGTAAATGGCCATACCCGCAGTTACTGAACCACCAGGGGAATTGATATAGAGATAAATCGGCTTACTCGGATCATCGGAATCCAGGTATAACAAAAATGCCACAATCCGATTGGCGATCGAATCATTCACCTCTTGGCCAAGGAAAATAATCCGCTCTTGGCTCAGCCGAGTATAAATATCAATCCACCGTTCATACTGACTGCCGGGAAGACGAAACGGAACACTGGGAACACCTATAGGCATGGGTTTCTACGCTTAAATTTGGGAAGGGAATTTGGCTACATTAAAAAGGTCGGGATTTGACCTAAGGGGGCTTGGTTGGCAGGAAAGAATGGAAACTAACTAAATCACTGCCATTGGTTTAGGCAATTCCGCTGGACTTTCTAACACCCGGTCAATCAGTCCATACTCCTTGGCCTGGGCAGGGGTGAGGTAAAAGGTTCGGTCCATGTCTTTAGCTAACTTTTCCTGGGTTTGGCCAGTGTTGAGGGAAAGAATTTCCAGCATAGTCTGTTTGTTGGAAATCACTTCTTTGGCCCGAATTTGGATATCCGTTGCCTGACCCTGGGCTCCGGTGCGGTTTTGGTTGAGGACAATGGTGGCGTGGGGCAGACTAGCACGGTAACCCTTAGTGCCAGAGGAAAGAATCATGGCGGCGGTGCCCATGGCTTGACCAATGCAAATGGTATGCACTGGGGGCTTGATGTAGTTGAGGGTGTCGCAAATGGCGAAGGCTTCGGTCTCAAAACCCACTGCATCGCCGGTGTACCAGGAAGTGCCAGTGGAGTTGATATAAAAATAGATTGGTTTATCGGGATCGTCGAATTGGAGATAGAGCAGTTGGGCAATAATCAACTGGGTCACATCAATGCCGACCTGTTGCTTGACCTCGTCGGAGGAGAAAAGCGGCATTCCCAAGTAAACGATGCGCTCTTTAAGCAGAAGTGATTCAAGATCCGGCGGCGGCGTTTTGAAAGCCATGTCGCCATAGTAGGAGGATTGAACCGCAGTTATTTCCATGCTGTCAGGTTGGGGTCGATGGATAAAAAGGCGAAACCAGAGGAATGCCTTATTTGCCCGTGGATATTGGTTACGATCATTTTCCTTTAAGTTTAACCTTCTCTGCAAGTTTCCCTAGGGCAAAGCGGCCCCCCAGAACGTAATTTCGTCGCCCTTCTCTTGTTCCTGATCGCGAGTTCCCAAGCGTCCCCCGGCAAGGAACCCCCAATGACTAAGCCGTGGTCAAAATTGGCCAGTAATGGTCACAAAAAACGTCGACCTCCTAAGTAATGGTGGCGATCGCCCTGTTGCTTCATGCATTGATCAAAGCAAGTTGTCACAAGCAATCAGAAGAAAGCAGAGCGCTAATACTTTTTTTGTGACGCCCTACTCTCTTCACAACTACAGCGGCAAAAATTGAATTAACCTAACTGATCAAAGATGGCAAACATGGGTAGATACATGGAAAGCAAAATTGTCCCGACCATACCGGCAATCAGCACCATCATAGCTGGTTCTATAATACTAGTCAACGCTTTGACGGTTTGTTCTACTTCGTCTTCATAGAAGTCCGCCACTTTCATCATCATGGCATCCAGTTCCCCCGTTTCTTCCCCAATACTAATCATTTGAATCGCCAAAGAGGGGAAAACCTTACTTTGTTGCAGAGCCAAACTCATCATGCCCCCCTGTTGAATTTCACTAATAGCCCCGGCGATCGCATCGGAAATCACTTTATTGGGCACAGTATTACAAACAATTTCCAAAGACTGAATAATGGGAACCCCCGAACGGGTAAGGGTGCCAAATACCCGGCAAAACCTAGCTACAGCGGTTTTTTCATTCAGGGGACCAAACAAAGGTAGTTTCAACATCACCGCATCGACTTGTCGCCGCCCAGCATAGGTTCCGTAATATTTTTTGAATAGAAAAACGGCAACCACAATAACAATTACGGGGATGACGGCCATTGGACTTCTTAAAAAGTTACTTAGGCCGACCATAAATTTGGTTAAAGCGGGCAGTTCTCCCCCCAGGTCATCAAAAATTCCCGCAAAGACAGGGATGAGGAAGATGGTCATACCGAGAAAAGCCACCACCGCCAAGAAACCTACTGCCACCGGATAAGCCATGGCGGATTTAATTTGGTTTTGCAGACGGGCCATGTCTTCCAGCAGTTTGGAAAGTCGGTTGAGAACTTCGTCTAAAACCCCCCCCGTTTCCCCTGCTTCCACCATGCTGACGTAGAGGTCATCAAAACATTCGGGATATTTGCCCATGGCTTCAGAAAGGTTAGTGCCCTGTTGAACTTCCCCACTAATACCCGTTAATGCCCTTTTCAGTTTGGGATTAGGACATTGTTCCGACAGCACCCCCAAACAACGAACGATCGCCACGCCAGCGTTGATCATGACGGAAAACTGTCGGGAGAAAACCGCTTTGTCCTTGACACTAACGTTGTTAAGTAAATTTTCCAGGAATTCGAGGTTTATTTCCCCTCCGGCTGGCTTAATGGGGCCGATCGCCGCGTATTGTTGGCGGAGGATGGTACGAGCCTGTTCTGGACTCATGGCTTCCACCTTGGCTTTGGTGGTTTTACCTTTACGATCTTTAACTTGAGCGACAAACGTAGCCATGGTTAATTGTCTCCGTCACAATTTTACGAGCTTAATAGTTTGGGGTCAGATGATTAGGGGGATTGCACCGAAAAACTTATGTTAATCGGTATATTTCCGTATGCTAACGACGTTTAGCGGCAACCTGGGGGGTCATGCCACCGATTAAGCGCTGTAGCTCGTCCGGCTTACCACTCTTAGCTAAACCTTCTTCCAGGGAAATTACCCCCGACACCACCAACGTGGCCAGGCCCTGTTCCATGGTCTGCATACCTAGTTTTGCTCCGGTTTGAATGGCGGAATAAATCTGGGCCGCTTTGCCTTCCCGAATTAGGTTGGCGATCGCCGGGGTAATGACCATAATTTCCTGCACTAGGGCCCGGCCAAACTCCCCGGGTTTGGGGGACTTTTTCTTGACTAAGTTTTGGGCAAATACCGCTAGTAAAGAGTTGGATAACATGGCTCTAATTTGGGCCTGTTGGTTAGCCGGAAACACATCCAACATCCGGTCAATGGTGCCCGCTGCTGAGTTGGTGTGGAGAGTGCCAAAAACCAAGTGTCCGGTTTCTGCCGCAGTGATGGCAAGGGCAATGGTTTCCAAATCCCGCAATTCTCCCACCAGTACAATGTCCGGATCTTCCCGTAACGCTGCCCGCAGAGCATTGGAGAAACTTTTCGTATCTTCCCCCCGTTGCCGCTGGTGAAAAAGACTGCGCACGTTGGGAAACACATACTCGATCGGATCTTCGATGGTGAGAATATGTTCGGCCCTGGTGCGGTTAATTAAGTCTAAAATTGCTGCCAAAGTGGTGGTTTTACCGGAGCCAGTTTGTCCCGTCACTAGAATTAGTCCCCGGGGGCGTTCCGCCATTTCCCGCACAATGTTGGGCAGTCCCAATTGTTCAAAGTTGGGAATTTTAGAAGAAAGGGCCCGTAAACAGGCGGCATAACAACCCCGTTCTTTGTAAACGTTAATCCGGAAACGAGCTAAACCTTTCACGCCATAGGAACAGTCCAATTCCCAATTTTGTTCTAGTTCTTTCCGTTGGGAATTGTTCAGCATGCTGAAGATTAACTTTTGGCTTTCCTGGGGAGTTAAAACTTCCTCGTTAATCGGTTCTAATTTGCCGCTCACCCGGAAATAAACCGGTGCCCCCGCTTGAATGTGCATATCGGAGCCGCCCATTTCCACCAACTGCTCCATGAGGTCTTCGATCATGTATTCCAAAGCCATGACTTTAATGCTCCTATAAGTTCTGAACCCACAGCCAAAGCAAGCACAGGGGCTAACAAAAGTTTAATGCCACTTTCCTCTATTTGTCCGGCGATCGCCACAAATGGTCACAATTTATCAATTCCTTGGACTTCTTTGCCCAAATTTGCCAACTTGCTGGGGGTTTTTACGGAGAAAAAATGGACTGAAGACAACTGGCACAGGGACGATTGGAATCGGCCACCCCAAAGGTGGGTTTTGTAAACTTATTTGTTACTTTGTTAAGGTAAAGCAATATTACTGGGCTTTTCTAGGTCACTTGGCCTGGCTAAAACTAAATTCTAAGGCTGGTATTGACTTTCCTTCCTGTCCTAGCCCGCTAATTCGGTACTATTCTTCCCTCGCATCGTTTTTATGAACAAGTACATCCCCCACCAACGTCTGCGACGGCAACTTTCCCTGCTAGGTTTATTAAGTTTTTCCCTGATGGGTTGCAGCGATCTCTGGGAACAAAATGTCAAAGCCCAAACGGAGAATACTGAATCAAACCAGGCGATCGCCGTGGATGTGGCCCTAGCTCGACCCCAAGCATTGACCAAGGAGTTGGAATATACGGGCACCACAGCCCCAGTGCGGGAAGCCTCCATCAAAGCCCAGATTGAAGGACGACTGCAAAGGCTACCAGTGGATGTGGGCGATCGGGTCAGGGGAGAAGAAATATTGGCGGAAATTGAAGATGATTTATTACTGGGGGCGGTAGACCAGGCCAAAGCGGAGAAAATGGCCCAACGTTCGGAAGTTTTAACTGCCCAAAGTCAGGTGGGGGATGCCCAAATTCGGGTAGAACAGGCCCGTTTGCAACTGCAACAGGCCCAGGCGGACATTATCCGTTTGGAAACTTCCCTCAACGCCCGCATTGAACAAGCCCGGCTGGAAGTAGATCAAACCCAGGCCGATGCTGCTCGCTTCCGACTATTAGCCGAAGAGGGAGCTGGCGGTGCCCAACAGGCGGAACAGGCAGAAACCAGAGCCCGTCAAGCCAAGGAAATTTTGCGTAACGAACAGGCCAGCGCTAGCCAACAATTAAGCCAAGCTAAAACAGCGGCCAAAACTGCGTCCCAAATCCTCAACTCGGCGATCGCCCAGGTGCAGATCGAACAGCAGAGGGTGGGGGCGGCCACCGCCCAGATGAATGCCCAGCGAGCTTCCATTGAACAGGCCCAAACTAGGCAACAGTACGCCACCGTCAGAGCACCATTTCCGGGGCGGGTGTTACGACGATTAAGTGAACCAGGCAATTTAGTGCAGCCGGGGACGGAAATTTTGCAACTGGGGGATTTTCGTCAGTTAGAAATTGACGTGCAGGTATCGGAGTTGCAACTGGCCCAAATTGCCCTACAGCAAAAGGTCAACGTCAAGCTAGATGCGTTTCCTGGCCAGACTTTTACGGGCGTGGTAACCCGCATTTCCCCCCAGGCTGACGTTAATTCTCGCCTTGTGCCGGTGGAAATAACCATGGATAATCCTGGTGAAAAAATTGGCGCTGGGCTGTTGGCCAGGGTCAGTTTTGATGCCAGTGCAGATACCAATGTGGTAGTTCCAGAATCTGCCATTGTCGATGAAGATGCCATTTTTGTGGTGACCAAAGCAGGGGAAAAAGACGTGCTGGAACGGCGATCGGTTACCCTGGGGCAAACTGCCAACGGGAAGGTGGAAATTGTGGCAGGCTTAGCTCCCCAGGAACGTTTTGTGGTCCGCAGTAGTAGACCGCTACAACCGGATAGTCAAATTCGTCTCAGCGTTTTATCAGAAAAATAGCAGGAACAATAGTGTTAATGGAGACTGTTAAGTTTTTGTTCGTTTTAGCTCCACTGGAACTGTTCAAATAAATCGATTAAACCTCTCCGACATTTTCCCAGTCAAAAGACTCGAATCCTCGAACCATTGAAATTTTTCCTTTCCCCAGGAATTATTGCCTCCTCTGTTCCCCATCCCCCCAGCCCCTATGTCCTCCCCCAACTCCGTTTTTAGTCTGAGTGGCCTGGCCATCCGTCGGCACATTGCCACCCTTATGCTCACCCTGGCCATTATTGTGTTGGGGGTTTTCGCTGTTTTTTCCCTGCCGGTGGATCTGTTGCCTTCCATCACCTATCCCCGCATTGGCGTGCGACTAGATGCTCCAGGGGTATCTCCGGAAGTGGCGGTGGACGAAATTACCAGACCCTTGGAAGCGGCCCTGTCAGCCACGGAAGGGGTGGTGCAGGTTTACTCTCAAACCAGGGAGGGGCAAATTAGCCTGGATTTGTTTTTCGAGCCGGGGGGCAATATTGACCAAGCGTTGAATGACGCCACCGCTACCTTTAACCGGGCCCGCAACCAGTTGCCGGATGATCTGGAAACCCCCCGGTTATTTAAGTTTGATCCTTCCCAGTTGCCGGTGTATGAATTTGCCGTTACCTCCCCGGAGTTGTCGGGGCCATCGTTGCGGGTATTTGCAGAAGAGGAGTTAGCACGGGAATTGGGAGTGGTGCCGGGGGTGGCATCGGTGAATGTGTCGGGGGCAGCCCAGGAAGAAGTCCGGATCAATGTGGATTTACAACGACTACAGCGGTCGGGGGTGAGTTTGACCCAGGTATTGGATGCTTTACAGAGCCGAAATGTGGATATTTCCGGGGGCAGAATTGTTGGTACGGAGTCGGAACCTTTAACCCGTACAGTGGGTAGATTTGCTTCAGCCCAGGAAATTGAGGATTTAGTGGTGGGCACAGTGTCTGGTCTGGAGGATCAATCGGCCCAAAAAGTTTATCTGCGGGATGTGGCCACTGTTATTGACGGTACAGAGGAAGAACGGATTTTTGTGACCCTCAACGGTAATCCGGCGGTAAAAGTGAGTGTGCAGAAACAACCGGAGGCTAACACCATTGAAGTAGTGGATGGGGTTAAAAAACGTTTGGAGGAGTTACGCACAGAAGGCATTATTCCCCAGGCGGCGGAATTAACCCCTACCTTAGATGATTCAGTTTTTATCCGTAACTCGGTCAATAACGTTGTTGTTTCGGGGTTAATTGGTACGGTCCTGGCGGCGATCGCCGTTTTGTTATTTCTCGGTTCTTTGCGACAGACGTTAATTATTGTGTTGGCTATTCCCTTGGCCACCATGGCGGCCATCATTGTCATGAAGGCCTTTGGTTTATCCTTGAACGTTTTTAGTTTGGGGGGCTTGGCCCTGGGGGTGGGCATTGTGGTGGATAACTCCATCGTCATGTTGGAAACCATTGCGGAAGGGGCGGGCATGACCCCCGGCAAAGTTAATCCCCTCCCACTAACTAAAGGGGAAATGCGCAACCAGGCGATCGCCAGTAGTCAAACGGTGGAATCGGCACTGGTGGCTTCCACTAGCACTAACTTGGTGGCGGTATTGCCATTTTTGATGATTGGTGGCTTCATTGCCCTGATTTTTAATGAATTAATTTTGACCATCAGTTTTGCGGTGGCGGCTTCCATCCTGGTGGCAGTGACCCTAGTGCCCATGGCCGCTTCCCGTTTATTGGCCATTCGCCGCCGGAGTGGTTTGGGTAATTGGTTATTTTTTCGGGAATTTAACCGACGTTTTGCAGGGGCCACGGCGGCCTACGCCCGTTTTTTATCCATCCTGATCCGACATCGATTGGTGGCGGTGGCTTCTATTTTCATTGTTTTTGGTGGCAGTAGTTTGTGGATGATCGGACAGATTCCCCAGGAAATTTTGCCCCGCATCAATACGGGTCAAGCCAGTATGTTTGCCCAGTTCCCCCCCGGCACTCCCTTAGAGGAAAACCAACGCTTAATGGCGATCGTGGATGACATCCTCATCAATCAGCCGGAAACCGAATACGCTTTCACCACGGTGGGGGGGTTTCTCTTTGGCAGTAACGTTAATGCTAATGCTCTGCGCAGTTCCAGCACCATTACCCTAAAACCCAATACCGATGTGGAGGCATTCACCGAACGGGTGACGGCGGAATTGGAAGCGCTGAACTTGGTGGATATTCGTCTGCGGATGGCACCGGGACAGTTGCGGGGTCTGATTTTGAGCAATTCCCCCCTACGTAACGTAGATGTGGATGTGGTTTTGCAGGGGAATGATGCCGATGTGTTAGATGAAGCGGGGCGGGCAGTGTTGGCGGAATTAGGAGAAAAAGTTACATTGGCCCGTTTTCGTCCCGATGCCGATCCCCGTCAACCGGAAGTGCAGATTCGTCCCGATTGGCAAAGGGCGACGGAATTAGGTTTAACCACCCAAGCCATTGGGCAGACAGTCCAAACTGCTTTAGACGGTGCTGTGCCCACCCAGTTGCAACGGGAAAATCGCCTGGTGGATGTGCGAGTGAAATTGGACAATGATTTGCTCTCTGGCCCTGGGGATTTGGCACAAATTCCCCTCTTTATTGATGGCGATCGCCCGATCCGTTTGGGGGATGTGGCCACCATTGACCAAGGTCGGGCACCGGGGGAAATTCAACGCATTAACCAACGGCCGGTGTTTTTAATTGCTGGTACGTTAGTGGAAGGGGCTAGTTTGAGTGAAGCTCTCACAGAAGTTGACCAAGTTTTATCCGCCATGGAGTTTCCCCCCGGGGTGTCTCGACTGCCCAGTACAGCGGCGGCGAGCAATGAACAGTTACAGTCTTCCCTGGTGATTTTAGGGGGCTTGGCGGCGTTTCTCGTCTTTGTGGTTATGGCGGTGCAATACAATTCTCTCCTCGATCCTCTGGTAATTATGTTCACCCTACCTTTGGCTTTGGCTGGAGGCATTTTGGGTTTATACGTTACCCAAACGGCGATCGGTGCCACGGTAATTGTTGGTACAGTACTCCTGGTGGGGATTGTGGTCAACAACGCCATCATCATGGTGGAGTTAGCTAACCAAATCTGGGCCGAAGAAGGCATCAGTCGAGAAGCAGCTATCTTACGGGCAGCCCCCCAACGCTTACGACCGATTTTGATGACCACCATTACCACCGTGCTGGGCATGTTTCCCCTCGCCCTGGGCATTGGACAAGGATCAGAATTGCTCCAACCTTTGGGCATTGTGGTGTTTTCCGGTCTTTCCCTCGCTACCTTACTAACCCTATTTTTAATTCCCTGCTTGTACGTGTTGCTACACCAATGGGAAGGGGTTGATATAGAAAAAGTCAAAACCGATTTGGAATCCCGCTTAACCGAAGAAGATGTACCAACAAAAATCCAATAATCGTTTGCTCAAAATTTTTGCAAATATTCTAGGTTGAAAAAAGATTGAAATACCAGTCTATTGGGTATCCACAGATGTTTTCGGTGCCTTGCAGAGCTGAACAATATTTTTTCAGCTAGGAAATGTAGTTAGTGTGTCATTGATTAGGTATTTGTTTTGATCTATAAAGCTATCCAAGATGTTTCTGGCATTAGGGTGCCAAGCACCATGATTCATTTGTGGAATAGGAAATGGCAGTTTTTTAATTTCATAAGATACGGCTGAATCCGATGCAACTAGACGAGCAACATGTTCACAATTCCATCCCAAAAGCCCATAATCCCAATCTTTAAAGCAAATCAAAGCGTAACAGAGCCGCTCGATTGTCTGATATGGAGAAAACTTTTGCACGTCTGGGACAATAAAGAACTCGCTTGGATTTCTCGTAAAAATCGAAAGCCCGCCTGTGTCAAAAATCAGATTTTCATCGAGTCCAATGCCATAATGCCAAGAAACGCCCTCATACCAATTTACTAAATGTCCGTAAAAACGACTATTCGTATTTATCACTTGATGAATTTCTATTATTTTTTGATTATCTTCATCTAGAGAGATAGCCATAGTCTTATGTTGATTTACTTAGAGTTAATATTATGAAGAAAGAACCTCGACTTCCACCGCTGTGATATTTTCTTCTGGCTCTTCTGGTAATGTTGTGGGCTCTATTTCTTTATCAAAGATTAACTGACCATCCACACAATCAATGAGAATTTTGTCCCCTGCAACGAAAGTATTTTCTAAGATTTTAGTGGCAATAGGATTTTCCAACTGTCGTTGAATAGCACGTTTTAAAGGTCTTGCTCCGTAGGTGGGATCGTAACCAGCACTGACGATGTGATCCAGGGCAGCATCGGAAAGAGAAAGCGTGATTTTTTGCTCGTCTAATAACTTCTCGATGCGTTTAATTTGTAGGACGACAATGCGACGCAACTCATCCCGTTTCAACGTATGGAAAATAATTAGATCATCAATACGGTTGAGAAATTCCGGACGGAAATGTTTGCGCAGGGATTGTAATACCTGTTTCTGCATTTTGTCGTAGTCGGCATCATCGGCGGAAAGGCTGAGAATATGGTCACTGCCAATGTTACTGGTCATGACGATAATGGTGTTGCGAAAATCCACCACCCGCCCCTGGGAATCGGTAATGCGGCCATCATCCAAGACCTGCAGCAAAATATTAAACACGTCTAAATGGGCTTTTTCCACTTCGTCCAACAACACAACGGAATAGGGACGACGGCGCACTGCTTCCGATAATTGTCCCCCTTCCTCGTAGCCCACGTAACCGGGGGGAGCTCCAATTAAACGGGAAACGGCGTGTTTTTCCATATATTCGGACATATCAATCCGCACCATGGCTTCTTCGCTGTCAAACAGAAACCCGGCCAAGGCCCGAGCCAATTCCGTTTTACCTACCCCCGTGGGCCCCATAAACAGAAAAGAGCCAATGGGGCGACTGGGGTCCTTCATGCCGGCCCTAGCCCGACGTATGGCCGCAGAAACTGCCGCTACTGCCTCCTTCTGACCGATCACTCGCTGATGGAGGTGACCTTCCAATTGCAATAATTTTTGCCGTTCCGTTTCCATGAGACGGTTCATGGGGATGCCCGTCCAACCGGCGACAATTTCGGCAATGTCCGATTCCGTTACCTGTTCCCGCAAAAGAGTATTACCGGAGCCTTGAATTTCTAGTAATTTACTTTCTTTTTCTTCAATGTCATGTTGGAGGACTTCTAACTCTCCGTACTTAATTTTGGCGGCCTTTTCCCAATCAGTGGCCCGCTCAGCTTTTTCTACCTGAAGTCTTAGCTCTTGCTCCTTTTCTTTGAGGGTGTTAATTTCTTCCAGCATCTGTTTTTCCGACAGCCATTGACCGGATAATTCCTGTTGCTGACCCTCTAATTCAGTAATTTCCTGCTGAATTTTTTCTAGTCTTTCTTTGGAAGATTTGTCAGCTCCTAAACCAGGACGTTTTTCTTCCCCTTCTAGGGAAAGTTTTTCCATTTGTAGTTGCATTAAGCGTCGGTCAATATCCTCTAATTCCACCGGTTTGGAAGTAATTTCCATTTTTAATCGGGCGGCTGCTTCGTCCACTAAATCAATCGCCTTGTCGGGCAAAAATCGATCTTGGATATAGCGATGGGAAAGGGTAGCTGCTGCTACTAGGGCGGAGTCGGTGATTTTGACCCCATGGTGTACTTCATATTTTTCCTTCAAACCCCGCAGGATGGAAATCGTATCATCCACGCTAGGTTGCTTGACGTAAACCTGTTGAAATCTTCTTTCTAAAGCAGGATCTTTTTCGATGTTTTTGCGGTATTCATCCAATGTGGTGGCCCCAATGCACCGCAGCTCCCCCCGGGCTAACATGGGCTTGAGCAAATTCCCTGCATCCATGGACCCAGAACCTTCGCGACCACCGGCTCCCACTACGGTATGGACTTCATCAATGAATAAGATGATTTGCCCATCGGAATTGGTCACTTCCTTCATCACTGACCGCAGTCTTTCTTCAAATTCCCCCCGATATTTAGCCCCGGCAATTAAACTGCCCATATCCAGGGAAATTAACTGCCGATTTTTTAATGATTCTGGTACGTCGCCATTGATAATCCGTTGGGCCAAACCTTCGGCGATCGCCGTTTTGCCCACCCCCGGTTCACCGATCAGGACAGGGTTATTTTTGGAACGCCGAGAGAGTACTTGAATAACTCGACGAATTTCCTCATCTCGACCGATCACTGGGTCTAGCTTACCCTGGCGGGCCTGCTCCGTCAGATCTCGTCCGTATTTATCCAACGCTTCATATTTTTCTTCTTGATTTGGCTCCGTCACCTTTTGGGAACCTCGAATCGCTTTGATGGCCAACTCTAAATCCTGGGGGTCAAGGTTAAACGCGCGGAGGGTTTTGCGCCCCACCCGGTCGTCCTCTGCAAACCCCACCAGTAAATGTTCAACGGAAATGAATTTATCTTCCCAGCTACTACGGGCGGCATCGGCCCGGTCTAGCATCACATCCAAACTACGCCCCAGGTAAAGTTGTTCTACATAAGCCTGCTTGGGTTGCCGGTTGGTGAAAATTTCCAACTGTTGCCGTAGTCCCTCGCCATCCACCGCCGCCCGCTGGAAAATCCTTGCCGCCAAACCCATATCCTGCTCCAACAACGCCAGCAGAATATGCTCTACTTCCAAATTTGTGTTCTTATAACGACGGGCTACTTCTTGGGATTTAACAATGGCGTCCCAGGCTTGTTCAGTAAATTTGGTTGGATCAGTAGGTTGCATTCAGACTAGCTTGAGGGATATGGGCAAAACTGCTCATCCATTGTAAGGGGGACTGAATCATTTTCCTAGTTGTTAAGCTTTGCATTTTTGATTAAGCTTGTCTGGAATACAATTTGGCAAATTTTTTATTAGCTATTATCCCCTCAGCTTTGTCCCTTTAAAATTCCATCTAGCTATCTAATAATGATTGTTTTTCCTAGATATTTTAAAAGTAGGTTGTCATAGTCTATGATCTTAGTTTACTGCTTTGTTACCTGAAATTAATATTTGCCAAATCAGTTTTGCCAGCAAAGAAGAGTCACTTCAACAAACATTTCAGACTCTGGTAAAATTTTGGGGAATACAATTGATAAGTTATGAAACTGTGCCTAAAAGAAAAAAACTCATTGCGCTCCTGAAAAATAGTCCTAACAACATTAGATTCAGTGATGTCTGTAAGTTACTGGAGCTAGAAGGCTTCTATCTTGAAAGAATCACAGGTAGTCATCACATTTTCAAAAAAAATGATATTATTCTGGTTATTCCCGTCCACAACAAGAAAGTCAAGTCAATCTATATTCGCCGAATCCTTGAAATTATCGAGAAAAAATAGATGAATTATCCAATTGTTATTTATCCCTGTGCAGAAGGTGGTTTTGTCGCTGAAATTCCTGCGTTATGTGGCTGTTTGGCCCAAGGAGAAACCCTAGAGGAAACTCTAGAAGAATTAATGATAGTTAAAGATCTCTGGCTAGAAACAGCCCAGACCCACAACCAAAAACTGCCTAGTTTGGAAGCAGAAATTGCCAAAATTAAGATGTTGAGTGCCGCATAGGGTACATGGGTATTTTTAGGGCGATCGCCGCTAAATCCGATTGCAGGAATTGGGTAATGAAAATGAAATAGCTGGCTGACCGTTGGAGAAAGACCGGGGGTGTTTAAAAGTCGTTGCAGGTTCCCCTTGGGTGCTATGGTATGGGGGGAATTTTGCGTTTAACCCTCATTCCTTGTCTTTATATCAATGGTGATGGCGGCATGAGTTACCAGCGAGTTTTGTTGAAATTGAGCGGTGAAGCCCTCATGGGAGACCTGGGCTATGGCATTGACCCCGCTGTGGTGGGAACGATCGCCCAGGAAATTAAGGATGTTCTCCAGGCCGGGGTACAGTTGGCCATTGTGGTGGGGGGAGGCAACATTTTCCGGGGAGTGAAAGCTTCCGCTGCTGGGATGGACCGGGCCACCGCCGACTACATCGGTATGATTGCCACGGTGATGAACGCCATGACCCTCCAGGACGCCCTCGAACAAATGGATATTCCCACCAGGGTGTTAACGGCGATCGCCATGCAGGAAGTGGCGGAACCTTACATTCGTAGGCGGGCCATCCGTCATTTGGAAAAGGGCCGGGTAGTAATTTTTGGGGCTGGTTCGGGTAATCCTTTTTTCACCACCGACACCACTGCCGCCCTGCGGGCCGCCGAAATTGATGCGGAAGTGGTTTTCAAAGCGACCAAGGTGGACGGGGTCTATGATTCTGACCCCAAAACCAATCCCAATGCCCGCCGCTTCACCACTCTGACCTATAGCCATGTGTTGGCCGAAGATCTCAAAGTCATGGACAGCACGGCGATCGCCTTATGCAAAGATAATAATATTCCCATTATGATCTTCGACCTGGGGGTTCCCGGTAACATTGTACGGGCCATCAAAGGCGAAGCAGTCGGTACGTTAGTTGGAGAAAATTGTGAAGTTAGCTGAACTCAAGGACCACATGCAAAAAAGTGTTGAAGCGACCCAGAGATCCTTCAATACCATCCGCACCGGCCGGGCCAATGCCTCCCTGCTAGACCGGATTACTGTGGAGTATTATGGCGCCGAAACCCCGTTAAAATCTCTGGCCACCATTGGCACCCCCGATGCCAGCACCATTGTGATTCAACCCTTTGACATGGGCAGTATTGGCACCATTGAAAAGGCCATTTCCCTGTCGGATCTGGGTTTAACCCCCAACAACGATGGTAAAGTCATTCGTCTGAATATACCTCCTCTGACAGCGGAGCGACGCAAAGAACTAGTGAAAGTAGCAGGTAAATTGGCGGAAGAAGGCAAAGTGGCCATCCGTAATATTCGCCGGGATGCGGTGGATGAAGTGAGGAAACAGGAAAAAAATTCGGACATTTCCGAAGATGAAGCCAGGGATCTGCAAGAAGAAATCCAAAAATTGACTGATCAATCCACCAAGCGTATTGATGAATTGTTGGCGGCTAAGGAAAAGGACATCACCACGGTGTAATCCTTTGCTAGACTGACTTTCAACAGTGGTCAAAATAAACCCTGGACTCATTGGCCGAACATCATTGCTCCCTTGAATTCTATGAACTTTGGCTATCTGATTTTTTTGATCACTTCCGCCGCTACCTACGGTATTTTTGCCCTGGGCTTGAATTTACAATGGGGCTTTGCCGGGTTGATTAATTTTGGCCATGTCGCTTTTATGACCCTGGGGGCCTACGCGACCACCTTGCTGAGTTTACGAGGTTTGCCCATTCCCCTGGCAGTGTTGGTAGGGATGGGATTGGCCATGGCGTTGGGTTTGCTCATTGGCACCTCTACCCTCAGATTAAGGGAAGATTACCTGGCGATCGTTACCATCGGCGTTTCCGAGTTAATTCGCTTGATAGCCAACAACGAAGAGTGGTTAACCCAGGGAACTTTTGGGGTACAAAGTTTTCCCTGGCCGATGGATTTTAACCCCACATTATTAAGTCGCATTGTTTTTGTGATTTGGCTCACAGTTCTCACTATTTATGCTGAAAGTATTTTAATTAAAAGTCTCTTAAAACAGTGGAAAGAGGGTAAAAAAATCCAAGGTAAGAGTTATCAGCCCCGTAAGCCTTTGGCTTTGCTAATTTGGGGAATTATTACCACAGCGTTGATTTTAACTGCCTATGTGCCTGGGGTAGTTTCTTTGTATAACTACTCTGGTAAGGCGGGGCTAATGTTATTAGCTTTAACCTTGTTGGCCCTTACCTATGCTGGTTTGGAATTTTGGGTCCATTCCCCCTGGGGTCGTATTCTCAAAGCCATCCGGGAAGATGAAGAAATTCCCCGGGCCCTGGGCAAAAATGTTTTTTGGTATAAGTTACAGGCCTTCATGGGTGGCGGGGCGATCGCCGGTTTAGCGGGGGCATTGTTTGCTTGGCAATTGACCAGTATTTACCCCAGTAATTTTGACACGTTGCTGACTTTTAACGCTTGGATCATTGTGGTGCTGGGGGGAGCGGGCAGTAATGCGGGCACGGTGTTGGGCACCATTATTTTTTGGGCCTATGATTCCCTAACCAGGTTTTTGTTACCCCAAATTGCTTTTTTAGACCAGAGTCAAGCCGGAGCTTTACGGGTTATGGTCATCGGGCTAATTTTAATGGTGTTAATGGTGTGGCGACCCCAGGGCATTTTAGGCAAAAAAGAAGAGTTAACCCTAGGGCGCTAAGGGCAACTTTGTTCAAATTCCCTTAAAGAATGAATTGGGGTGGGCAGATTTTAGAATGATGGGCTATTCGAGAATAGAAAAATGGGAGGAAATAGTGATGAGCGTGTATTTAACGGTAAGTCTTTAGATAGAAAATTTATCCCCGCAGAGTGATTCCTTAAAGTCAATCAAAACAGACTAAGAAGATAGCTTATCAGAATATACAAAAATATCTCTGCTGGAATCAAAGAAGTGGCTGGAAAAACATACTTAATAATATGAGGTTAATAATTCAGTCATTATGCTATTTTAATTTATTAAAGCCCTGGATGGCGGTGATTTATACACCCCAGCCATTAAGAAGCTTTCATTTATTAAAATTTTCCCGGCTTACCGTGCTGACTAATTCCCTAACACCACAGGTTTTTCCAATAAATTAATGACAAGATTTAGGCTTGCTTTTAATTAATTAAATCTGGGCGATTAAATTATTAAATCATCAAAAAAACTTGTAAATCTCATATGATTTCAGTGGCAATTTTGTCAAGCCTAGGGTTTAATCTATAGGCAAACTTAGTTTTTTGTCCGACAAATACTCAACCAGTTGCCCATTGGTTGATACCATAAATACAAGCCAGATACATTTTGCTTTTTTCCTACACATTTTTTGTGCTTTGGCAATCCGCCGGCCACGACTTTTAAGTCCATTTCCAACCCATGCGTGAACTGCTCTACTGTGAAGTCCCCACCCCTGCCACCGCTGAAGTTGTCGCTTGGCTTCAGGGAAATTGGTCGCCCTTAGTGGGGCAAAAGTTGCCTACGGAGCAAGGTTTACGGTTGCGGGGTTCCTCCGGCCAAAGCAGTGAACTATCCATTTTTGTGTGGTCTCTACAAAGAACTACCTATCTTAAGTGTGTGCGTTGGGGTGACACTAGCTTCCCCCAAGAAACGGCGATCGCCAAGGAATTAAGGCGGGCATTAGGGCAAAAATTTCCTCCCACCTATCCGGTCCCACCGGCGATCGATCTGGATCGGCAAAATATTTTCCAGGCGTTACAAGATCGATATCCTGAAACGGTTAAATTCTTCCAAAAATTTCCCCAAGGAGAATATGACCTCAAGCGCGTTTACTGGTGGGAACAACGGTGGCGGGACAATGTAGCGAATCCCCAAACCCCTAGGCAGGTGGTCAGTCAAACCTCCACGGTAACGGCGATCGCCCCTGCAACCCCTGAGTTTGACCTAATTTACCTGGGCGGGGCTCTGGGTTCAGTCCATGCGGCGGTGATGGCCCGGTTGGGTTATCGGGTACTGCTCATTGAACGATTGCCCTTCGGCCGAATGAATCGGGAATGGAATATTTCCCGGGATGAATTTCAGCGGTTAATTGACTTAAATTTATTCACCCCAGAGGAATTTGAAAGCGTCATTGCCCGGGAATATCGAGACGGGTTTAATAAGTTTTTTGATGCCTATAATCCGCCCCATCTTAAAGCTAATGTGCTCCACACTCCCACTGTATTAAACATTGCCCTAGATTCGGCTAAATTCTTGGCTATCTGTGGACATAAACTCCAGCAAGCAGGGGGAATTATTTGGGATGAAACTGAATTTATTAACGCCACTATTGATCCGAACAAAGTGGTAGTCCATTGCATTAATTTGGAAAATAATCAAACAAAATTAGCCCAAGCCAGATTGTTAGTAGATGCCATGGGTACCGCTTCTCCCATTGCTTGGCAATTAAATGGCGGTAAAACTTTTAACAGTGTTTGTCCCACGGTGGGGGCCGTGGTGGAAGGCCTAGATCCGGTGGTTTGGGATAATGCTTATGGTGATGTGCTCAATTCCCATGGAGATATTTCCCGGGGTAGGCAGTTAATTTGGGAATTGTTCCCCGGAGCAGGGGACGAAATGACCATTTATCTTTTCCATTACCATCAAGTTAATCGGGAAAATCCTGGTTCTTTGTTGGAAATGTACGAAGACTTTTTCAGCATTTTGCCGGAGTATCGTCGCTGTAATCTGGAAAAGTTAACTTGGAAAAAAGCTACCTTCGGTTATATTCCTGGTCACTTTAGCACCAGCGCCCAAGACCGTACCATTGCCCTAGACCGATTAATGGCGATCGGGGATGCCGCTTCTCTCCAATCTCCTTTGGTGTTCACTGGGTTTGGCTCTCTAGTACGGAATCTAGCCAAATTAACGGACTTGTTGCACACAGCTTTGCAGTATGACCTGCTCCAAGCAAAGCAATTAAATCAAATTCGGGCCTACCAAAGTAATATTGCTGTGACTTGGATGTTTTCCAAGGGAATGATGGTGCCGACGGGGAAACAATTGCCGCCCCAACAGGTTAATGCCATGCTCAATACTTTCTTTGGTCTATTGGCAGACTCGGCCCCAACGGTGGCGGAAACTTTCATTAAAGACCGCACTACTTGGCTATTATTTTCTCGCTTAGCTCTTAAGGCTGCTAGCAAAAATCCCCAACTATTGTTTTGGATTTGGCAGATGGCTGGCACCGAGGATCTACTAAAATGGCTGTTAGTTTATTTTGATTTTTCCCGTCAAGCTTTACTCAATGCCCTATTCCGCTTTTGGTATCCCCAGTGGCTAATTAATTCCCGCAATTGGTTGGAAAAGCTTTCTCCCCAACTATGGTTTTCTTTGTTGTGTTTCGGTTATCAAATTCAACCAAAATTAGCTCAACAATCCAAGTAAATTAGGGCGACATTAAGAAAAAAATATTTGCTCCGGCACATTCACCAATGCAAACATTGCTGTTAATCTGATTATGGGAATGTGTCCAGCACCAAAGTTCTCAAAACGCTAAGCTAGGCCCATGGCGATCGCCTTAGAGAGTTGAATTGACAATGACCTTTGACCGACGGACATTTTTACGTAGCGGCATGGCCCTGGGCCTTGGTTCCTGGGCCTGGGCATGGTCCGGCAGAAATATGGGCCAATCCCTCGCATCCAACACCAATCAAAAGTGGGCCCTACTGTTGGCGGCGGGGCAAGGTAATGGAGCCAATGGCGATCGCCGGGGATTGATGGGATGCACCACCGATAGGCAATTGCTGGGGGAAGTTTTAACGGGGCGTTACGGTTTTGATCAAGCCAAGATTGCCGGGTTAGACCCCCAAGGTATTACCCTGTCAGCCCTGGAAATTTTATTTGATGAGCATCTACGGCAACAGGTGCAGAAAGGCGACCCAGTGGTGGTGGCCTTTAGTGGTTATGGCAGTTATAACCCACCAGCAGCCATGACCCCCAACCCGACCTGGGAGCAGGCTCTACCCCATTTGGGACTATTTCTAGACGGGGAAGGAGAGGATAACTTTCTACCCCTCACTACCCTAATCAATTGGTTGCAATCTCTCAAAACTAAGCAGGTCTATCTTGTGCTCGACTGTGGTTTTAGCACTGGGGTGGAGGAGTTTGAGGGCAATCTCCGGGGTCGTAGTGGCGGTCGGGGTGGGCCAATCCCCCCAGAAGTTAACCCCAGCAATCCCCCAACCAAAGCAAGTTTGGGCAATATCACCCTAATTAGTGCCACTAGCCCTGGGCAAACTGCGGTGGAAGTTCAACTGGGCAAGCAGTCAGCGGGACTATTCACTTTGGCCCTCACCCAAAGTCTTTGGGAAAATAGCTCCACCAGTGTGATGGCCAGTCTGTGGGACCATAGCCGCAATTTACTGGTTCCCCGCCTAGGGACAGAACAAATTCCCCAATGGCGATCGCCAAATAATTCCCCTGATTTCCTCGCTCCCACCACCCTAACCACGGGAGGAGAGGGAATGGTAACTGGCTTAATCAGTGGCAATTCCCTACAAAGTCAAATTGTGGCCCTGGCTCCCCTGGTGCAAAAGCGGGCTTTGGTGCATTCCTGTTATTTAACTTTTCCAGCTACGGAGACGGGGAGCGATCTTAACTCCACGGATAATTCCCTCTGGCAAGTGCAAAGTGTTAAAGGACAAAGCGCCACATTAACGGCGATCACCAAAACTTCATCGACCAAGGCCGAGTCAGCGACATCCTCAACGGAAGCCAATGGCGGGGAAAGCAAAAAGGAAATGCTGGTGGGCAGTGCCCTGCGGGAAATATACCGAGCTATCCCTAAAAACCTCGCTTTAACAGTGGCCCTAGCCCATGACCTGGAACGCATTGAGCGGGTGGATGCCACCAGTGCCTTTGGGGCGATCGCCGCCGTGGAAACAGTGATTAATGCCGGGGAAGGTAGTGCAGACTGTGTGTTTGGCAGACTGGAAGCCCATCGCTATAGCCTCTTTACCGAGGGGGGAAACCCTTTGCAACCCCTGACTAAGTCTGAGTCCAGCGGGGCGGTGAAAACTGTCATTGGTGCCCTAGACCCCTGCTTGAACCGTTTGCTGGCCTTGAAATGGCTGACCTTACTGGCCAATGGCAATAGCACCCAACTGGGGGCCGGCATCAAACTGGTGCAACAAACCAGCGGCGATAATCCCCTGCCCCGCCTAATTTACCAATGGCGATCAACCCGTTACCCCTATCCTCCCCAGGACAACAACCCCGGCAATGGGGGCAATGGCATACCCAATGCTCCCCCCAGCTTCCTGCCCGCCGTGGCCACCAACCAAGCTTTACAGTGTGAATTGGAAAACTTTAGCAATGAAACCCTCTACGGTTGTTTGATTGGGGTGAATAATCGCGGTCTGAGTGTGGCGGCCATTCTCCGTCCAGACCTAAAGTTACTACAGGGCAAAGAACAACTGACCTGGCCTAGCCCAGAAGATCCCCTCTGGATTATTGGTGGAGACAAGGCGATCGCCCATTGGTTTTTAATTCTTTCCCGTTTTCCCCTGGCCGGCACTGCCACAGCCCTAGGACAACAAATCACCGGCAACAATTCCATCGATCCCCCCAGCCTAGAAAGCCATCCCCCCCGGGTGCTGCCATTGAAAAATTTGCTCCCTGTGGTACTAGCCCTGGTCCAAGACCTAACCGCCCATGGGGTGACGGTGGCCCCAGTCCCTGACGATATGATTTTACTATCCACCGCCGATTGGTTAAGTCTGCCCATTATGTATCAAGTCATTTAGAAAAGCCCGCAATCTAGGGATTCCTTGTTAGGATATTAGACGTTTCAGGGTTGGTGGAGCTTCCCTTGACCAGCGGGGTCTGATTATGGGTATGCCATGGACCTTGGTGCGGTCATTAACTCTAGGCATTGCTTTTTCCGCTGAAAATGCCCCAACCCAGCCACTGTGCTACATATTTTTGTCTGTCCATTGTTCATCTATGACATCTTCCTTGCCCTCGTCCACCCAGCATCGGTTGCAGCAACTACCACAGATTCCGAGTGTCTGGGAAGGCGATCGCCGCCCGTTTCAGGGGGGATCCTTGGGGGAAAGGGAAGATGGGGAAGCAGGGGAATGCATTCTCTGGGTGGATGGCACTGAGGGGCTGGTGCGTTCCATGGATGTGATTCCTGAAACTTCAGGCATGGAAACCGTAGTCCGTACTCTGATCCGGGCCATGGAGATGCCCCGATCGCCAGCGCCCCCCTGTCGGCCCCAAAAAATTGTTGTCCGCAACCGGGAGCTACAGTTTTTACTGCGGGGAATTCTCCAGGGCCTGAATATTAATGTGGAATACCAAGCCCAGCTTCCCCTCATTGACGAACTCTTTCGCACCTTTGACACCATTGACGATCATCGCCCGGCTCCCATTCCTCCAGCATTCGATGTCCCCCTTAAAAAGTTAGCCCGGGAAATTTGGCATTTATCCCCCTGGGAGGTGTTGACCGACCTAGACATTATCGCTATCCAAATTCCCACCCTGGAGGGAGTGCCCCCCCTCTACGCCTGTGTGATGGGAATGTTGGGGGAAGAATATGGCATCATCCTCTACCGTTCCCTGGAATCCCTGAAAACCTTTCGGGCAATGGCCATGGGTGAGGACGATAACCAATGCCTAGAACAGGTTTTTCTCTCCCAGGACTGTTGGTTCATTAACTACGAAGCCGGAGACCAGGGAGAAACCCTGCCGAGGGCAAACCCGCCATTTTTCCCAGCTAGCCAAGATAACCAGGCCACAGCCATTTTCGGCAGTATCCATCCCCTAGAAGGCATTCGTCCGTTTATCGACGAAGAGGAGGCCTTAGCGATTTACTGTGCCCTGGAAGGATTGGCCCATTTTGTCAAAGCCCACCACGGCGATTTTGAAGCGGAAAATGTCGAGCTAATTACCAAAGAAGTGAAGGTCAAACATCCCCTCAAGCCCAAGAACACCAAGGAACAGCTATTGGTGCAGCTTTCCACCCAACCGGAGCTAACGGCGGAGTTTTTGGGGCAATTGGGTTTTGATGAGGAAGAGGAAGAAGACGATGATGATCTGTTGGAAGATGATTTAATTCCCGATAATTCGTATATGAGTTTGGGTATGGTGCCCTGGGACTTAGTGCATAGTCTCCGTTCCTCCCCGATGGTTCATTACCAAGCCAGTGAATTTCGGCAAAAGGGGGATGGCATGCCAGTGTTGATGATCCAAACTAGCCGTCCTAAGGCCAAAGATTTAATTCGCCGGTTACAGCAAGAGGGAGAAATCGCCGGACTGGGTTTTAATGCGGGGCGAGACTGCTGGACGGAAACTAGGTATGACTTGGGTATCCTCAAAACCGGCCAGGATAAATTGTTTCTCTTTGGAGAATTTCTCCTTGATGCCCCGGCCCACCGCCAGGCGAAAAAAAATTGGGAGCGTCGCTGTCGCGATACCAAGGGTTATTGTGCGGTTTTAATTGCCATGGGGGTAACGGGACAATCCAAAGGTAGGCCGGAACTACGCCATATGTTGGGCTATTTTGAAACCCGTTTCCTCACTCCCCAGGAGTTGGGATTGGGCACCCTGCGCTTATCTTTGGGAGTTGACCTAGACTTTTAGGGATTTTGTCAATTTTTATTCTAAAAATTCCACCATGACTAGCCAGAAATCCAATCTTACAGTCTGTGGTTTTAGCGTTTTTCCTGGCGTTGGCGAATAATGTTTTCCACTTGGGGACCCAAATCCAGAAGACGTAAAGTTCCCCCATTGCCCTGCCAGGTAGCAAATAAACAGAGATAGCGACCCATGGGGGCGATCGCCGTGATGGTTTCCCCGAGGGAAAAATTGCCAAATAAAAAACCTTCATAGTCCAACAAAGCTACTTCCCCATGGCGATCGGCTAGTAGATAACCCCAGGGAAAAGGCTCAATGAATTGGGGCTGGATAGTTAGGGCAATGCGATTGACTTTCAGGGGTTGCAGACGAATCAAAATACCAGTGTAGGGAGCATTATCGGCCAAGCCAAACAGATGGTTGCGGGAGTAGCGATTAACTACCAATTGAAATACCAAAAAAGAAAGGCGAAAGGCTGGAAACAGGGACCCCCGCCGATTAAACAGGAAAAAAATAGTATGACAATAACTTGCCGTTGATTGAGACTGCACCAACAGGCCATGGTTTTGGTCTAGGGTGAGCAGTTGATCCGGCCATCGAATTACTACGGCTGCAGCCACAGGTAAGCTGTGGTCAGTGCGCCATAATTGAAAATGGCCTTTTTCACTGTCCCGATCGCCTACTACCACTGCCAAAGTTTTACCACCGGGGCTTAGATTGGCCAACAGACGCTCTGCCCGCAAATTAATGCGAGGTTTGGGGAGAGAGAGAGCGCCAAGTAGGGTTTCTCGCCACTGGTAAAATTGCCATTCTCCTGGTTCACCTCCCTGGATTAAGAGGCTAATTTGGTCTTGATTTACTTCCAGATTAGCTATGGTTCCCGGTAAACCCAACGCCCAGCGGGGCAAAGGATGGTGCTCCACATTTCCATCGCCATACTCCCATAGGTACAGTTCGGCCCCATTGCCTAGGTATAACCAAAGTCCTGCCCCAGTTAGGTGACTAATGGGAAATAACAAGGGAGTACTGTGTTTGACTGTGGCCGTAAAGGCTAGCGGAGCTGGAGCCAAGTGATGGTAAAGATAGCCGTTACCCCTGGGGGGATCCTGTTCCAATATTTGTTTTTGAACCGTGGCCAAATCACTGGCCATGGCTGTGGCATTGGGAAATCGTCTTTGGGGTAATTTCTCCAAAGCCCGTTGGACAATGGGGGCAAGTAAGGGAGGAAATTCCGGCGGTAAGGTTAAGCGGACATTGAGATGGGCTGCCTGCAACGCTTTAGGAAATCCTGAAAACGGGCGATCGCCGACGATGAGCTCGTACAGCAAAATACCCACAGCATAAATGTCGGAAGCTACAGAAAACTTGCCGTAGAACCGTTCCGGGGCCATATAGGCGGGAGAACCAGTGTAACCCTTGCTGAAATTAGGATTGCCCGTTTTAGCTGTTAGGCGAGCAATGCCAAAATCTGATACTTTTACCTGCCATCCCTCTGCCCGGGGTATTAACAGGATATTTTCCGGTTTAAGGTCACAGTGGACAATGTCATGCTGATGGGCTTGGGCCAAACCCAGCAATATTTGTCTTAATAAATCTATTTTTCCCGCCAAACATAAATCTCCGTCCCCATCAATAATGTCCCGCAGAGTTCCCCCCTCACAGTAATCCATCACCAAATAGCGGCCCCCAGGATGGTACTCCAAACCATGGCAAGCCACAATGTTGGGATGGCGCAGGGTCAACAGATAGGACAGTTCCCGCAGAAATTTATTAGTGGGAAATACCCGATGTTCTAAATCCTTCAGGGCATACATTTTGCCCGTAGTCCGGTGAATAGCACAGTAAACCCGCCCGAACTGTCCCTGTCCGATCTGTCCAATGATTCTATATTGGGAGCGGGGAAACAGCGGCATAACCGCCACATTGGCAGTCTTTACCATAAAAAATACGCCTAGGACGGGGAGTGATTCCATCTTACCTTTGTCCTAGGCGATTATTACTGTTGTTGTTGTCTGGGAGGCAATAGAGAAAGTCTTGGCCGGGGGGCTAAAACTGGAGTTTTAACCAAATAGGTTAGCTGCGGTGGTATCGCTTTCTTCGGCCAACAGGGGTTTAATTTCCCGGTCTGGATCGGCAATATAGGCCTCATGGCCAACTCCCTCCGCCGGGGGCATTACCGGGGTCGGCTCTAGCTCTAGGTCTTCCACTGGCCCTTCATAGTACTGCTTATGGAGCGCTCGGGCGACTTCATAACTGTCCAAATCCCCCTGGTCAAAATAGAGCTTGTAGGCCTGACGCAGATCGTCTGTAGCCTGCTTGCGGTTATCCAAACGAGCGTAGGCCATGCCTCGATGGTGAAAAGCGCCGGCCAAATCCCCCCTAAGGCGGATGGCTTCCGTACAATCCCGCACGGCTTCGGCCCAATCTTCTAAACGGTAATGGCTTAAACCCCTTTGGTAATAGGCTTCGGCGTGGGGATAGGCGGCAAGACTCTGGGTGCAACCTTCCATGGTGCGTAATTCGGTCACCACGGCCAGCAGGTCTTGGTGTTTAATATCCAAACCGGCATGGGTTTGGGCAGCAGCGGCTTGGAAAGCTTCCAACTTCCCTTGGAGAGCTAGGGATTTTTCTGCCAAAGCCTTGGTCAAATTTTCTTGGTTCGCGGCGATCGCCTGTTGTTGTTGGCCAAGGGAAGTTTGAATATCTCCTTGGAATTTTTGTAGATACTCCTGTAGGTGGGCTTGATTTTGATTGACCAACTGGACAATTTGAGCCGCTGTGGCCCGTTGATTAGCCAGTAAATGCTCTTCCAACTGCTTACGGTTAAACAAATGCAGTCCCACCCCTGCTGCTACTGGAATTACCCCCGCCGCTGGGTTAGCAGGCAAGACCACACTGGCGATCGCCCCACCGATTAAGGCCACCACCGACAGCCCATCCCAGATCCCGGAGTTGTAGCCGGTGGCTGAGGATCCATTTTCTGGGGAAGTTACTGTTTGCTCATTAACTTGATTTTCCATCATAATCCTGATTCCTTTGTCGACAATGGGTAAAACACAGATTGCTAGAGCTAAAAAAACTCATCAACGTAATTTGAACAGCTTGGGCATCCTCAGGAAAAACTCCGCTGGACTAACATTCCGGGGCCTAACCAAACAACGCTTCCTCTTGGTGAGTAAGAATTTTGCAATCAGAAGTGGCATAGGCCGCACAGAGCAACACACAACCCGCCGCCAACTCCTCCGGCTTGAGGAAATCGGAGCCTTTATCCGTATGCTCAACCGTCCCCTCCAGCAAACGACCGGCACAGGCCACACAGGAAGCTGCCCGACAGGAATAGGGCAAATCCAATCCCTGATTTTCCGCCGCTTCTAGAATTAACTCATCCTCCGCCACCTCAATGGTGACATCACTGCCCGTAGCTGGATTGACTAAATTGACGGAATAAATTGCACCCATGAATGACCCAAACAATGGACTGAAACTAGCAAATTAACTACTAAGAATGGTGTGGTCTAACTTCAGTGCTGGTAACACCATGGCCACCTCATCCGGCTCCAGAAATTCCTTAATGGTTTCCTGAATTACCTTATAGCTAATCTTGGCGTATTCAGTATAGTTGTAAGCCCGCACAATGGTCTGATACCAAATTAATAGACCCTCCCGCAGACGGTCCAAATCCCCAAACAGGATGGCTGTAATTGAACAACGGAACACATTAGTCATGTCCCGCCGGCAAATTTCCGTCACATCCCGATTGCCCATGTGGAAAGTATCCTGGGGTAGACCCCGCTTTTGGGCTTCCCAACGGTGGATAATTTGCTCTTCACTATCCCGGATTTTTTCGTAGGCACTGATACGGGTTTCCGCTGTGTCTAAAAAGTCCTGGAGGAATTGCAACTCCTGGTCCGTAGCATAGCGACCATCCGCATCAATGGTGAGACGAGTCAACGGCTTAAACATAAATAAGAATCCTCATAAAAACAAACATTAAACCGCCACAGTCAGCCAGGAAATTATTCATCGGTATCGTTGACAATCTGAATTTTGGCCGCCTGTAACTGGTCATCTAGTTGACTAATCATGGAACGGGTAATTAACTTACCTTTTTCCACTAGGATGCTCCCATCCCGAGGATTGAGAATATTTTCCTCCGCTCGACGGCCAATCAGCTCCTCGATGTCCTCAATTTCACTGACGTACATCCCAGCGGGCAATTCCACCACCACGCCTTCATCCAACACCCGGGCTTGGCAAGCCAAACGGGAATAACGATTGTGGGTGGTGATCACCTCTAGGGTGCGCTGCTCCCGACGGTTGAGGGGAGAAAGACTCTCCATCCCAGCGGTGATGTAAACGTGACAAGTGGCACACATACCCCGACCACCACACTCCTTCATGATCCGTAAATCCTGACCGAGCAACCCCGAGAGCAGGTTATCGTTGGTCTCGATGGCGACTTTTAAATCAATGGGGTCGAGCTTAATAGTTTTAGCCACACAATCCTCCTTAGTACTGGCAACAATGGCATTAACCCTGTTGGCGACAGAGCAATTCCATAATGGTGGCATGGTCATGGCCTTCTGTTAACCAAGCAGAAACTGGTTTGAGCCGTTCCTTGAGACCGAGGATGAACAGATTTTTTTCTGCCCCTAGGGATTCACAGGTGGTCTGTTCACAGTGGAGGTTTTCCCCCGTTAACTGGGAGAAAAAGGCGGTGAGAATTCCCGCTTCCAGGAAACCCATGGGGCATTTACCCTGGGGAGCACAGGCTACAAAGGGAGAATTGACCACTTCAGCGACAATGAAGCCGTTTTGGTAGTACTTTAAGTCGATGTCCACCAGGCCGTAACCATGGGATTTCCAGCACTGTTTAAAGGTTTGCAGAAATTCCACCATTTCCATCGCTTGGATGGGTTTGCCGTAATACTCCTGGAGTTCATCGGCAAAGCGTTTGTAGAAAGCACTGCCCCAGGTTTTGCCACAGGCGGTGAGGGCTACCCCAGCGCCAATGCCGAGTTCTGAATCGATGGCCGTAAATAAACCCTTAATTAAGGTGTCTGGCAAAGCAATGAGGCGAGCCCCACTGCGGTTTTCCAAAAGGCCAAATTCGTTGTCTCCTTGGAGGTAAACGTCGGGGGCAAAGTAGTTGCCTTTGGGGGGTTGGGCATTAATTAGGGCATTGACATCAATCATGGTTACTCTCCTAGGGTCATCATTTCTGCTTCTTCCTCTGCAACGGCGGCGGGGGCTTGGCCGAGGATGGTTTGGTCGGCCTGAACTAGAAAGGGTTCTAGGAGACGGTATTGGGGGCCACCCAAGAGGGACTCCAACTGTTCCTTGAGTAATGCGGATAGTCGGATTTCGATCGCCAATAGGTCGTGGGCTTGAACCATACCTTCGAGCCATTCCAGTAAACGGTATTGGAGATATTCCGGATTACTGAGGAGCATGGCCATGGCCCCATAGCGCAAAACGCTAATCCAGTGCAGAAGGGCCTGTTGTAATTGGGTTGCCGGGACGTTGCTAAATTCCTCTTCTAACCGATCGGCGATCGCCTGAAAAATGACAATTTCGTTGTCCCGGAGTAGACGGTAAGCACTCAACCGTTCCCGCATCAACCCCAGTTGCTTATGAAAGGAAATGATTTCCGGAGGTTGGAGATAGTGGTCTTCGGCCCGATGAAAAAGCCGTTCAAAATCTTTTTGCATAGTTTTACGGGTCCTTAAAATAAATCGGAAAGATCTTCCAAGCCGATGGTTGGTTCAAGCTTGGCCACTGGTTCCCTGGACTGGACTGGGGCCTTAGCCTGGGGTAAGGTTCCCCTCGATAAACTTTGCCCATGCCAATCAATGCCCCGACAAAATTCCGCCACCGAAGCAGTGAGAGAAAGGGGACGGGGAGGAGCTTTGGGACGATGTAGGGCCGGTAAATTTTCCTCTGGAGCATGGGGGCGCTGACCAGTCCAATTTGCCTGGGTAAAAAAGTCCGCCACCGACAGACAGAGCAAAGAAGGTAAATTATCCAAACTTTCTTCCGTTACCGAACATTCCAGCACTGGCGGTGCTCCCTGCCAGTTGTAGCCCCGGAAAAAATCCCCTACCTTCATTTGCCCCCACTGGGCTTGATGAATCATTTCAGGTATTCCCCTTTGACGAGTTTGGTGGCAATATCGTTGGCATTGGCCCCTTCGTTTTGCCAGAAAGTGGCGGCATCAATGCGGTCTTGCTTACCAATCAGAAACTTGCAATAGGTTTCCCCCATGGCGTAGCACTGAATTTCAATGCAGTTGAGGGACTTATTCACCAGGCGGCTAAAGAAACCTGCCAACAGGCCAGCGTAAATATGGCAAACAGGCTTACCCACATCCCCCAACGTCCGGGCCACAGCGGAGTCGAAAATATCCACAAACAAAAAGCCGTTTTTCTGTTCACTGAGGTCAATGGCCCAGTTACCCCAGCCCTGGGCGGTGAAGGGCCACCACCAACCTTCTAGCACATAGTTAAGATTGAGCTCGCTCAAAGAACTGGTATAGCCAAATTCCGTCGGGAACCACTGGTTAAAAAATTCGGCATCGTAATGGCCCCACTCCTTGCCGATGTTGTACATCACCACACTGGAGGCGTTGCCCACTTCTTCCTGCAAGCCGTCAATTAAACCGACGATAAAATCTTCGCTGGTAAGAACATTGCGGCAGTTATTCCAGTCCACAATGGAACCGGAATTCATTTGAAAACAAAAGAAGTCTTCTACTTGATAGTGGTGATGTTTGCTGGGATGAACCTTTCTTAAACTATGTTCCAACAAGTTAGATCCTTTGACCTTAGCCGGAATATTTGATGTACTAATGGAAGTTAAAACCATGGACGACATCCCCTTAGGTATGGTGAAAAAATCAGTTTGGCTTGGCAGGTAACCCATCTATGGGTTAAAAAAGGATTCAGGATAAAACGGGCAAATGCTGTGAAAAATCAAGAGCTCTGTCCTGGGTTCACGGTGTCGAGTGATTTTGACTTACCACTGGCTGTTTTCCTAAATGGAGAAAATTTGACTGATGTCCCGCCGATGACCGATCCACTTTGTATTCAGTACAAAGAATAATCGAAGCTGTTGTTGAAGTTCCAACTAACCCTAATTCTTACATAGCTTTTGTAGGCGGGAGAAACCTCTGTTACAAAACGTTGTCAAGGGGAGAAAGATAAATCAAAATTTCTCCATTAATTATTGTTAAGTTTGATTTGATTTTATTGACAAAAACATCGATTAATTTCCTGTCGGCTGGCAAAATTCTAGGGAATAGGTCTGGGCCGGTTGCTTCTCCGTGGCTAGGTAATCTCTCAACCAGTCACAACCCTGTTCCACTAGTTGACGGAGCCGTTCCTTCTCTGGAGTGACGGGCCAACTTTGTAGGTCCCCGTTTTGGGCCACGGCTAACAACCATTGCCCTTGCCGATTAAAATCTAGCCCTAATAGCGAACCTGATGTGCTGGTAAATTCCCCCCGGAGGTTACCCTGTTGGTCCCAAAGTCTGACCATGCCGTCACTGGCAGCGGTGGCAATCCATTGGCTGTCGGGACTGATGGCAATCTGATCAATGGGTAGGGGGTCACTTTTTAGGGTATGCAATAGTTGTCCCTCCACACTCCAAATTTTGGCGGTGCCTTCCCGCCCAGCGCTTAACAGATACTTCCCGTTGGGGCTGTATTGCAGTTGATTGAGGCGATCGCCGTGGGCCACAATACTTCTAATCAGGGTGCCATCAAAATTCCAGAGGGTGAGATTACCCTGTTCATCGCCAGCGGCCAATTGCGGCAAGGTCGGGTGGAGACTAACACTGCGGATGGGTTCTTTCCGTTGTATGGAGTTTCCCAAGGCAAGGACTATGGGGTCATTCAATTCAATGGGAACCCCTTGGGACTGGTTTCCACTGGTCTGGTTATTTTTTGTCCCCTGCCAAAGTTGCACCTCTCCGCTCCCGGTGGCCATGGCGATCGCCCATTGGGGGGATGTGGGAGTAGTACGCAGGTCTACGTCGTAAACCCGGCTAATATCCGTCCTCCAGGTTTTGAGCAATTGGGATTTAGTCTGGAGTTGCCAAAGTTGCCATTGCCGACCCCGTTGCCCCAATAACCATTGGCCATCGGCACTGAACTTGAGGCGGTCAAGATTTTGGCTAGCATCGGATAAAAACTGTCGGCTCCTATTCTTTGTGTTGAACAAAATTAAGGGCTCATTTTCCATGGCCAAAGCAATGGTGTTGGTCTTAGCATTTTCCGCCACCGCCCCGAGTACAGCGGGCAGATTGAGGTTAACCAAATCGGACTTTGGGCTCATGTCCCAAACCTTCACTAAGTTATTCTCCGCACCGATCGCCAATAGGGCTCCATTGGAAGCCAAGGCCAAACCAAAAATTGCCTCTGGGTAACCCTGGTACTTTTTCAGCATTTTGCCGCTGGTGGACCAATGAATGACACTGCCATTACTACTGCTGGAAAATAACTGTTTGCCATCGGGGGTGAAGACCACCCTGGTAACAAATTCATCGTGGCCCGATAGGGTGGCTTTAATTTCCCCTTGGGGAGTCCACAGTCTCACTGTGCCATCGTCCGCCGCCACAGCCAGTAGATTGCCATTGGGATGCCAATTAACTCCAAAAAAAGCCACCTCCGGTAAGCCAAACTGACGGATGAGATTACCATCTAAATCCCAGAGGCGAATTTGTCCGTCCCGACAAACGCTGACTAGGGTTTGGCCGTCAGGGCTAAATTGGGCGTCATCCACGGATTTAGTATGGCCCCCCAACACAGCCAAGGTCTTACCCGATCGCCAATGCCAAAGGCGCACAGTGCGGTCTCGGGAGGTGGACGCAAGGATTTCCCCGTCGGGGCTGAAGCTAACGCTATAAACAGAATCTTGATGGCCCTTGAGGGTTTGGAGCAGATTACCGTCTAGGTCCCAAATTTTGACCGTCTGATCTTGCCCAGCGGTGGCGAAAATTTTGCCGTTGGGGGAGAAATCCACCCGGTAGATACTGCCTGTGTGGCCGGTGAATTCCCGTAAAAATTCCCCCTGGGGTGTCCAAAGGTGCACTGTCCCATCCCGGGAAGCAGAAGCAATCAAATTCTTATGGGAACTGATGGCTACGCTGGTAACTCCGTCCCGATGGCCCGTCAAAACGTTTTTTTCGGCAATTTGGCTAAGAATTTGTTGCAAACTTACCAAGGGACTGGTGGCGGGGTATTGACTAAGGGTTTCATCCGCTTTGACCAGGTGATGAAGTTGGTTCCCGGCTTCCAAAGCGGTGACCAAACCAGGAATTTGATCAAAGGTAAATTGCCGTTGGGCGCTGGTGCCTAAGCGTTGGAGTTCTGTGCCCTGTTGACTCCGTTGTTGTTTGAGGGTGGCAAAGTAGGCCTGGCTCAAGGCGATCGCCGAGCCCCCCAGGGACATCATCAGCACCACAATGCCAAAACTGATCATCCGTTTCGCTTTGACATTGGCTTGAGTCAAAATTTGGTTGGCAGCGAGGGAAGCTTCCTGTTCCTGATTTTGGCTGGCGTTGAGGTAGCGGTAATCCACCCCGCTGAGGTTTTTGCTACTGGCCCAAGCCAATGCTTCCCGTAGGGCTTCCCCCCGCAGTAATCGGGAAGAATCTTGGTAATTGGAATTGATCCAGGCTTGGAGGTTGGTGCCATAGGGTCGGAGTTTGTTCAGTTCCTTACTGACCCATTGGGCGTTAAAAATTGCTTGGTAAATGGGGTTATAGGGACGCAACTGCCCTTTCACTTTCACCACCAGCCCCGTTAGTCGCAACACCGTTTGTTCAACGCTATCGTCCGCCGGAATAGCACCTTTATGCAAAATTTCTTGGTACAGCCCCAACAGTTGCCCACTGCGGGCTTGATCTTTTAATAGGCGATCGCCAATGGTGCGAAAGTGTACCGGCTCATCGTTGGATTCCCAATGGCGGATAATTTTTTCTTCAATTAGTTGGGCAATGGTAGTGGCAATAGTTTGAGATTGGCAATCTAAATCCCCTTTCTGTAGAGCTTCTGCCACCAATTCGCACACTTTCTGGGTTAAAAAGGGTTGCCCCCCAGTCCAAGCTAAAATTTCCCCCAAAATTTCCCGGGCGCTAACTTCATCTACCGGCAAACCAGCACTCAGGGGCAGAGCTTCCGTTAGGGTAAAACCCGTGAGGGCAATGGCTTGGCCAATGTTAAATGGCGTTTGGGTTTTGTTATCAATTAAATCTGAAGGAGTGGCTACGCCAAACAGGGCAAAACTCAGGCGGTTATATTCGTGGTCATCGGCCCGTTGGTTATAGCAAAAACGAATGTAGGAAAAAAAGTCATCCAGGGAAAAGGGCAGACTCAATACCTTATCAATTTCATCGATAAAAATGACAATCTGGCGATCGCCAATGGTTTGAAGAATGATTGTTTCAACAAATTCCCGTAGCTTTTGAATGGGACTGAGTTGTTCCCGCTCCCGTAACCAAGGCTTGAGGGCCACCTTCCCCGCCAAAGGCAAACCGAGGTAAAGCTGGGTAATAATGCCGTTATACCACTTCTGAGGGTCAGCTTCGGTGCCTAAACTGGTGATGTCAATGGACACACACACCACCCCGTCCTGTTGCAGTTGATGCATGGCCCGCACCCGCAGGCTAGATTTACCCATCTGCCGGCAGTTGAACACATAGCAAAATTTGCCCGCTCGCAACTGGGCCAATAGTTCCCGATCCGCTTCCCGTTGACTGTAGCTGGGATGATTAGCGGCCAAGCTCCCCCCCACCTGATAGGGGGTTGACTGCAATAAATTGAGGGCGATCGGCGACATTGTTTCAGCTATGTTTTACTGGTGCATCCTAATGAATTAGGAGATTAGAACAGTATCCTGATTCTTTGATAGCATACAGGGCCTTTGCTTTAGATTTTTATTTTATCTTGTCGTCAAGGCGATTATTTCCAAAGACAAACTCCACTTTAAACGATAAAAATATCATCAACGTCAGGGGAAAACATAGGGAAATTAAGCCAAACTTAGCGGTTAATACTCCACCGCAGATAGCACCGACGGTAAATCCAAGCAAGGAGCTACCAAATTTAATTAATCTGGTGCGGGAAGCATCAAGATCTTGAAGGGATAGTTGTAGTTGAGCATGACTTTGTAAGCTGCTAGTCAATGCCAAATCCATGGTGAACTGAGTTAGGTTATTGGTCATGGCAGTAGTAGGGGCAATGTGTCCCAAAGATTCCCGCATTAGTGCATTTTGCATGCCCATGGAAAATACTCCCAAAGAACCAGTCACAAACAATGGTAAGTTATTAACCGATTTATGGTGAGGTGGATCCAAGGCAACGGCACTGATTGTAAATAGTAATAAAACTAAAGTTTCTAAACTGATTAAATAGGCTAAACGTAGTTGATGGCGACGGGCAAGAACGGTGGTTAGGAGTACCGCAAACATAAAAACTGGAATGACTGCAATCCTCACCCAAAGGGCTTCTCCCCCTACCCCAATTATTTCCGTTGCGGCAATGACCAGATTTCCTGTGATGTGGGAAGTGAACAGACCATTGAGCCCTAAAAAGCTAGCCGCATCGATAAAACCAGCCACCCCACTGAATAATACACCGGCAACTAACTGCCCACTTGATAATAGTTTCATTGTCCATAGTTGCCTAGCAAAACTACGTCATTGTAGCGTCAATCAGTGGAGTAAATTATAGGCTAAACTACGTTGACTGAGTTGGACTAAGTTATATGGAAAAAACAAAGTTTAACAACTCAGGGTAGCTTATTTTTGCTTATTTTTAAGCAGGTAAAAAGTCGAATTGCAAAATCAAGTCGTTATAATCTTGATCGCCGCCACCTACCATATCTTCAAAGCCGAAAAGGTTACTACCTAAACGTGACATTTGACTGATGCCATTGTGGTTAGCTCCATTGAAAGAGAACAGGGCAACCGGACCGAAGTTGGGATCATTACTGGGATTTTGACTCAGAACTTCTGCAATGGTGCTATTGGGAATAATGACCATGCCGTACATCTGATTACCTAACAAATTAACCGTCTGTTGAGTAGTACTGAAAAAGCCATCGGGGGCAGTTAAGCTAACACCAGTTAAGGGAGCTTGGGCACGACCTAATGCCGCTTCGGTATAACCTGAATCACCGGGTTTGAGATCAATTTGGCGATCGCCATTAAGGTCCAATCCCCCAGTCAGACTGTCGACTTTGTACAAAGCAATGGCATTATCATAGGCCCCAGCCCGACTAATGGAAACTTCGGCAGTGACGGACTGACCCAATACCCCTGGCACCACCAAAGTTTTGGAGCCAATTTCGGCAGTGATACCAGCAAAGTTTAGTTGATGATAACCGCGGCTATCGGTCTCTATGATGGGAGCAGTATCGATGGAAAAAGTAGTTTCATCCCCCTGTTGACTGTAGAGAATGTAATAACGGTTTGGTTCTAAATTTGCGTTGCTAAAATCACCAAAAAACTGTGACTCTGTTGCAATTAAATTATCAACATTAGTAAAGCTTTGTTGGGCTAAGCTACGGGTTAGTGCCTTTGTGGAAGCACCATTTTGATCGCTGAAAATAAGCTGCTTACGAGCTAAAGCGGCCGCTTCATAACTTGGATCATCCGGCAACAGACCATCGATGGAACCATTGGTATCATCCACCTCAATCCAGCCCATGGCATAATTTTGGTTAGGACTATTAATTAGCCTTAATTGCACTTGGCCATCGGCACTGGTGGGAGCCCAGAAAACTCGGTTGTCATTACTGATTAAGCCTGGAATCACCCTGCCCAAATAGCCTTTAGTTTGCACTAAGCCATTGGTTAATCCATCGGCATCACCCCGATCGCCATCCCAAAGTTGAAGCTCTAGACCCTGGGGATTATTTTCGTTATCAAAGTTGGTAAATTTGGCTCCCGTCATGCCATTGAGCATCAAGGATTCATAGTTGCCGGCTACGGGGTTATAACTGCCAAAGTCATTAAATTCTGCTAAGCCATTAACATCTAACTTAACTAGGGCTTGACCAGCATTAACGGTGGTAGAGAAGTTAATTACGCCCCCTGTTAAACTATTTGCTGACTCTCCTGGGAGATAATTCCAATTGCGAATTTGGGAACCATTGGCATCAGCAGCTAAGAAAAATGCTTGTTCCCCATTCCCTGGCTGTAACCCTTCTTCCAACAGGGAAACCAACAGGCCAAATTGTTTGTCTCCTGTGTAAATACTATCATTAGGAACTTTAACTTTAATCGTTTTTTTTGTCTCCCCAGGTTTGAATACTAGCTGTCCTGCTACTGGTAAATAGCGATCGCCTGCTTTGCCATCCATATCCTGGGTTAGGTAACTGACAACAACATATTTGTCTAGATCGCCTGTCCGTTCAATGGTGAAGTCAACTTCCCCCAAAGCTTCAGAAGCTGTAGGACTGGAAACAAATAGTTTTGTAGCAATATTTATATCTCCGACATTGCCTGTGTTGGTATTTCCGTTATTAAAGTTGCCGGTATTAGCATTGCCTGTGTTGATATTTTCATCATTAAAATTGCCGGTATTGGCATTACCCGTATTAGCAATATTGGTATTTAAAGCTGCTGTATTGCTTGTTCCATTGCCATTCGGTAAAACAGGCTGGGGCTTATTCTGACTTGGAGCGGTAAAACTTGGCATTGTTGGCTGATTAACTAAGACAATGGCGGCGGAATTATTCGATTTATATTGATAGAATCTTTGTCCGTATTGATAAGTCGTCCCGTCCGCACCAAAGTCACTGCTTAACTGCAAACTATCACCGCTTTCATCCATTAAGACGATAACGGTATTATTGCTGGACAAATTAATAACGCTGAGGGAATTAAGGGTTAATTGATTTGCACCATAATCCCGAATATCAATGGTTTCAAAATCCTGTAACCGCAGGCCAGGGGAAAGGGTAGTTAGATCCCAGTTTTGGCCGTTGTAACCCTGCAAAGCTAAAATATCAAATCCTGTGCCCCCATTTAACCGACGGAAATAGGTATCACTGACGGAAACCCAGTCATCACCGGGGCCAGCATAGACCACATCCAAACCACCCTTGGTCAAAATTTGATCATCCCCCTGCCCTGCCAGGAAGCTTTCCCCCGTGGCACTGCCCACCATCACATCATCACCAATAGTGCCCGTTTGATTCACCGTGTCGTTAAAGTCACTGCCAAAGAAAACGTAGCTGAGATTATCAGTTTGACTGTTGGGAACGAGGGATTCCGTCCAGGAGCTATCAATCTGGGTAATGGGGGAAGCGTAGTTGACCGATCCTTGCAATTCCTGCCAAGACTGACTGGGGTTGGGCAAATACCAGAGTTGGCCGTTGTCGTATTCAGGATCTCCCAAGCCCACAGTGATCTGGGGCTGGCCATTGGCGCTCCACTGGACGGTTATGGCATTTAGGGTGGGAATTTGCAAGCTGGAGTTAATGGCTGGGGTGGCAGTCCAACCATTGCCGTTGTAGTAACTCACCGTACTATCGGCTTGCCCCACCACTATTTTTAAATCATTAACATTGTTGGGGGGATTGGGACTAGAACTAAAATTCCATTGCACCGCCATTTGGGCGATCGCCGCTCCCGAAGGAAGACCGGAAAGGAAAGTCCACCCGCCCTGTTCCCCGGAGCCTTGGTAATACCAGACGGAGCCATTGTTGCCGTTATCATCCCCCAGACCCACCACCACTAAGGGTTGAGCGTCATTGCTAGTCCACTGCACGGCCAGTTGTTGTACGGGATAAACCCAGCCATCATCGTGGAATTGAGTCCAGACACCGTTACTGCCCTGGTAATATTGCACCTCGCTATTATCCAAGCCAACCACAATATTGGGATTACTAGCTTCCTGCCATTGCACCGATAACTGGGTAACACTTTTGCCAAAATTATTAATGGTTCGCCAACCGGACTGGGTGTTGTAATAGATCACCGCCCCATCAGCCAAACCAACAACAATTTGGGACGGAGATCCATCCTCCCCCCATTGCACCGCCATTTGGGTAATGGCAGACCGCCAACCGTCTCCCTGGTAAGGGCCGTTGTTAACCCAGGTTGAACCGTTGTAGTATTCAATCCCGCCCTTGCCCCCCAGGCCCGCAATGATTTGGGGATTACCGCTCGTATTCCAATTAACTGCTAACTCGTTTATTTCTGCGGGAAGTTTGCCCCAGGATTGCCAGTTTTGATTACCACCGGGATAGTACCAAATATCGCCATTGGATTGGCCAATAACTGCCTCGGGCGGTCGGCTACTGTTATTCCAATTGGTGGCCACCTGATTGGTCCAAACTTGATTGGCTTGCCAATCACCTCCCCCCATTTGAATCGTTTGGTTACCGTCAAGGTAGAGGATATAACTATATTTATCATCATCGCTAAGTTCGCCATTTTCAATAAACACAATCTGCTGGTTATATTGCAGATTGTTTTCACCAGGAGCACCAATAATAAAATCTGCAAAACCATCACCGTTAATATCCCCTCCGCCATTCAGGGCGATACCCGCTTGGGAGTTGGGCGAACCATCAATGGCAAAACCCCTGGGATTTGAACCCTGGGATTGATTGGCCCGCAACTGCCCTAAATCGAAGGGTTGATTATTCCAGTCATCGCCGCCGAAAACCACAAACACACCGCCCTGATTATTTTCCGCATCAACGGTGTAGGGGGAACTAATTAATAAATCATCAAAACCATCCCCATTAACGTCCCCTGCCTGGGCAATGCGGGACAGTTGATAGGTACTGATCTGTCCACTGGGGTTGGTGAAGGGAGCTGCCAGAATAACATCGGGTTGGGCCGTATTGCTTAGACCATTACTATTCCCGTAGAAGATAAAAACGCCCCCTTGATTGCCGGGCCGACTCAAATAATTGGGCAGATTATTCGGTTCCCCGATCGCCGCCGCATAATAATTGGAAGCTAGGACTGCTAAATCCGCAATGCCATCTCCATTGAAGTCGCCAATATTTTCTAATTGATTGGCCGCCGCCAGGGTATTAATTACAGAGGAAGTGGTGGGAGTGGGCAATAGGGAAAAACTGCCGCTGGTGGAAATCTGCCCTGCTATTTTCCTTTCGTCACTACCAATGGCAATTTCTGGAATACCATCACTGTTGAGATCCACCCCTGTGGCTGTTGTTTGGGTTTCGGGATAATCAATATTGGTAAAACTGTTTAGTACTCCTGTGGAATTCCCCCAAGCTACCTGATTGCCGTTATCTCCCCACAAAAGTACGTCGTCATAGCCGTCACCGTTGTAGTCACCAATGGCCATGGATTTGGTCACGCCCCCCACTTGATTAATGACCACAGGGGAGGAACTGGAGGTAATACTTAATGTTTTTAAGTCCCCAAGACTGGTATTGCCCAAAACAACATAAAAATTGCCGTTACCATCTAAAACTCCCAAATCTTTAATGCCATCACCGTTAAAATCACCGACACTAATCACGTCCCGAAGGGTAGCATTGGGAACGGAAATCACTAAATCTTCACTGCCACTGGCGGTTGTTAATAAATCTTTGGTGCTGTTCCCAAAAATAATTGCGCCGGCATTAGTTCCACCCGAAAAAACATCGGCAAACCCATCCCCGTTAACATCCCCCAGGAAACGAACTAAACTACCGTTGCCCAGGATACTGCCTGTAAAGGGAAGGGGAAAACTGGTTACATTCAGTTCTTGGGAACCTTGGGGGCCGGGATAGCTTAAATAAAGTTCATTGTTGGCAAAGGCGATCGCCGGCGGGGACTGACTGATGTTGTTGGTAATGACTTGGGGCGATGACCAATTAATGCCATTACCGGAACTGACGAAGTTAAGTTGATTACTACTGTCGAGGTAGCTCAGATAGAGATTGGTGCCGTCATTGGTAAGACTGGGGCCGCCCTGGGAACTCACTCCAGGAATAGGAATACTGCTCCAATCGTTAGCGGAAAGATCGGCGTTGGTGGTGGATGTTATGTAGTCAAGAGTACTGGGGGTATTTCTAGTTCCTCCTTTGTAAACCAGATAGAGGGTATCCCCCAACACTGTGGCACTGATAGCACTAATAGCAGTTTGGTTACTACCAATTTCGTTGGCGTAAATCCATTCATTACTGCTGTTTAAATAAAATTGCAGAACGGTGGAAGTTGAGTTGTTGGCGGCAAAAAGTAGGGACAGGGTTCCTTGGTAAACAAACAGGGTCGGCGGTGTGGAAGAAGTGCCCCCCAAGGCCAAAGGAGCATTCCAGGTCTGGCCTTGATCTTGGCTAGTGATGATATTTAACCCGTTGTTACCATCTACATAGGCCAGGTATAAAACATTGTTAAAAAAGGCGATCGCCGGGGGAAAAATAGTTTGGGCAGATTGAGGTAACTGTACTTCCGAGTTCCAACTTTGACCATTATTAGTGCTGACGGTGAAATAAATTTGGTTATTGCCACCGAAACCTTTATAGGCTAGGTAAAGGTTGGAGCCATTGATAAGAATTGCCGGGGTGGTGTCAATATACTGGGATGTAGTTTCAAACGTGGTGGGAGGATTACCAATTAAATTGCCATCAATGACAAAACCGTTATCGGAAGCAACATCCGCCAAATTAAGACTGCCATCGGCGGCCAACCAAGGCTGACCGAAAACCACATAAAATTGCTGGGCATTGGGGGCACTGATTAAAAAGCTATCAATGGGTCTGTTGTTCGGCCCTTGTGTGCCCGTGATATTCCCTAAACTAACTACTGCTGTTCCTGCTAGTTGATTGGGCAAACTGCCATTCAATACAAAAACTTGTTTACTGTCATTGGCGATCGCATTTAATTCAATGATCGGTACTATTTCGGTTGATAAATCCAAGGGGCCAAACAGTAAATAACTTTGCCCTGTGCCGTTGCCTGCTTGGGGGGCAGTAATTAAAAAGTCCTGATAACCATCGCCGTTCACATCCCCTGGGGTCATAATGGTCATGCCGGCCCGACCCCCAGCAATGCCGCCATTAATGATTAAATTACCTGCTTCATTGAGGGCTTGGAGAGAACTGGAAGGGGTAAATTTACTGCCGCTAAGTGCATAAACCGCCCCCGCACTGCCATTAACTCCCAAGGCAGAAATTGCTAAATCCTGATGGCCATCCCCGTCTAAATCTGTAAAGTCCCCTAGGGAAATGGCCGCTCCGGCCAAATAGTTTGCCCCTACTCCATTGGCGGCAGGAATATTAGGCCCAGTATAGGTAGCCACTTTGCCAAAGGGCTGGCTACTGGTCTGGGAATACACATGGACTGCTCCAGCGGCGATCATAGTAGTATCGGGATAATTGCCCTGGTTGTTCGACGGTAAAGCACTTTTGCCCACCCATTGGTTACTGACTTGTACGCCGTAGGTGGAGGAACCGATAAATAGATCGTCGCCAGAGTTGTTGGTGAAAGTGACCGGGCCACCGGAAATTTTACGGGAAACCCCCAAGCTGTAGCCGGCCGTTTCTCCCACGGTCACAGTCTGGGCAGGATTTTGGGGATTGGTCAGATTAAAGGTGTTGCCAATATGGATGGGGGAAAGTTGACTAGGATTACTGGGGGAAACAAGATAGACTTTGCCCACCGCCACCCCATTACCGTTTTTGGCAAAGGGAGCACCAAAGGCAATTTGGGGGTCATTACCAGTGAAATTGCCGATCGCCACGGAAAAACCAGCCCCGCCCTCGGCATCCACTCCATCAATCACAAAACCCTGATCACTAGTCCAGTTACTGGCATTACTGAGATCAATAATTTGATTTTTGCCCTTCAGGCCATTGAGATAATGGCCGTTAATCACATAAATGCTTCCCGTTCCCCCATTGGCGTTGGCATTCCCAATGACCAAATCATCTACGCCATCCCCGTCCACATCCCCCGTCACTAAAGCCATAGGCACATTATTATTAATATCCCCGGCGTCGGTAATGCCCGTAATTAGCACCCCGTCCCCATTGCCCGATAAATCCGTGGTGGTTAAAGGCAGGGTGGATTTTTGGCTTAAAACATCGCCCCCGGCAAATAAAATCTGGATTGACCCCTGTACGGCATTGCCCTGGGTTGTATAACCCCGATTGCCCACGGCCACATAGGCCAAAGCCCCATTACTAAAACCACTGGCCATCACTGCGGCGATCGCCGGATTATCGGTATCAATCACAAAGCCACTGTCCACCAAGGAAAGGGAGGCATCATTAGCTTCTTTGATGGTGGCGATGCCGAGAACTTGGTTGTCTAAATAATCGGGACTGTTAGCCGATACGGGGCCACCTTGGTTGGGAATCGGGGAAAGGGAGGTAAAGGTAATAGGGTCAGTTTGCCCCTGGAGGTAAATATTGACTGTGGCAGGGGAAGTTAGGGGACTACCCTCTGTATCCACAAAAATGGTAAAGGTTTCCGTTGCCCCCATAACCCGATGGGAAAAAGTAGCTCCAGGATTCAGACTATTGAGTAACTTATCCCCAGAAATGAACTCCAATTGGGGCGTCGTACTATCTGCGTTCTCCGCTAGAATTACCCCTAGCTGCCAGCTCTCACTAAACGCATTACCTGTGCCATCTGTGCCTACAGTCCAGAGTTGATTATTGGACGTAGTTACAGTAAACCCAGTAATCTCACTTCCCTGTTGCCCGGTTAAGTTAACTTGAAAAATGGTATCGGGGTTACCGTTGGGAGCAATTTGGGCATTATTATTACCAGCAGGATTAGCAGAAACAATGTCCCAAATGGGATTATTGGCTGCCGAAAGAATGGTAGGAACGACTTCATCAACGGGGTTAATACTAACGGGACTTTGCCAACTATTGCCACTGCTGTCCCAAACGCTGTAGTTAGTTTCTGGTCCCGCTGTCACTGGCTCAAAAAAGCGAGCTTGATAGTGGGAACCGACTTCGTTAACCCCCCAAATTCCGTTAATTAGTTGGGAACCCGTTAAATTGAGAAAATTATTATTACTTGAACTAGGGCTAGAACCATTATCAACATAGGAAAGAATCGAATTATAAAAAGCAAATTCATCCAAATAAACAGACCCACCACTACCCGCTAAAGTTAGCGTTCCCGACTGGGGCAAATTGGCAAAAGCAATATTTTCTAGAGTATTTACCAATTGACCATCGAGGTAAAGGTCAAGAATTTGTTTAACAGGATCATAAGTTCCCACCACATAATGCCAATTACCAGTGGTAACAGTGCCGCTAATCTGGGGGTTACTCCCATTATTCAAGGTAAAAGTTAAGCTATCTTCATTCAAACTCAGATCAAATACCCCGGCCAAATTAGCCAAACCCACTACTCCGTCAGACGTTGGTAATTTGAACCAAAATTCCACCGAAAAACCTTGCACGGAAACAGGTACTGGCGAATTGATTGTTATCCCGCCACCATTGAATAACACGGCGGGGTTAAAGTCCCCTGTATTGGTGTTAGTATTTTCCAGCGCCCCCACCTGGCCCAGAGTATAACCAGCCGTGCTGTAGGTGCCATTTCCTGCCACGGATAATTGCCCTTGGTTAATAACCGTTGTGCCGCTCAATTCCCCTAGCCGTAGATAAACCAAAGGATTCTGCTCTGATACCAAGTTGCTGTAGGAAGGGGGCCGGCTTTCCGTCCAGAAAATCGCTGGTTGTCCATTAATGGAACTAATACTTAATTCACTGAAACTATTGGGATTGATGCCGGCATTTGCTCCGCCTAGGATTGTTGGATTAGTCCACGTAGTACCATTAAAAGTCGCTAACTGAATAGTGGTATTGGGATCACCATCGCTATCCAGTTGGGTATTCAACCAAGCCGCCAGTAAATTGCCCCCAGGGCCAACTCCCAATGTTACTTTTTGGTCCTGTCCTGGTTGGCTGGAGAAAATCGGAGCGGCTAAACCCCATTGATTATCGGGGCCAAGCACCGCATAGTAGATGTCCGATTGCTGAGCGGCAGTGGTTATCAAGGCCGCTTCATTGGGGCCGTAGTTTTGCCCGGGAATGGTCTTAAGAGAGAGGGCGGAAGTATCGACGTTAACCCAAGCTACAACGTTTTGCAATGCTTTGGTGCTGGGATTTTGGTAAAGCGTGGCCACAACATCCGAATTAATACCGGTAGTGCCAGGAATAGTGGTGATGGAGGAAATACCACTGTCCCCAAAGGGAGAAAATGCCGTTTTAATAACCGTACCTGTGCTAGAAGCGGTGGTTAAAAAGTTGTTGGTGCTGAAGGATGCAACGGTTTGGGGAGTGCCAGTATTGCTAACTAAGTTATTTTCACCATTGGAGTTAGGGGTATAGGTAATGGTGACCAATTGACCCTGGCCAATAATCTGATTTAAAACCAGGGTGATAGAAGTATCAGCAACGGTGACGCTGGTGACGGTAATGGGACTGGTGCTATTGCCATTAACGGTGACTTGAAATTGACCGCCATTGGGAATTTGATTGACGTTTAGGGTCTGATTGAAGGGAATGGTGATCAGGTTAGAAATTACCGACCCTAACAAACTGGTGGGAGCAGTACTAGTACTGCCAGCGGATTGAACAGAGTTGGTGAAATCAGGAACCCAAAAGCTTGTATTTGTGGCATCAGCCAGATACAGATTAGAAGTGAGATTAGTCCCGCTTAAGCTATAACTAACTTCAACAATTTGGCTAGCATTAACAGAATTAGTCAGGGTTAGGGTAATGGTATTTTGGGCTAGGGAAACGTTGGTGGGAGTAGTGGTATTCCCATCGCTAGTTTTAATCGTAAATTGGGAGTTACTGGGGGGATTAGCCGAGTCATTTTTGAGATTATCGGCAAAGACAAGGTAAAGATAATCGCCTTCTGCTAAAACGGAAATGGGAGTAATGGGAGGGGTGTCACTACTCCAAGCTAATAAGATGTCCCCCTGACTGGTGAGGGCTAAGGCGGGGGAAGTGTCCTGGGCAAAGTCACTGGTTAAATTACTCAGTACCGGTTGGGTTTGGACATTGATAACACCGGCAAAGGTACGATTAATCAACCCCCAGGCAGTGGGAGCAGTGCCATTACTAACGGTAAAAGCTGTGATAGTTTTCTGATTGGCAGCTTTAAGTTGTTGGTCACTATTGGCATCAGGATTGTACTGGACAGTATAGATTTCACCAGGGTTAATGGCGGTATTGGAAGCAAGGGTTAAAACAATTCTGCTTTGATTGACCGCTACATCAGTGATAGCAATGGCTTGATTACTGCTGTTGGTGACCGCAAACCAATTGAGTAATTGATTCTCAGTAGGCAGAATATCCGGGTCTAGTGGACCGTTAAAAGCAATAGTAATCTGTTGATTATTTTGGGTGTAGTCATTTCCTGTACCACTGGTGGGATTATAGGTATAAATTAGAGTGTCGGGAGATTGAAGGGCAACGGGACTACTGGTAAAGTTACCTAATTGATTGCCACTGTACTTAACAATAATATTGGAAAAAGGCTGGCCATTTACGGTGGTGTAGGGGATTTCCTGCTCTAGTCGTAAAATAACTTCACTGTTGTTACTTTGGCTATCAGTTTGAACCACCACTCCAAACACAGGAATAGTGGAAATTTGACCATTGGCGTTGGTAACGGTGACAGTAAAGTCTGTGGGATTAAGACTAAGATTAGGCTCCAGGAATTGAGCAAGATTAATGGTGAGCAAAAAGCCATCAACACTAGCAGTATTATTCGCTTCCAGCCCAGTTTGGTTATTTTGAGATGAAGAAGCAGCAAATGTTTGCGTCCAAGTGGGAAATCCTGCAATCCTAGCACCAATAAGACCAAGCAGACTGACAGTAAGATTGAAAGGAGCACCAATGGTAATGGAAGAGGGAGTATCTCCTTTGATAGTAAAAGTACCATCAGCAAAGAAGCCAATGGAACCAAATAGCTTAAAAATAAAGGGAATTTCAAGGGTTCCTTCAAAGCCTAATGTAACAGGAATTCCCACCAGTAAAGATTCCAGCTCTACAGAACTATTTTGATCAATGGAAGCAAAGGCCGCTTCCAGATTAGACAGTAAAGCTAGAGCTGCTGTTACTTCAGAATAGGTCGGTAAAGCATTGTAAAAACCATCGGTAATAAATAAACGGTCTGTGTTACCGCTTAAATCAAGGTATGGAGCTAATAGGGGAAAATAATTACCGGGATCTTTTGGGGCAACCTGCCATTGCAGAGCTACACCGGCATTAAAAAATAAGCCGAAGTTAAAATTTAGACCACGATTTAAGATATCATCAAAACCAAATAAAGGAATAGACCCCGCTAAACTAGCTAATGCTCCTCCAGTTTCCAAATAAAGGGGAAATTTACCGTCAGAATTACCATTACTGTTGCCATAGCTATACAGAGAAGACAACGTAAAGGATAAATCAAACCCTTCTTGAGAATCCGGAGAAAGTGCACCTCTTCCCTGACTTCTCCATTTATCAAAACGATTACTATCCTCGCTATTGCCAACATTCCGTCTTTGTTTTCTCCCTACGGTAGCCAGGGAATTCAGTAGTAACCTCCCTTTGGTTGATTCACCGCCCCCAAACAAACTCCATTCGGGATTATTGCCCGATGAACCCTGCAAAGAGATAGATAAAATTAGAGGGCCGAACATGCTTTTTAAAACTTTCTCTGGTTCTTGTCCTAATTTTTTAGCAAGAATAAGTGAAAGGGCATTAATATTAAATTCATTGGATGCGTTCCAATTTAATCCTAATCCTTGATAGGTAGGTTTGTTGCCAAGAAAGCTTGCTTCCCCTGCACTAAGAACTTCATAACTGGCGGCAGGGGCATTGCGATTACGACCTAAATAATTGTAGGAATTTCCCTGGATAATATTGCCGCTAGCAGGGGAATTTTGATTACTGCTAAATTGATTTTGGTTGACTGTAAAACTTTGATAATAGAGATCTGTATCCTCTCGGATGGCTTGGTTTTTAGCTTGCTCTGCATCAACTTTTTGCCCTACTACAAGCACTGTGCCATTTTCTTCGGCGATCGCCCTGGGGGCCAAATCTCCCACTTGGTCTGAAGTTAGGGCCTGGGGAGTGCTTAACCATTCCGTCCTGCCCCCGGAGTTGTAACGAGCGGCGGTGTAAAAAATATCACTGTCATTGCCACTGCCCTGTTGATAAACCACCACTAAACCAGGGGCCGGAGCGGCGTTACTGTTATTACCAGGGGGCTGAATTAACTTGTCATTGGCGATTAAATTTAGACTAGTGAGGGATTGATTACCCACATTGGCGATCACCTGGGCATTAACCCACATGGCGGAGTTCGGATCATAGACAGCGTGCCAAAGACTGGTATTTTCCACCCACACAACATGGGTCGTTCCTGCTGAATCTGTGGTGAGCGCAGACAGGCGATCGGCCAAATTGATAGTCATAAGTTCGATTAATTGCTGGGAAGATAGGCAAAACCAATGGCTTTTATTTGGCTTGACTGCTCAATACTGAGATATTACGTTACTATTCCGCCGATTTCCTCTTTGCTCTCCGTCATTATAGCGAAACAACAGTGAAAACCACTAATTTTCAAGTCATAGCAGTTGGGAAAATGATCATTCTTAGTAATATTACTTAATGGTTAATCATCACCGCCAAATAATCGGGTAAATACAGGAGTTTTAATTTTTAATACTAATAACTAACTAAGGCTTTCTGCCCCTAACTAAAAATGCCGTAAAAGCGCAGAAAAATTCTCCCGCTTGATCATTTTGGTCAATCGCCTTGAACCAAAGGGTAAGATCATTTTGGCTGATTGTTCCCTGTTCGCTAATTTTTTCCACCGTCCGAGATAGGTCCAAAATTTTATCAGCTAATTCAAACTCAGTCAGGCAAATGGTAATGGGGTCAACGGCAATATCAGTTAGCCCCGCCTGCCGGAAGTATTTAAACAGATAGCGACCCACCCAGCCAGAAGGAAAGTTATCACACCAAAAATTGGTAATTGCACGGGTTACGCCCCGCTGGTCAGAATCGATGACCAACGTTTCCCAGTCCGGCTCAAAGGCCACTACCCAACCATTAGATTGTACAACCCTGGCCATTTCGGCGATCGCCTTTTGGGGCTGGGCAATGTGTTGCAGAGTGCGGTCAACCCTAGCCGCAGTGAAATTAGCACCGGGAAAAGGTAATTGCTCTGCATCAGCTAAAACAAATTCAAACTTAGTGGTGGAATTTTTTGCCCGCTCTCTTGCCTGGTCAAGCATAAATTGACTACGATCCACCGCTGTAACTTTACCCGTTTCCCCTACATAATTAGCCAATAAAAGGGCATCATTGCCAGTGCCACATCCCACTTCCAGCACTGAATCACCGGGCTTTAACTGCATTTTCTCAAACGTTTTTTGTTTGTAATATTTATACAAGTCCAGTGACTGTTGCAATTCCAGACAACGGATAAAGTTTTCAATGTTTCCAGAGTTATCTAAGTCTTGAAAGTCGCTGGCAAAGTATGTCATGATTGTGACTCAATAAAAAGCAAATTCATGTAATTACTATTAATAATTTTCACTCCACTTTACCCGTTTGGATCACACCATTTGCCAAGTTATTTCCTCGCCGGCCCGCAGAGGCACCAATCCAGATTCAGGGAAAGGTAATTCAGCAGGAATACGCCAAGGGTTTTTCATCAACGTAATTTGTGCTGTATTACGGGGCAATTGGTAAAAATCTGGGCCATAAAAGCTAGCAAAGGCTTCTAGCTTATCCAGGGAATTAACACTTTCAAAAGCTTCGGCATATAGCTCCATAGCATGGAGGGCAGAATAGCAACCAGCACAGCCACATAAACTCTCTTTACTATTGCGAGCGTGGGGAGCACTATCAGTGCCGAGAAAAAATTTAGGATTACCAGATGTGGCCGCGTGTAGCAATGATAAACGATGTTCTTCCCGCTTCAGAATTGGCAGGCAATAAAAGTGGGGACAAATGCCACCTTTGAATAAAGCGTTGCGACTAAATAGTAAATGTTGGGGCGTAATAGTGGCTGCAATATTATTAGCAGATAAAACAAATTGCACTGCATCTGAAGTAGTAATATGTTCCAGCACTACCCGCAGCCGGGGAAATTTTTCCCTGAGAGGAATTAAATATTTTTCAATGAATACTTTTTCTCGGTCGAAAATATCAATATTACTGTCCGTTACTTCGCCGTGGAGTAATAGGGGCAAGTCCACCTGTTCCATGGCTGCCAACACTGCATCACATCGATGGATATCCGTGACGCCAAAGTCAGAATTGGTGGTGGCTCCAGCGGGATAGTATTTTACTGCTTTAACAAACTGGGATGCTTTGGCCGCAATAATTTCTTCGGGATTAGTATTATCCGTTAGATAAAGGGTCATCAGCGGTTCAAACTGGCCTCCCGCAGGTATGGCGGCGAGAATCCTTTCCCGATAGGCGGCGGCATCAGCCACGGAACGCACCGGAGGCTTCAAATTGGGCATGACGATCGCCCTAGCAAATTGACGGACAGTGTGGGGTAGAACTGCTTTCAGGGCCGCTCCATCCCGTAGATGCAGGTGCCAGTCGTCGGGTCGAGTGATGGTAAGCTTTTCCATGGCTTAATCATAAGCTGGTTTAGGTTTAGTTAAAAGTCTTTTTCCCCTTCCTTAAACTTCAAGATTTAGGGGGCTTGGAGACGGCGATCGGGTAATTACTTCATACAGCACATCGGGGTCTAAATCGGCTCCATTGGGTCATTGAATAGTTCCAAGTTCCGGATTGATTTTGACTTGAGCAAAATATTCAAGGTCTTTAAGTGGCTCAAATACACCTGTAAATTCAATTTGTTTTTGAATATCAACTATTCCATCTTGATTATCTTCAAAGCGTAAATAAAGCTTGTAGTTTTTGAGAGGGTTAACAGCAACAATATCTTGTAGCATAGCTTACTCAAATGGTTGAATTTTTCCTTAGCGACAGAACTTAATAAACACTTACCTGTTACTTTAAGGGACTGCCTACTCGGCATGATTCTGTAAATTCTTTTATACTCTAAATTGTTCTGTCGAGTTGTTGGTAAGCAACTGTTATTGAAAATGGCTACTGAACTACTTTTTAATCTCAGCAATGTGTTTGTGTTGCCGTTTTGGGGCTTGATGATTCTACTGCCACGGTGGCAATGGACGGAAAAAGTGATGAAGTCCCTGCTCCCCATCGCCATTTTAGCTGCGGTTTATCTATTTTTATTTATCGGTTCCTTGGGGTCCGAATCGGCGGCGGCGTTGGCCAGTCCGGAGTTGTCCGTTATTGCCCAAGCTTTTGCTGACGAAAAAATTATGGCTGTGGGTTGGGTCCACTATCTGGTGATGGATTTGTTTGTGGGTCGCTGGATTTATTGGCAGGGGCGAGAAACTGGGGTTTGGACGGTACATTCCCTCATTTTATGTTTATTCGCTGGGCCCATTGGTCTGTTGTCCCATCTGCTCACGGCGGCCATTACTAAACAATGGGGCAAGGGGAATGACTCGACAATGGAAACGCCCCAAACGGAGATTGGTTAATCGCATATAATACATCGGGGCATAGGTCTGCCCCTTTTTGCTATAAATTATTCGAGAGTTTCAAGAAAGTAATGAAAGGCGCCAGTTGCGTAATAGTTCTATGTTACCATTGACCCTAAATTTGGCAAATATTGCCATGGTGATATCAACTATTGCCTTGGCCATAGCTTTGTAACAAAACTATACATACAATGGGAGGATGGCCATACCTGCTCCATTACCCCCCCGCCAATGCAAATTGAATCAAAAACAAATACCAACATCCGTTCTGGGTTAACCCTAATTGCGCCTTTTTTCCTTTGGGGAACGGCCATGGTGGCCATGAAGGGGGTTCTGGCAGATACCACGCCTTTTTTTGTGGCAACGGTGCGCCTCATACCAGCCGGAATCTTAGTCTTGCTCTGGGCCATGGGACAGAAACGTCCCCAACCCCAGAATTGGCAGGGCTGGGGCTGGATTATTTTATTTGCCCTGGTGGACGGTACTCTTTTTCAAGGATTTTTAGCCCAGGGGTTGGAGCGCACAGGGGCAGGCTTGGGCTCAGTGATTATTGATTCCCAACCGATCGCCGTGGCATTACTTTCCAGTTGGTTATTTAAAGAAGTAATTGGCGGCATTGGCTGGCTGGGACTCTTACTAGGGGTGGGAGGCATTAGCCTAATTGGGCTGCCGGATGAATGGTTTTATCAGCTTTGGCATCTCCAGGGTTTAAGCATTAATTGGAGTGGTTCCGCCCTCGGTAGTAGCGGGGAACTGTGGATGTTGTTGGCGTCCCTCTCCATGGCGGTGGGCACAGTGCTGATTCCCTTTGTTAGTCGTCGGGTGGACCCGGTGGTAGCTACGGGGTGGCATATGATCATTGGTGGTTTGCCCCTGTTGGCGATCGCCTTGGTGCAAGATTCTGAACCTTGGCAGAACATTGACCTCTGGGGTTGGGGCAATCTCGCCTATGCAACAGTGTTTGGCAGTGCCATTGCCTACGGCATTTTTTTCTACCTTGCATCTAAGGGCAATTTGACTAGCTTGAGTTCCCTGACTTTTTTAACGCCCATTTTTGCCCTCAGCTTTAGTAACTTGATTTTGGAGGAACAACTTAGCTCTCTGCAGTGGTTAGGGGTTGCTTTTACGTTGGTGAGTATTTATTTAATCAACCAGCGGGAGCAGTTAAAGATACAACTGCGAGACATTTGGAGTTTGGTTCGTAAACCCGTAATTAACGATTAATTTGCGATTGTTGAGCCTATTTCAACAATTTTCCTAAAATTTAGAACATTTCCATCTGTTTATTCACTATTCAACCTAAAATCCCCAGGAAATTTGCCCTATGGCCATGGAGGTAAAAATTTGCGGTTTACGCCATCCTGCCCAAGCCCAGGCGATCGCCGCTTTGGGATTCACCACCCTGGGATTTATTTGTGTGGAAGCTTCTTCCCGTTACGTCAGCTCCAGGGAAATTGAACTGGTTTTGCAAAGCTTAACTGCCCATAACAAGCGATCGGCGATCGGAGTATTTGCCAATGTTTCCCTCCCTAAACTGGGGGAATTTTTAGCCCAAACTAGTCTGAACGGTATCCAACTCCACGGCGATGAAAGCCCCGACTTTTGCCGCCAGGTTAAACAAGCATTTCCCCAACACCGATTGATCAAAGCTCTCCGACTCCGGCGATCGGCAGATTTAGAACGGGCTGAAGCCTATTACAATGCCGTGGATGTCCTCCTGCTCGACGCTTACCATCCAGAACAATTGGGAGGTACTGGGCAAACCCTACCCTGGCAAAAGCTACAGCAGTTTCGGCCGCCCCTGCCCTGGTGGTTGGCGGGGGGATTAACTCCTAGCAATGTTCAAGAAGCCTTAAATTTACTCCAGCCTGACGGCATTGACCTTTCCAGTGGCGTGGAACAGGGCCCGGCGGATAAGGATGTGGCCAAAGTTGCCCAGTTAAGGGCTCAGTTGGACGCCCTAGCAATTTTGCAGCACTAAAATTATTCTGGAAAAACCTAGGCTTTTTGAGACCGATTGCCGTGGGTCGGACAGGGAGGCGCACTCAAACTGCGGTCTAACCAACCTTCTGCCTGTTGCACATGGGTTAAGGCTTCCTGGGGATTATCTTTGAGTAGATACACCAATGCCGCTGCCAATTCTTGTCCGGCCTGGGCTTGACGATTACCCTTTAAACGATGCCAATCCTGGGGGGCGATCGCCAATCTTTCCGCTAGGGCCTGGGCCAGTTCTAGGGCAGAAAGTTCGGGGTGACTGACGAGGGAGGAGGTTTGGGAAGCAAAGGGAATCATGGTTACAAGCTACGGGGAAAACTATGGCCACCAAGCCATGGACGGCGGGGTAACTGCTCTGATTATTACCTTTTTTGCCGGGCGCCTGTTGGAAATTGCCCTTGCTCCCTTGCCCCGAAAATTATGGCATTAGACCCATTCCCCCAGAGGCAAAAAGTTTTCCCCGGCATATTCTGGATAAATTTTGCCCAAAAAAGAAAGCCCAGGCAAAGTTCCCCAGGCTCACTCAAATATGTATTTTTTGGCTATGGGCAAGGAATCGCTCCCACCACTACACCAGCCTGAGTTCTGGATATTCGCTGATAATGTCGTTGCTGGTGAGGGTATCCCCTTCTTCTTGGGGCGTCCAGAGCACCTCAATGGCCAACAGGCGATCGCTACTAATACCGCCCAAAGTTTGCAAGGATTGTTTTAACTGACTGGAATCATTCACTGCCGGCAAGTTCAAATTGCCCAAGGCTGCGGCAATAATGGTCACCAGAATATATTCTCCCGCACCATCGGGAACTGCATCGGGACTATCTCCACCAATGGCGGTTGCCCTTCCCCCTTGACGTAGCTGATTGTTAAAGTTGCTCAGGGTTTCGTCGGTAAACTTACTCCGTTCGGTGAGAGCTAATTGATTAAAGGCAGCCTCAGCAGCACTCAAGCGCACCTTGTCACTCTGACTAGATCCATAAACCCAATATTCAGGATGGCGGAGCAGAGCTAAAGTAGCTTCCTGGAGCACTAGGGAACGACCATTGGCAGTGCCAGTATCAGCAGACAGGGCCAATTCATCCAGTTCTTTTTTCAATTCCTTGGCACTGGCCAGTAACCCCACCTGAATTTGGGCAATGCCCACTTGGGGATCGCTGCTGGCCGCCAGGCCACCGCCCCCTTCACCACTGCTGCCACCACCATTACGGATGGCATTGATAACTACGTTGGCGATCGCAATCATCACTAAAATGCCAAAGATGCCGCCGAATCCCCCACCAAAGCCAAAAAAAGGAATGATGAAGGGAAAACCAAAGCCACCACCACCATAGGTTCCACCGGAACGATAGGAGCCACCACTAGGACCGCTGTAACTACGACTGGGGGCACTAGGGGCTCGGAAGGAGCCACCACCAATGCGGCCACCACTCCGGCGAGCTTCAGCTTCAAAGGTGGGGGTAAAAACTAGGGTAAAGGCCAGGACAAAAATAATTACCACTGAAGTGCCCCGCATCCAGACCGATCGCCAGGTAATATTTTTGGGTAGAGGTAAATTCTTGAGCATCTTAAGCATAGAGGAAAAGTTTTTCGATATTCCGGCTAGGACTCCCTGGTCAAGGGTTCACCAAATCCAGGGTAGATTCAAGCCTGTCAGTTAAACATAGTGCCGTTCACTCCTCTAGGGTAACGGATTCTTCGGACGAAAGAGCAGGGATTTTGTACTTGCAATTGTCACTAAAATGCCTCATCTCCGGCCATGGGCGCTGCCAAACGGTACTGATTTTTACAAAAAAACTTTTGGAGAACATGTTAAAAGTGTCTGGCTAGCCTTATAAATAAGACAACAACCAGATCATTGCACGAGGAGTACCAGGTTTGAAAAAAGTAGAAGCGATTATTCGCCCCTTTAAACTAGACGAAGTCAAAATTGCGCTGGTTAATGCAGGGATCGTTGGTATGACGGTTTCTGAAGTTAGGGGCTTTGGCCGTCAAAAAGGTCAAACAGAGCGTTACCGTGGCTCTGAATACACTGTTGAGTTTCTCCAAAAACTCAAAATTGAGATTGTCGTCGACGAAGGACAGGTTGACATGGTTGTTGACAAGTTGGTATCGGCGGCCCGCACCGGGGAAATCGGTGACGGTAAAATCTTCATCAGCCCGGTGGATTCGGTGGTACGGATTCGGACAGGGGAAAAGGATACCGAAGCTATTTAATCTTTTTGAGATTAGCTTTCCGGTTGCCGTTAATGTTGGGCAGATTGAGACAAGTCTCGGTTTTGTTCTCTTGGCCCCAGACACTTTCCTGTCACTGCCATCAAAAGCTGTCAAATTTCAACCCAGGCCACTGGTGGATGAGTTTGTTAAACGCTTTTCCCCGGTGGCTCACTTTCTGTTTTTCTACCTTTGTCATTTCTGCAAAGGTTTTTTTGTGCTCCGGGAGCCAAAAAATTGGGTCATAGCCAAAACCCTGATCGCCTCTTGGGCTATGGGTAATTTCCCCTGAACAGATGCCTTTAGTACTCAGTTGAATACTGCCATCGGGGGCGGCGATCGACACCACGCAAATGAATTGAGCTTGTCTTTGGCTTACCCCTTCTAGAGCCTGGAGCAATTTGGCAATTCTTTCCCTGTCGGTGTTGCCATAACGGGCGGAATATAAACCCGGTGCCCCATCCAAAGCATCCACTGCCAAACCAGAATCATCGGCGATCGCCCATTGATTCACGGCCTTTGCTACCTGGGAAGCTTTTAAGCAAGCATTTTCATAGAATGTACTGCCGGTTTCCTCCACCTCAATTTCCGTTGGCTTAAGGGTTAATTGACAACCAAGGGGCTCTAAGTAAGTTTGCATCTCGGCTAATTTACCGGGGTTACCCGTGGCGACAATTAAAGTAGGCATGGTTTTACTAGGTTTTACGGATCGTTAAAAAAGTTTTTCGGGGACAAAAATTAGCCAGACCCTCTGGGTTAATCTTCTGCTATTCTGTATCAGAGATGCTGGTGTAGCTCAGTGGTAGAGCAACTGATTTGTAATCAGTCGGTCGCAGGTTCAAATCCCGTCACCAGCTTATTTTGAATTCATTAACCTATCATTGATCATCGTCTAAGCACTCCGCATGGTTTGCCAGAGTTGCTTATATTGGTTGACGGTGGCAATGTCCAGGGGCGCGAGAAATTCACAACGCTCCAGTAACTCCGGTGAAAAAGCCAATAAAGGGTTAGTGCTCAGGGCGGAAACCTCCAGGTTTTGATAGGGCACCGCCAGGGCATTACTGAAAGTTGCCATCTGCTCTAGACTGGAAGGCTGGGCGGAAAAATTTAACCATTCATAGGTAATTTCAGCCGCCTCCATCTCAGCGGGCATAGTCCAGAGATCAGCCCAGAGGGATGTACCGGAACTAGGAATAACCGCCCTGAGTTCTGACTGATTTCTCAGCAGAGGAATAATTTGGTTTGACCAGCCCACTGCTAACCATACATCTTTATTGAGTAGAGCTTGGAGATAATATTTACTGTTGTAAAACTTCACTTGGGTCGCCAATTCTTGCAAAGCGGAAGGTAGGGCATTAACAGCTTTGGGGTTGGTGACATTGTAGGAATAACCCAGCTTTTTCAGAGTCAAACCGATCGCCTCCCTGGGATCATCCACCAGAGCAATGCGTTGCTTTAACTCTGGCCGCCAGAGGTCAGACCAATCGGTCGGTTGCCAACCTAAATCAGCAAATGGTTGTTGGCGATAAATAATCATGGTGGGCCCCCAACGGTAGGGAACAGCCCAAATTTTGCCGCTTTGATCCGGTAAGCCTTGGTCATTGCGTTGCCCCAACAATTGCCACCGTGGAGGCAGACTAGACCATTGGCTCAATTGGTCGGGGACAAAGGGTTGAATGAGCTTTTCTTTGATTACCCGTTCCAACCATAAATCTCCCCCGGTGACCAACTGGGCTTTTGGGGTCTGATTTGCCCTCGATCCACTGCCCCACAGTCCCTTGGAAGTATCTGCATTTTGGGCATTGTGCCAGGTTTGTAAATTGTCGAACAAACTCTGCAGATTGGCGATCGCCTTGAAATTTAATTCCTTAGCTTGGGGAAACTGCCGCTGAAATTGGTTAATTAACTGGGGCGGCAGGGAACGGTTCAAAAACTGCACTTCTTTGCTACTGCCCTGGCCAGGCCAACAGCCTCCTAGACCCGTGGCAAGGCCGACAGCGGCGGCGGACTGGAGAAAATGGCGGCGGGAATAGCAGGGTAAATTCATGGCAACTCCACCGATGTTGGTTTAGCAATGTGGGGCAGCCCCCAGCCCAATTTCTCCCGCAGAATCCGGAAAAACTCTGGCGTTTGCAGGCGAATAAACTTGGCAGGATAGGGAGATTTTGATAAATGCACCCGGTCTTCTGGCAACACATAACAACCGCCATTGCCATCCACCACCAACACCATGCGGTTGGGAGTAGCGGGAAAAATGGTCACCGGTTCTAGGTCGGAAAATACTAACGCTCGGGAAGCCAGGGAATGGGGGCAAATGGGCGCTAACTGAAACACTGGTACATCGGGGGTAACCACTGGGCCTCCAGCGCTAAGGGAATAGGCCGTGGAACCCGTAGGAGTGGAAACAATAATGCCATCGGCGGCAATGTCCACAGAAGCATGGTAGCCTACCTGAATTTCAAAATGGCACATGCTGGTGAGGGGTTCCCGGTGCAATACCATTTCGTTCAGGGAGAGCGCTTCCCATAAAAGGTTTTCCTCCCGCATTAACCGCACTGTCATCATGGAGCGGCTTTCAATTTGGTAATCACCGTTGATTAACTGCTCGATCGCCGTGGGTAGTTGGTTGAGGTAAATTTCCGTTAAAAAACCCATGTGCCCTGTGTTAATGGTCAACAGGGGGATGCCGAGGGGGGCCAACTGACGAAAAGCTGATAGTACTGTGCCGTCTCCCCCCAGAACAATGGCAAAGGGCATGGACTCATCAAAATGGGGCGGAGTCAGATGTTCAATGCGGGTATGGCAAATGGGGCGATCGGGCTGGGAATAGCCCAACAGGCCACCGGATCCGGTTTCCATCGCCACTGTAAACCCACTCTGTTGCAGTTGCTCCTGCAATTCTTGGGCAACGCTACAGGCGGTGGGCTTATCGTCGTTGAAAATGATGCCGACTTTTGGCACAGGGGCGAGATCCTAGGGAGTCAGGGAACAGGGAGCGGAAAAATCGAATAGAAAACGAGATTATCTAAAAGTATCAAATTGTCAATCAAACTAGTCAAACTAGAAAAAGAAATTATTTTTCTTCTTTTTGCCTTCGGTTTGGGTCGGGTTAACCTCATAGTCCAGTTCTTTGAGCTTCTTGATGATGCGCCCAAAGTATTCCTGTAGGTAGGATTCTAGGGTGGTGGTTTCCTTCGGATCAAGGCCAAATTGTTCGTACACCGGAGCCATGTCCGCCGTTAAAGCTTTACCACTGGCCAGCACTTCCGAAAACGCTAGGCGATCGGAGGCGTTATAGGTCCACTGGAAAAAGCGAGTAAAGCTCCGCATAAATCTGAGCACCGCCATGGGCACCTGGGAAATACGGGCATTATTGCCAGACATTCTTTCACAAAGTTGAATAATTTCCGTTGCCCCCCAAGCCCGACTGCCCACCACTGGATAGGTTTTACGGGCCACACTGTCCAATTCCACCGCCCGCACTGCAAACTTAGCCACGTCTTGGGTGTTCATGTAGGCGATCGGGGTATTCTCGCCGGTTTGCCAAACCGATTGATTATCCAAAATGGGAATAGCGTACTGACCAATTAACCCCTGCATGAAACCCGCCAGTTGCAGAATGGTGTAGTCCAAATTCGTTTGGGCTAAAAATTTCTCGGTACAATTTTTGATGTCCATCAGGGGCACTTTGGGATATTCGGCCGCCCGCAAAATGGAGAAAAAGACAAACTTTTTGATACCCGCTTTCTGCACTGCTCGAATTAAATTAAGCTTGCCTTCCCAGTCCACCTGGCGAATGGTGAGGGAGTCGGTGGCCCTGGCGGTGGAAGCGTCAATCACTGCGTCAATATTTTCCAGGGCTGGGGACAGAGTTTCCGGCTTACAAATATTTCCCCCCACGATGGTGGCGCCCCACTCTTTAAGAAAAGCTGCCTTTCTTAGGCTACGAACCAGACAAACAACGGTGTGACCTTGGTCGATCGCCTGCCGAACAATTTGCCTGCCGAGGGTTCCTGTGCCGCCTACCACCAAAACTCGCATTTTAATTTTCTTTACAAATTTTAATACTTTGCTAAATCCTATCAGACTCTGACAATTATGGGTATTGGGGCCAGGGCACAAAAATTTGTTTCCCTACCCCGGTACTGGCTCCAATGTCAATGCAATCCCACCATGGCAGGGTCAACCCCCACCAAAAACAAGGATAAGGTAACCCATCCAACTGCCCCAAGGTTAGGAAGAAGGGAGGAATAATAATGGTCAGGACGTTGGACGCTCCACTAAACCACTGGGGCCAGCCTGTTGACAATATTGCAAAAAAGTAGAGAAAGCTTCGGGGCAGTCCACCTCAATAATTTTGCCGCCAATTTCGTCAAAACTTTCGTTGCGGGATTGACGCCACATGGGAGTGAGCTTGATGGTGATGGTGGGTAAAGCTTCATTGTCCATGCGCCGGAGCTTGACGGTAAAATCCGTGTCCTGGGGCCAATCATTGGGAACGCTCACACAGATACCGTTGCGAGTTAAGTCGAAGGATACCCCCACCAATTCCCCTTCCATATCGAACACTTGGCAAAAGGCCAACATCCGCTCTTCCTGCCGTCGCTCCTGCACCCCCTGGAGATGGGCAATGGTTAGGGCTTCTTGGGAGAGGGAAGATGGAGAATCTTGAGCCATGGAGATTATTTCCTCGGTTAAATTAGGTTTACCTAGTAAATGGGCCAGGTTGACCATTATTGTAGTCATTCACTGGGTCGATCTTCCTTCCATCAGGGTCATTTGGTTAATTGTTGATGAGAAATGGGAAGGAGTAATCCATAGATATTTGCCCAGTTAACTCGATTTGAGCAGAATTGGGAAGGACGTATTGGGAACTTTGGTTGACAGGGCAACAAAGCCAGCATTTTTTGGGTTTATCTAAGCGGGGGACACCATGGTGGCCAATACTCCCCAGAGTCGGCGGGGGCCGTCTTGACTGCTAAAGAAAAATAATTCTGTCAGCAAAGAAAGCAGGCGATCAGAGGTAATGGGGGCTAAGGGAATATGGGCTTCTCCCCCTTGTTTCTCTCCATAGGCTTGCCAAGCTGAGGTAAATTTTCGGGCGTACTCGCTTAAAAGTACGGTTTGTAAAGGATTTTTACCCTGTTCCTTGGTCTGTTCAACTAAACTGACCGATCGCCGCAGTAGTTCTTGGTAATGGGCCCCTAAATAGGCGATCGCCATGGCCAAAAGTCGAATTCCCTCCACATCTAGCTGGCCGGGGGCAACAGCAGGAATGGGGTATTTCCTAGTCAAAGATTGGCCTGTTGTCGTAGATGACGAAATTTTTTCTAGGATTGCCGTCCAAGTATCCTCGTCCACATCAGTCAGGGCAACCAAGGCCAACAAAAGCTGGTCCAGGTAGCAATTCATTTGTCGCAATTGTTGACGGTTGGGGGCAACAGCAAAGGACTGGGGAGGAGCTGGGCTGGAGGCGAACTGGGTGAGAACCATAAAATCTTGGGGAACAGGGGAATGTTAATGAACACATGACATGCATAGGATAGCGAATTGATTTAAAGCAATGATTCCCCCTGAGATAAATATATTTTGACCCACTGCTCCGCTTAATTTTGGCGCTAATCTGGGCAAAAATTCGTTGGTTTTCGGAAAGGTGAACCCGTAGCTAGCTTGTATTGCCCAAACCTAACTCATCATTGCTCCATGGCGGCCAAAAATCTTTAGGACAAAACTCGCCAGAGGTCAAGGCTTGATTTTTTCAGAGGGAAAAATTCCTCGGCTAAATAATCAAAAAGTTGAAAAAAAAAGTTTTTCAGCTAAGGTTTGATGTTATATTTTATCTTATGTAGACTTTTGAAAAAAACAAGTCCCCGCAATCAAGCATCATTCAACGGAAAAAATAATCCTATGCCAAACGCCTCCACCGCACTAACCGGCAAAGCATTACTCAATAAAGTTAAAGAACTATCCCATCTGCCCCGTCGAGAAACGGCAAAAGCCTGTGGTTACTACTCTACTTCTAAGGAAGGACAAGTACGCGTAAATTTGACCGACTTCTATGACGCAGTGCTAGCGGCCAAAGGGGTTCCCCTCGATCCCTCTGGTACCAAAGATGGTCGGGGTCGTGAACCGACATTTCGTGTTAGTGTCCACAAAAATGGACAGATTGTTATCGGATCCACCTACACCCAAGAAATGGGTCTTAAGTCCGGTGATGAGTTCGAGATCAAGCTCGGTTACAAGCATATTCATCTGAAGCAAATTACCGATAGCGATGACGAAGAGGAAGTATAAATTTCTCGACTGCGGTTCCCTATGCAAGGGGGACTAAGTGCTTTTTCGCCGGGGGGGAGACCTGAAACAAAAAGGTTTCTCCCTTTTTTTATCAATTAGGGATGACGGCGGACGTACTGTCAAGCTGGGCCTTGCAAATTTTGCTTTTGTTTAAACGAAAATTGGCGATCGCCAGTGGGATGGGCCGATGGAAAATTTGATGGAGTTTTGGCAACCATGGCCGGGATTGTTAAAAATTATTGTTTTTCTTTTTAGTTGGCTAGTGCTGTGGTATCCCGTTGCCCTGGTGGTGGGTCGTAAACTAGCTTGGCAACCCTGGCAGGCTGTTACCCCGGAGCAAAAATTACCCTTGGTGTTATCGCTTTACTTGGTTTCCCCCCTACCCATCTGGGCGGTGACTTGGTTAGACCAACAATCCTTGGGGGATTACGGTTTAAGCGTCATCTCCGACCAATTACTTTCCCTGGCGATCGCCGTGGGGGTGGCGGTATTCGGTTTAGGCTTAACTTTGGCAATACAGGGCCAAATTGGTCTACTGCAATGGCATCGGGAAAAATGGTGGGATTTAGTCAAACTTTCCCCGCTTTTTCTCATACTGGCCCTGGCGATCGCCTTGGTGGAAGAGTTAATTTTTCGGGGTATTTTCCAAAATCAACTGCAACAGGATTTACCAGTCTGGGGGGCAGCCACCATCGTCAGCACCATTTTTGCCATCCTTCATCTGCTATGGGAACGGCGTTTAACAGCTTACCAACTGCCAGGATTGTGGTTATTGGGCATGGTATTGCTGTGGGCCCGTCTGGTGGATGGCGGTAATCTCGCCCTAGCTTGGGGACTCCACGGGGGGTGGGTTTTTGCCCTGGCGGCCTGTGATGCCACTGGTTTAATTACCTATCCCAACACCGATGGCAATATTTGGGTGGGCAAGGCCAATCAACCTTTAGCCGGTTTAGCTGGCATTATTTGTTTGCTCCTCACTGCTTTGGCGATCGCCTTATTTCCCCATCTATCTCCCCTCTAGCCAGGATTTTAACTCCCTAATTGAACCGAATGATTTTGCTATGATGGTTCCCCGTTGCCATCTTTTCTCTACTTTGTCCCTATGCCAATGTCCCCATCAGTAAGATTTACTGGCTTTCTTCCCCGCCGATTAATGGGCCTTAGTTGGGGCGTTATTTTAATGCTGGCATTGAATCAGGGCTTAATTAGTTGCGGGGCTAGCAAAGCGGATCAATGCCGACAGCTAATTTTAATTACCAAACAAATGGCAGAGGAAGGGGCAAAATATCGAGATACCACCTCAACGGAAGAAGTGCTGAACATGGCCGATGCCTTCGATGCCACCGCCACAAAAATAGAACGACTCAACCTTGAAGATCCAGTGCTAGCTAACTATCAAGGGGAATTGGTCAGTATTTACCAGGGCAATGCGGAGGCCACCCGCACCATGGTCAAAGCCCTGGAAAGTAAAGATATTTTGACGGCCCAGCTTGCCCAAAAACAGGTAGCTACCATTGGCCAGCAGGAGCAACAGGTGATCACCAACATCAATGTCCATTGTCAACAGCCCTAGGCACACTAACTCCGAAGTTTTTTGTCCATCATGTCACCGCAGTGGGCAGATTTTGGACTCCCCATGGCTTAGTTTTAACTCCGGTTTAACCTCCGGTCAGAAAGGGTCAGGAACCAACCCCTAAAATGGGAAAATAGCCACAGTGCCCGAAATTTTCATCTGCAAAATCTTCAACTAGACATGACCACTACCCCGCCCGTCCTCAGCGGTCCCGAAATTCGTCAACAGTTTTTAAACTTCTTTGCCGATCGCCAGCATCAAATTTTGCCCAGTGCGTCCCTGGTGCCGGAGGACCCCACCGTACTGTTGACCATTGCGGGGATGTTGCCGTTCAAGCCAATTTTTTTAGGACAAAAGTCGGCGGAATTTCCCCGGGCCACCACTTCCCAAAAATGCATCCGCACCAACGACATTGAAAACGTCGGCCGCACCGCCCGCCACCATACTTTCTTTGAAATGTTGGGCAACTTTAGCTTTGGGGATTACTTCAAATCCCAGGCGATCGCCTGGGCCTGGGAATTATCGACCCAAGTATTTAAACTGCCAGCGGAACGGTTAGTGGTCAGTGTGTTTGAAGAAGATGACGAAGCTTTTGCCATTTGGCGCGATGAAATTGGTATTCCTGCCCACCGCATTCAACGCATGGGAGCGGACGATAACTTTTGGGTTTCTGGCCCCACTGGTCCCTGTGGCCCTTGCTCGGAAATTTACTACGATTTCCACCCGGAATTAGGGGATGAAAAATTAGATTTGGAAGATGATAGCCGCTTTATCGAGTTTTATAACTTGGTATTCATGCAGTACAACCGGGATAATGCGGGTAATTTAACGCCCCTGGAGAAGAAAAATATTGACACTGGCATGGGCTTAGAAAGGATGGCCCAAATTTTACAAAAAGTGCCTAATAACTACGAAACAGATTTAATTTTTCCCATTATTCAAACAGCGGCGAATATAGCAGGTATTGATTACGCCCAAGCCAATGAAAAAACCAAAGTTTCCCTGAAGGTAATTGGGGATCATGTCCGCTCCGTTGTCCACATGATTGCTGACGGTATTAGTGCTTCCAATTTAGGACGGGGCTATGTGTTACGGCGGTTGATCCGTCGAGTGGTGCGCCATGGTCGTTTACTGGGCATTAACGGTGAATTTACCACTAAGGTAGCAGCCACTGCTGTTCAACTCGCCCAGCCAGTTTATCCCAATGTTTTAGAACGGCAAAGCTTGATTGAGCAGGAGTTACAGCGGGAAGAAGCGGCTTTTTTAAAAACCCTAGAACGGGGAGAAAAGTTACTGGCGGATTTAATGGCCGACGGAGTGACGGAAATTGCCGGCGCAGATGCGTTTACTTTATATGACACCTTTGGTTTTCCGTTGGAATTGACCCAAGAAATTGCCGAGGAACAGGGCATTACTGTGGACGTAGAAGGGTTTGAAAAAGCCATGCAGGAACAACAAGAACGTTCCAAAGCAGCCCACGAAACTATTGATTTAACCGTGCAGGAAAGTCTGGATAAATTGGCTAACCATATCCATCCGACGGAATTTTTGGGCTACACCGATTTACAAAGTTCTGCAATAGTCAAAGCGGTATTAGTTGGGGGGGAATTGGTAGATCAAGCGGTCGCAGGGCAAACGGTGCAAATCGTACTAGATCAAACTCCCTTTTACGGCGAATCCGGCGGTCAAATTGGGGATAAAGGTTTTCTCAACGGCGACAATTTGCTCATTCGCATTGAAGATGTGAAGCGGGAGTCGGGCATTTTTATCCACTTTGGTCGGGTAGAACGGGGTACAGTGCAAATTGGCACCACTATTACCGCTACTATTGACCGGGCTTGCCGCCGTCGGGCCCAGGCCAACCATACCGCCACCCATTTACTGCAATCGGCTTTAAAAAGAGTGGTGGACGAAGGCATTTCCCAAGCTGGTTCCCTGGTGGATTTCAACCGTTTACGGTTCGACTTCAACTCTCCCCGGGCGGTGACCATGGAGGAGCTACAACAAATTGAGGACTTGATCAATCAATGGATTGCCGAAGCCCATCAAACTGAGGTGGCAGTAATGCCGATCGCCGATGCGAAGGCCAAAGGGGCGATCGCCATGTTTGGGGAGAAATATGGGGCTGAAGTGCGGGTCATTGACGTTCCGGGAGTTTCTTTGGAACTGTGTGGCGGCACCCATGTGGCCAATACGGCGGAAATCGGTTTATTCAAAATCGTCGCAGAAACGGGCATTGCCGCCGGGGTAAGGCGCATTGAAGCCGTGGCAGGGCCGTCGGTGTTGGATTACCTCAATGTGCGGGAAGCGGTGGTCAAAGAGCTCGGCGATCGCCTAAAAGCTAAACCGGAGGAAATCCCAGACCGGGTCCACCAACTACAACAGGAATTAAAAGCCAGCCAAAAGCAGTTGGAAGCCCTCAAGCAAGAGTTAGCTCTACAAAAATCGGAACAGTTATTAACCCAAGCTCAAACTGTGGGTGAGTTTAAAATTCTGGTGGCGGATCTGGGTACTGTGGACGGGGAATCTCTCAAAACTGCGGCGGAACGGTTACAACAAAAATTGGGAGAAAGTGCAGTGGTGCTTGCTTCCATTCCAGAAGAGGGCAAAGTCAGTCTAGTGGCGGCCTTTAGTCCCCAATTGGTTAAAACCAAACAGCTTAAAGCTGGTCAATTCATTGGTGCCATTGCCAAAATTTGTGGCGGTGGCGGTGGCGGTCGTCCTAATCTGGCCCAGGCCGGTGGACGGGATGCCAGTAAGTTACCAGAAGCCCTGGCCACGGCGAAACAAACCTTGTTGGCTGAACTAGGTTAGGGGTTAGGTTTTAAACCCGTCATTTTACTGTCAAGGCTCCACAGCGGTAATGGTCCACTACTAAATTGAAAAATTCGGCCACGGGGGGTATTTGCAAACGATCCACCGTGGTCACCACCGATACTTGCCGTCGAAAATCCTGGCGATCGCCGGACTCTGGGCAAAATAAATAGCGCACGGAAAAGTTGGGATTATCAATCACCGGTGTGACCAAGGATTGGGGCATCAAGGCAATCATTTCGCTCCCCTGTACCACCCCATAAAAGGCTTCAGGAATATTTAGTTCTAAACTAACGTTGAGGGGGATTTCCCGGCGACTAAATTCATCTTCTACCAGTCGTCGCATCCGGTAACCATCTTTAAAAATAACCTGGGGATAGGGGCCTAAATTTTCCCAGGTGATAAATTTTTTTGTTGTCAGAGGATGATCGCTCGCCATCAAAATACAAATTTGCTCCTCATAGAGGGGTTTAATAGCCAACTCTTTGGTATTAGTTAAATTGCGATGGCTCATAATAATGGCCACATCCACCAAACCATCCTGTAAAACCTTCAAAGCCCGGTCACTCCCCAGGGCCGTCACCCGTAGTTGAATTTGGGGATGGCCCAGGCAAAATTTGGGCAATAAACTAGGCAAGGAAGAGACACAAACTGAGTGAATTGCTGCCACACATAATTCCGTTTGTTTGCCTTGAAAAAGACTACTAATTTCTTCGCTAGCCACATCCCATTCTTGACAAATTTTCCTTGCCCGCCGCAGAAATAATTCCCCTGCCACCGTTAATTTAGCCTGGGCTCCCCGATGAAATAATTGGCACTTGAGGGCAGATTCCAAACCTTGAATTTGCCTACTAATGGTGGATTGGGTGACTTCCGATTGTAATGCCGCCTGTTGAAAACTGCCTAGCTCTGCAACTTTTAAAAAAGCCTGTAACTGTTCTAGTCGCATAGGTTAGTTTTCGGGGAAAGTTGGCATAATAAACTATTCCTAGCTATAGCACTCTCCATTATTCAAAAATGTTATTGATGCACTTTTCTCGGGGCGATATAATGAAAAACGGGAGGACAGATTTTCATCCATCTTCCCGGTTAATTTCTGAGGAGTTTTTCAGCGTTCTAAGATGAAAAGAATCCATTCATCTAGTGAAAAAAGTTATCCCGTGGTCCAGTCTGCAAACTGACGAGAAAAATCTTTTTCCAGTATCATCTAGGGGAATTTATCGGTCATCTAAAGCGGCAATGCCGGGCAGAACTTTACCTTCTAGCAATTCCAGGCTAGCGCCCCCACCGGTGGAAATATGGCTCATTTTTTCGGCCACTCCCACTTTTTCCACTGCGGCGACAGAATCTCCACCACCGATGATGGTGACAGTGCCACTGGCGGTCAATTCAGCCAAGCTGCAGGCGATCGCCTCGGTACCAACGGCAAATTTGTCAAATTCAAATACCCCCATGGGGCCGTTCCAGATGACAGTGCCACAACCAGCGAGGGCATCCTGGAAGGTTTTGACGGAGTCGGGACCAATGTCTAGACCCATCCAACCATCGGGAATTGCATCGACACCAACGGTTTGGGCATTGGCATCGGGGGCAAAGTTGTCGGCCACTACTACGTCCGTGGGCAGGAGAAATTCCACGCCTTTTTCTTTGGCTTTAGCCATGAGGGATTTGGCCAAGTCCAATTTGTCTTCTTCCACCAGGGATTTGCCGGTGTTTAAACCTTGGGCTTTGTAGAAGGTGAAAATCATGCCGCCGCCGATGATCAACTTATCGCACTTGTCCAATAGGGTTTCGATCACACCGATTTTACTGGACACTTTGGAACCTCCCACGATCGCCACTAGGGGACGTTTGGGGGCTTCGATGGCTCCTTGGAGGAACTGTAATTCCTTTTCGATTAGGTAACCAGCAACGTTGGGGCTGAGGAAATGGGTGACCCCTTCGGTGGAAGCGTGGGCCCGGTGGGCAGTACCAAAGGCATCGTTAACGTAGAGGTCGGCGTTGGCCGCTAAAGCTTTGGCAAATTCAGCATCGTTACCTTCTTCCCCGGCATGGAAGCGGAGATTTTCCAACAGGGCCACACCACCATTGGGTAGGCTAGCAATTTTGGCTGTAACTTCAGCACCAATGCAATCGTCGCATTTGACCACCGGCTGGCCCAATAATTCCCCTAGGCGATCGCCAACGGGGGTGAGGCGCATGCTGTCCACTACTTTGCCCTTGGGACGGCCAAAATGACTGCCCAAAATAACTTTGGCGCCTTTGCTCAACAGGTCTTTGATGGTGGGTAAGGCTGCCCGAATCCTGGTGTCGTCGGTGATGCTGCCGTTATCTAGGGGCACATTAAAATCTACCCGGACAAAAACCCGTTTCCCTGCGAGGTCTGCCTCCGTCAAATTGGCGATCGATTGCTTAGACAAAACCTTTTCCTCCTAAATGTCAAATAAACTTAACAAAATTAAACCAGTCAATGTTACCGCCGACAATGGAAAGCCCCAAAATGACCTCCAATGATCGCATTCTGACCATTCTGCAACAGGACTACGCCAATTTTCCCTGGCACCAAACCTTCAGCATCTATGACCCAAACGTTTATTTTCAAGATCCTTTAAGCCAATTTCGGGGTTTGGCTCGATACGAAAAGATGATCCAATTCTTGGGTCGTTGGTTTCAGGCGATCGACCTACAGCTCCACGAGATTACCCAGGTGAACCAGGAAATTACCACCCGTTGGACCTTGAACTGGACTTCTCCCCTGCCCTGGAAACCGAGAATTGCCATCAGCGGCTGCAGTGAATTAACCCTAAATGAAGCTGGGTTAATCATTTCCCACATCGATTATTGGGATTGTTCCCCCTGGGATGTGGTGAAACAGCATTTTTCACGATAGGTTTTCATCTTCATTCGAGTGCAGATTAGCTTCTAATTAGCTGCGGCTCCAACAATTAATTTCAGATCAACACTGAATCAGAATTGCGCGAGAAATTTTCATCAAACAGCAATTTCATCAGGAACAACCATGAGGCGACGATCACGATCAGCAGCAAAGGCAAAACAAGCCTGGATATCTTCTGGAGTGAGATCAGGGAAATCATCCAAAACCTCTTCAATAGTCATTCCACCTCCAAGGTAATGTAAAGGTTTTACAAAAAATAAAATAGTAGTTTAATAATTTATCTCCCCCCTTTTCTTTTATTGCAGGGAGGGCAAAGCAATCTTAAGTTTTTTATATTAACAGATAATTCGGGATGAGTTGCAATAGGTTTTATGTGATCTATTTCAAGATATTCCGGGCTTTGAGCGACAAAAGCACAACCAAAGCAAGCACATTTTCCTTGCTGTTTTTCATATTGATTTTGTTTCCATTTTTTTCCTTCTATTGAGTCTCGCCAACGATTAAATACATTTCGAGGAGTATAATAACCCCTTATATTTTCCTCCCTTCGCTGAAGCTTTTCTAGATCATGGCAAAATTTTCGGCGAGCTAGCTTGTATTTTTCATACAATTTTTGGAAGTCATTATCTAAATCTTCATTCATATCGTCCTTTAATTTCTAATGAACGCCTTTCTAACTTAGCTAGCTTACGATTTACTTCTAAGGTTGTAGTTAATGCTTGCTGTGCTAGTTGTTGTAATTCAGATGTGTTTTCCTGAGTAAAACTAATAGGTATGATATTGTCAAGAGTGGGGATCAATATATCTATTACTTTTTTCAAACTTGTTCTTGTTCTTTTCTGAATCCTCTTATTTTCAAGTAAGGTATTAATCGATAAAATTACCTCTTGAATATTGTAATTTTTACCTCTTTTTGTTTTTGAAATCGGCTTAAGTTCTTTAGTTATCCGCTGAGCTTGATAACTTGTCAATCCAAGTTCAAGCAACTGTTTGCGAGTTATCAGTTCCAATTTTTGCCTCCTCATAAGCATCAATCATAGCTTCAATCCACGGTTCCGGTTTTAGACCGAATCTTTTCGCCGTGCTATAAACCTTTATCAAAAGCTCCATTAATGCACTGTGTTGCTCGTGGAAGCTTTTTTTAAAATCAGCAATTTCTTGGGCGTGACTCTGTTCGATTTCTTTGATTTTATTTTTCTTTTTTGTTACTTCACCTTGTTGTGCAGCTTGTTTCCTTTGCCTATCCAGCAAAACCTCGCCTGCGAAATCTGCTAGTACGAGTGAAAGAACAGCTATATCTCGGTCTGTTACATCCTCAATACCGTACTCATGTTTGTAATAATCGAGGGTGGATTGAAGGTCGGAGAAATTAACATTTAAAGCTTGATAAGCCCTTTCCGCATCAGCCTTTGTCCACCCCAAGCCTTGAGCGAAGGTAAGAGCCTCTTTCTTCGTCATACTCAAAATCAGAATTTCTTACTACAGTTTCTCAGTCTAGCATTTTAGAGATCGCCTCATTAATCCTTCACAAGTGACGATCTCTCTAGGATAAAGCTACCTGGGCTATCCTTCCTTATAAGCCTCCATACCTTCACAGGAGCAAACTAAATGGCGATCACCGTAGGTATTATTAATGCGGCCAACGGCGGGCCAAAATTTAAACTGCTTAGTCCAAGGAGCAGGGTAAGCAGCTTCTTCCTGGCTGTAGGGATGGTTCCATTCGCCACAGATGAGGGATTGGGCCGTATGGGGAGCATTTTTCAACGGGTTATCAGCGGGATCAATTTCTCCATGGGTGATCGCCTGAGCTTCTTGGTAAATGGCAATCATGGCATCACAAAAACGGTCTAACTCCCCTAGGGATTCACTCTCCGTCGGCTCCACCATCATGGTACCCAGCACCGGCCAGGACACCGTGGGGGCATGGAAACCAAAATCCATGAGGCGTTTGGCCACATCTTCGACCTCGATCGCCGCTTGTTTCTTCAGGGGACGCAGATCGAGAATGCATTCATGGGCCACTAACTCATTATTGCCCCTGAATAAAATGGGGTAATAATTTTCCAGCCGCTTTGCCATGTAATTGGCACTGAGAATGGCCACCTCCGTTGCCTTGGTTAAACCCTGGGGGCCCATCATGGCAATGTACATCCAAGAAATAACCAAGATACTGGCACTGCCGTAAGGGGCAGCGGAAATCATGCCAATGGATTGGTCTTCTGCTTGGAGTTCAGCAGTCGAATTTAAACTAGTCCGGGGTAAAAATGCCTGCAAATGGGATTTAACCCCAATGGGGCCCATACCGGGGCCGCCACCGCCGTGGGGAATGCAAAAAGTCTTGTGTAAATTGAGATGGCACACATCCGCCCCAAAATCAGCCGGACGGCACAGTCCCACCTGGGCATTCATATTGGCCCCATCCATGTAAACCTCGCCGCCAAAACGATGCACAATGTCGCAAATAGTTCCGATGGTGGCTTCAAATACCCCATGGGTAGAAGGATAGGTCACCATTAACGCCGCCAGGCGATCGCCGTACTTTTCTGCTTTACTGGTCAAATCTTCCACATCGATGTTGCCTTCCCCGTCGCACTTAACCGGGACCACCTGCATGCCACACATCACCGCACTGGCTGGATTGGTGCCGTGGGCCGATTCAGGGATTAAACAAATATTGCGTTGTTCCTCACCCCGACTGAGGTGATACTGACGGATCACCTGCAAACCCGCATATTCTCCTTGGGAACCGGCATTAGGTTGCAAAGAAATGGCATCAAAACCGGTGATTTCCCCCAACCAGGCTTCCAATTGGGCAAATAAAATCTGATAACCTTCCGTTTGACCAGCGGGGGCAAAGGGGTGAATTTTGCCAAATTCAGGCCAAGTAACCGGCATCATTTCCGCTGTGGCGTTGAGTTTCATCGTGCAGGAACCCAACGGAATCATGGAAGTGTTTAGGGCTAAATCTTTGCTTTCTAATTGATGCAAATAACGCAGTAACTCGGTTTCGGAATGGTACTGATTAAAAACTGCATCCTGTAGGTATAGACTCTGACGGGTTAAATCGGCGGGAAAGCTCGTTTTAACTTCCGACCACAGTTCCTCCGGTGTAAAGGGTAAATTATCCTTACCAGCAAAAACTTGCCACAGGTCAAGCAGATCCTGCACCGTCACCGTTTCATCCAAGCTAATGCCCACTTCCCCAGGGACCAGGGGCCGCAGATTAATTCCCCGCCCTTCCGCCGCTTTCAAAATGGCTGGAGCACTCTGTTCCCCTACCCCCACCCGCAGGGTATCGAAAAAGTAATCATTATTGAGACTGTAATTTAACCGCTTTAAGCCGATCGCCAATAGGACCGTCAACTGGTGAATTCTCAGGGCAATATTTTTTAGCCCCGTGGAACCGTGGTACACCCCATACATAGAAGCCATCACTGCCAAGAGAACCTGGGCAGTACAGATATTACTAGTGGCCTTGTCCCGACGGATATGTTGTTCCCTGGTTTGCAGCGCTAAACGGAGAGCGGGGTTACCATGGGCATCCTTGGAAACCCCCACAATGCGTCCCGGCATTTTCCGCTGATATTCGGCCTTGGTGGCAAAGTAGGCGGCGTGGGGCCCACCGTAACCCAAGGGAATGCCAAACCTCTGGGTACTGCCCACCGCAATGTCAGCCCCCAATTCACCGGGGGGAGTGAGCAGGGTCAGACTGAGGGGGTCGGCGGCCAGGGTAACCAAGGCTTGGTGTTGATGGGCTTTGTCAATGAAACTACGGTAATCATAAACAGCCCCATCGGTGGCAGGGTATTGCAGTAAAGCGCCGAAAATGGACGTAGAAAAGGAAAAAGTATGATGGTCGCCGACAATTACTTCAATACCGAGGGGATTGGCCCGGGTTTTAATCACCTCAATGGTTTGGGGATGGCAGTCCTGGGCAACGAAAAAAGCATTGGCTTTACTTTTGCTGACCCCATAACTCAGGGCCATGGCTTCAGCGGCGGCGGTACCTTCATCCAACAAAGAAGCATTGGCAATTTCCAGCCCGGTTAAATCCATCACCATGGTTTGAAAATTCAACAGCGCTTCCAACCGACCCTGGGCAATTTCCGCTTGGTAGGGGGTATAGGCTGTGTACCAACCGGGGTTTTCTAAAATGTTCCGTTGGATAACCGGCGGGGTGATGGTGTCGTAGTACCCCATGCCAATATAGGAGCGAAAAACTTGATTTTTGGAGGCAATGGATTTCAGTTGGGCGATCGCCCCATACTCACTTTGGGAAGCTGGTAGTTGCAAAGACCGGGGAAAGCGAATGGCCGGGGGCACGGCTTGGTCAATCAAATCCCCCAAAGTATCAAAACCCAGTGTCTGGAGCATTTGCCGCTGTTCCGTTTCTCCGGGGCCCAAGTGACGATCCAAAAAACTATCCGCCGGAGCTAACTTCTCCTCTAGCTTAGTCAGGTCAACGGCGATCGCCTCGGAGGTAGGGACAACAACGGCGGGCTCTAGGTTGGGCATAATGGCGGAGTAGGGAAAGGATGAACGCCTGGACTGGATCTGTCAAAAAATGTTACAGATTGGCTCTAATTAGATACAAAGCTTAACAAATTTTGGTAGGCCTAGGGGTCAGCATTGCCAAGGCGGCCCCATCCCCATAAAACTCGTCCAAATATTCTTAAAACGTTTCCCATTTGCCGATGAATGAAAACTCCATGGAATTTTTTCTCCCTGACCTAAATGCTACCGATCAATGGGGACAACAATTGGCCCAACAGTTACCGCTGGGCACCATTATTTTGTTGCAGGGGGATTTGGGAGCGGGGAAAACTAGCTTAGTCCAGGGCCTTGGCCGGGGGTTGGGCATTACGGGGGAAATTGTCAGTCCCACTTTCACCATTGTTAATGAGTATCGGGAAGGTAAGATGCCCCTTTACCATCTGGATTTGTATCGACTTAACACCCTTGAAGTCGAGTATTTATACCCGGAACAATATTGGCAAGGGGAAGATTTTCCCTTGGGTATTACCGCGGTCGAGTGGCCGGAAAGATTACCGCAACTACCAAGTCAGTATTTACAAATTCAACTGTGCCACCAAGGAGAAGGAAGGAGCATCGCCCTGACAGCCCAGGACTGGGCCATGGATTTAAAAGAGCTATTGCCCCCTAGTTAAAACCTAGTTAAAACGCTGTAGTTCCGTGGCAATTAACTGGGCCAGCAACGGTTGGGGCCCCAGGGGTTCCCCCAATTGCAGGCGGAGCTGGCCATGGACCAATTGGAGTTGTTCCCGCTCTTTTCTGATCAGGTCTGTCAATCCTCCGGCAAATAGAAAGTAAGGCAAAATCACAACTTCCCCCGGCGTCTTAATTTCCCCCAGGACGGTGTTCAAACTAATGCCCCCTTTCCAGTAGGCTGCCCTGGCCCCTAATTTTTCCGCCACCGTGGCGATCGCCAAATTACCACCGGCCCGTTTACTACCGTGGGCCAAGAGGATTCTCTCCGCCTGGGGTTGGTTTTGGTACTGCAGGAAAGACTTTTCTAGTAAGGCTGGTAGCCAGGGATAAACCCCCAAAATGGGCAAACAGTGAATGGAGATGCTATTACCCAACTCCGCTTTGGCCTGGGCAATGGCCTGGGGCAAGTCTTCACAGGTATGTACTCCCATAAGCAGAAACAGGGGCAGAATGACAATCCGTTTGACCCCCTGGGGAATCAGGTTTTCGGCTAAGTTTACCAACTGTTGATGGAGAGGTAACGCCTGGGCCTCCAAGCTGGCACTAAACACCGGCGGTTCCAGTTGCTTCCCCTGATTTACCTCCGTTAATAATCCTCCGGAATAATACGCCCGCCAAGTTTCCGCCCCATTGCGCTTAGCTAACCCTTTCTTGCTTTCCAGGGGGCGGGGTCTGGGTAAAAATTGACCCACTAGGTAAGTCAGGCGATCGAGGGCGATCTGGGGACGGGGATCACGGCTACCGTGGGCAACCAACAGATAGGCAGTGGACAAGGTTGATTAGGGGTGATGGGAAGTTGGGCTTAATATATCTTAATCAACACATCCCTACCCTGGGGTGACGATTTTAACCAAATTCAGAGCTTCCAACGGCCCAAAGCCCCCAAATGCGGCGGGATCTTTTCCAGCAATGGCATAGGGCACAGCATATCTCGGTTAGATCCCCGGCGGCAGGCTGTGGCAAAGGGAACCGAGAATGGCATGATAGTTATACCGCTCAATCTTTCGGTAAACCATAGCAATTAAATTTTATGGGGTTTGCGGATCTGTCGATTCAGTCCATTGCCACAGAGTACGATCTGACTGTGCAGTCGGTTTTCGACCTGTGCGACCAACTCGGCATAGCCTACAAAAACCAGGATACTAACCTTGCCCTAGAGGACGCTAAAGCGGTGATTATGCAAATTCTACACCGCCAGCAATCTGCTTCTGAGTTAGGGGGCCTTTCCTGACATTGTCGGCTGGTTGCTATGGCTCCTGTTCCCATACTGACCGAGCAAAAACCCTCGATTTTCTTGGCATACTTGATTAAAACCCTATTTTTAAAAAGATTGAGAATTGACCGATTCCCTTTCTCACCCCTTATACCAACAGTTTGAGGAGAACCTTTGTGAAACGCTTTTTTCTGGTGGCGATCGCCTCTGTCCTATTTTTCTTTAACACCATGGTCGGCAGTGCCAATGCGGTGGAGTTAACCGAAAGCACCCGCACCATTCCCCTCGATGAAGCCGGTGGCACCACAACCTTAACCGCCCGCCAGTTCACCAACGGCCAAAAGATTTTTGTGGACACCTGCACCCAATGTCACCTCCAGGGTAAAACCAAAACTAATAATAACGTTAGTTTAGGCTTGGCAGACTTGGCTGGTGCCGAGCCCCGTCGGGACAACGTCCTGGCCTTGGTGGAATTTCTCAAGAATCCCAAGAGTTATGACGGTGAAGATGACTATTCGGAATTACATCCCAATATTTCCCGTCCCGACATCTACCCAGAAATGAGAAACTACACCGAAGACGACATCTTTGATGTGGCTGGTTACACCCTCATTGCTCCCAAATTAGATGAACGGTGGGGTGGCACCATCTACTTCTAGAAAAATAGAGAAGTAAACCATCGAACTCCGTAAAAACTAGCAAGATCTCCCCTCGATTCTGAGTTGGAGGTCTTTTTTATTGCCAAAAAGTAACCGTTAATAATTGATCCAAACTTTCACCAAATGGATTGATTGTGGGCAGTGGAGTAGTCGGATAAATGTCTTGGATATCAGAGCGTGCCTCCTGCCAGATTTCTGGAATTAAGGCCTCGCCGTAATTCTTTAAACTAGGGGAATCTCGTAATAACCGTCGAATTTTCTTTCGTTGTTCTTTAATAGTAATTTCCCAGCCACGATTATCGTAAGCGCTATTGATATAGCCTCGTTTTAACAGATGCTCCAGGAGAACTTCAAGACGATTTTCTAGCTCATGTTTTTCACTGCGACCCAAGGCACTTATTTCTTCCTGAATATTTTGCCAGTCAATGGATTCCAAGTCATTTTGTTGAATATATTGTGCCTGTTCTTCTGTCCACCGTACAAAATCCGTTTCGTAAAGTTGGTTTTTCATGGGTTTTAATCAAATCTATTGACCAATTTTAAAGGTATATCTAAAAAATCAGCAATTTCCCGATCATTAATCCCCCCAAACTTCCAAAAGCTTGAGGGGACTTTAAGCTGGTTTACCCCAGCATTGGGAGATGGTTTTACCCATCCCCCTGGGGTGATATGCACTATTTGATAAACAACATTTCCTGGTAGGTAGGCAGGGGCCAGAAACTATCGGCAATTTCCCCTTCCAGGGCATCGGCAAAAGTCCGTACTTCATCCATCAGGGGACGGAGAGTTTGGGCGCAATACTGCAACTTCTCTTCGGTGTTGGCAAAGTCGTGTTTAGCCATAGCTTCACTTAGTTTGGCGACAGCACCGACCATTTGGTTGGTCAAATCAGCGATCTTTTTGGCACTTTCCTTTTCAAAATCAATGCCTAAACCACTGAGGCTGGCAATGGTGGAGGAAAGTTTGGACAGGTATTCCACTGCCGCTGGATAAATGACCGTTTTGGCCATGCTGACCACCAGTTTGGCTTCCACTTCAATGGAGAGGATGTACTGCTCAGCGTAGACTTCAAAGCGGCTTTCCAACTCCACTGGAGTCAATACACCAGTTTTTTCAAATAGGTCTTCGATATACTTCTCCTTCAGCACCGGCAAAGCATCGGCAGTAGTACGCAAGTTGGCCAAACCCCGTTCTTCCACTGCCATTTTATGCCATTCTTCGGAATAGCCATTGCCACCAAAAATTACCTGGCCGTGGTTTTCCATAATTTCCTTCAGCACCGTCAAAATGGCAGTGTCCAAGTCCAATCCCTTGGCCAACTCCGCCTCCAGACGATCGCCAATCCAGTTAAGGGAGTCAGCCAGCATGGTGTTCAGCACAATTAGCGGACCAGAAACCGACTGACTGGAGCCCACTGCTCGGAATTCAAAACGGTTACCAGTGAAGGCAAAGGGAGAAGTACGGTTTCGATCGCCAGCGTCCTTGGTTAAATCTGGAAGTACATCAACTCCCAGATCCATCACGCCTTTTTTCTTGGAATCCTTCACACTGCCGGTTTTGATCTGTTCAAACACCTCTTCTAATTGGGTACCCAGATAAACGGACATAATGGCCGGGGGAGCTTCGTTGGCCCCCAAACGGTGGTCATTACTAGCCGTGGCGATCGCCGCCCGCATCAGAGGGCCGTATTTGTGCACTCCCCGAATCACTGCACCGCAAAAAACGAGGAATTGGGCATTATCGTGGGGAGAATCGCCGGGATCAAGCAAATTACCCTGGGTGGAGTTACCCACTGACCAGTTAACGTGCTTACCGGAACCGTTGATGCCCGCAAAAGGCTTTTCATGGAGTAGACAGACAAAGCCATGTTTTTTGGCCGTATTTTTCAGTACCGTCATTAACAATTGTTGGTGGTCACTGGCCACGTTAGCCGCTTCAAAAAAGGGCGCAATTTCGAACTGGCCGGGAGCCACTTCATTATGGCGAGTTTTAGCTGGAATACCCAACTTATAAAGGGTCTCCTCCACGTCCTGCATGAACACCTGCACCCGTTCAGGAATAGCGCCAAAATAATGGTCATCGAATTCCTGACCCTTAGCCGGGAGCTTGCCAAACAAAGTCCGTCCGGCGAGGAGTAGGTCCGGCCGTTGGCTAGCAAAATTGGCATCCACCAAAAAATATTCCTGCTCCGCCCCACAACTAGAATTAACGTGGGCAATGTCTTCGTTACCCAACAAACTGAGCACCTTGCGGGCCGCCTTATCCATGGCCGCAATGGACCGCAATAGGGGCACTTTTTTATCCAACGCTTCCCCTGTCCAGGAAACAAACACCGTCGGAATACATAGGGTGGAACCATTATCCGTTTCCATAATGTAGGCAGGACTGGTTACGTCCCATCCCGTGTAGCCCCTAGCCTCAAAGGTATCCCGAATGCCACCGTTGGGAAAAGAAGAGCCGTCCGGTTCCCCTTGTACTAGAACTTTGCCGGAAAACTCTGAAATGACATTGCCATCCCCCTGTACAGAAATAAAGCCATCGTGCTTTTCCGCCGAGAGGTTGGTCATGGGATAGAAAACGTGGGCATAGTACATTGCCCCTTTCCCCATGGCCCAGTCCCGCATAGCAGTGGCCACTGCATCAGCAACGGAAGGGTCCAATTTTTCGCCAGTGGTAATAGTATTTTTAATTGATTTGAAAACGCCTTTAGGAAGACTGGCCTGCATTTTGCTCAAATTAAAAACGTTCTCAGCCCACATATCTTCCAGGCGGGATAACTTCTTGCCAGAAGATAGAGGTCGATTGATGATTTGGTGAACTGATTGGGTGCGGGCGGCGTTTCCAGTCATGGACTAAATCTCTATTTCAGAATTTACAAACCCCCCAATCATACGCAAGATGATTTTTTAAAATAGACAATATAGATACAAAAACAACGACCCATTTCTTTGCCTCCCAAGGGGAAGCGTAAATGGGTCGACATCGTTGGATCACAATATGAAGAAATATTACAAACAGATACTACTACCCCATTACCCAGAGATAAATTAGAAAACTTTCCAAGTTATGTTGTCTGAGAAAACCGTTGCCCCTAGTAGCGATTAACGGACTCTCCCCGACTGCGGGAACGACGGACAGGGGCGGGGCCAGCAGAGGAGCGACGACGGCGTAGGGGGGTCGATTTCCCAACGGAATCGGTGAGGTATATCTCTAGGAAGGCTGACTGTTCCATCTGGTCAGCGGCGGTGGTAAGTAGGGTGCGAATGGTTTGCAAACTCCTCCCTCCCCGGCTAAGGAGCCTTTCCCGGTCTTCGTCCCCTAGGGCTAACCGAATCCAAACCCGGCTATTTTGTCGAAACACCTCACAGTCCACCTTCAGATCATCGGGCTTTTCCAAAAAGGGACGGACAAGAAACTTGACCAATTCAACGTAGTTTAGGGTAGTCACAGGGGGCAGACGTTGGTAAACACCACGGAAAAAACCGGCACTAAGCTTTTAGCTGTTCGAAAACCTGGGCTTTGGTCAAAATGGAGCGGACGGTGTCGGTGGGTTGGGCACCTTCTTTTAATCTTTTGACGATCGCCGGTACATCAAGGCGAGTTTCATCGGTGCGGGGATTATAGAATCCTAATTCTTCCAAGGGGCGACCATCCCGGCGGGTGGTGCTGTGCATGGCAACGATCCGATAGCTAACTTCACGTTTCTTACCAAAGCGTTTTAGACGGAGTTTAATCATACTAAATAAAAATAGACTGGGAAAAATTTCGCGTTTATCATTCTAACCTATTTTTTGGGGCCAGAATTTTTAGGGTCGTAAATTTTCAGGGGCCCAGCTCAATCGCCGCAGATAGCCATGGCACCAGGGCTTTCCCAATGGGGTCAAGGATTCCGAACTCTCCCCCGGGCACAAACTGACTCAGGAGCACAGACAGTCGGGATGTTTTCTTCTATGATTGATGTTTGTCGTCAGCCACTCCCCACTAAATTTATCCCCGGCCTACCGGATTTCTATCCCTAAAAATTGAATGTTTTCCTCTTCTGTTGAGCTGGAACTTTTTTTCATCTTCGTTTTGGTGGTGTTAAATGGAATTTTTTCTGGCTCGGAAATTGCCATAGTCTCAGCTCGTAAAGTTCGTTTGGAACAGTTGGCAAAGCGGGGTAATCGCAAAGCAAAGCTGGCACTGAAGCTGGCCACAGCCCCCAATAATTTTCTGTCGGCGGTGCAGATTGGCATTACTCTGATTGGCATTTTAACCGGTGCGGTGGGGGGAGCAACGGTGGCCCTGCGTCTGGCGGAGTTTTTGGACGATATTCCCCTCTTAGCCCCCTATGCCGGCCCCCTGAGCATTTCTCTGTTGGTGGGGTTCATTACCTATTTATCCCTGGTGGTGGGGGAGTTGGTGCCTAAGCGCATTGCCCTCAGCCATCCGGAACACATTGCCTGTGGAGTGGCCCCGGCGATGCATTTAGTAGCCCAGTTGACAGCGCCCCTAGTTTATCTTTTGGGGGTCTCCACCGATGCAGTACTACGGCTATTTGGTATTACCAGTAAGGAAGCTAGCCCGATCACGGAAGAGGAAATCCGGGTCATGATCGAGCAGGGGGCCCAGGCCGGCATGATTGATGAAGCAGAGCAGGAAATGGTGGAACGGGTTTTTCGCTTGGGGGACCGCCCCGTTAAAACTTTGATGACTCCCCGCACGGCGATCGCCTGGTTGGATGTGGAGTCGGACTGGGAAGAAAACCAACAGGAAATTCTGGACACACCCTATTCCCGTTTTCCCGTGGGTAGGGATAGTCTGGACGAGTGCCTAGGTTTTGTCCGGGTCAAAGACATTCTCAATAGCCAGTGGTCAGGACAAAAAATCAACCTGGAGGAAATTGTTCAGCCGCCCCTATTTGTGGCGGAAAATACCCGCTCTCTCCATGTGTTGGAAATGTTCCGGGCTTCCGGTACCCACCTGGCCCTAATTACGGATGAATATGGTGGCATTGAAGGCCTAGTCACCCTAAACGACCTCATCGAGGCGATCGTGGGAAGTATCCCCAATGACGACGAAATTCAAGAGCCCCAAATCATTCAACGGGAAGACGGTTCCTACCTGCTCGATGGCTTACTGCCCATTGATGAATTTAAGGAAATTTTTGACATTGAAACCCTCTCCAACGAAGAGGAAGGCCACTACCATACCCTCGGCGGCTTTGTGATCGAAAGCTTGGGCAAAATTCCTCAATCCGGTGATTATTTTGTTTCCGATACTCTCCGAGTAGAAGTGGTGGATATGGACGGTATCCGTATTGATAAAGTATTAGTCAATCAACTGCCGGAGGATTCTTCTACAACGGAGGAAGAGTCTGAAACAGATAATTAAACTTGTTTCTCTGCATAGATAACAAAGTCATCAATAATATATTTACTCATGGAAGAATAACCGAAGTACTTTTCTTGCAGTTTGGAAATTTGGGGACGCTCCGGCAGATCCCCTTGGATAAATTGCTTGAAGTCTTCCTTGTTATTGGTTCTTTTGCCAGTTGAAGTAAAATATTTATAAAGGATCAATCGCAAACCGAGGCAATCTAAAAATGATTTGATTAAATCTCTCTCCTTCGCTAAATTTTCATCAGGATAAGTGTCAAACATCTTATAAAATTTATTGCCTTGGATAACCAATAGAACTTTTCCATCCGGTTCTAAACATTGCTTGAAAATTGATCGATAAATATCCAAAGATTTACTTCTATCTTCCCCTTGGTAGAAAAAACAATGGGCAATAATAATCAAATTAAAAAATTCCTTCGGTAGTTTATGGCGATAGTTGTCATAATCAAAAATATTGACTGTATTGAATTGATAAAAAATATTGGGCGGGAATTTAAGTTCGTTAATGTACTGTCGCCAAAATTGTAGGCCTCGGTATTGTAAATTACGTTCCTTTTCTAGAGAATAATAAGAGCAATTAAAATCACTAATTTCTTGATGTTGAGCTAAAGATTCTAGAAATAAAGATAAACCGAATAGCATTGTAGCTGGGCCGGCGGCAATATCAAGAATCGTAATATTTTTGGGAAGATATCCAGCTTGATAAATAAAAAAATAGGCGAGATAGCTACAATAAACATTGTCCAAAAAATATTTTATTAAGTACACATGGGGGCTAAAGGCTTTGTCATAGGTTGGATCTAGTCCCTTTTTCAACCCATTTAAATCTCGATGGGCTTCGTCTATTTTTTTCTTGGCTTCATTATCATTTAATCCACTATCGGCAATGATTTTTTCCAGAAAATGAACTAACTCAGTTTCTAATTTTGCAAATATTGAAGTTTTAATACCCGTACATTCGATTTTGTAACCGTCATGGTCAATTAAGCGAAAAGATTGGCTGACTTGCTGTATTAGCTGTTTTTTTATCGGAAATTTTTGCTGAATTACTGATGAGCTTTGTTGAAATATATAGTCAGTAGCTTGCCGGACTTTTGCTTGATAGTTTTGATTTTCTAGAAATAACTTTTCTAAAAGAGTTAGCCTATAACCTTGCTTTTTTCTGGCTAAAATTAAGTGTTGGGCTAGTTTGGTATTGCCGCGAGCAATTTCAGATTTTATGATTTTTAACTGCCATAAGCCTTTGACAGCCTTGATCGGATTAATCATAGCCAAAACCTTCTCTGCCTTCAAAAATTTCTACACCATAGTATTGATTGAGTAACTCTAATTTTTTGAATAGATTATGATAATTCTTATCTTCATCTACATACCACCATTGATATTTTTCTTTTAATTCTATAGCTTTGGCTGGAGTGGAAGCTTTTAAAGATTGATTTTTACTGCTGTGAAATGGCTGTATAACTATCCTGTCAACTGTGGCTAATTGTTCAATAAACTGGGGTAAATCTTCATCATAGGACGGTAACAGGGGGGTCATGGTAATGGCAAATTTAATTTGATAACTGTCATCAGAAGGAAGTTGATGTCTGAGTTTTTCCACTGTTTGTAAGCGAGCTTTAACACTGGGAGAGCGACTTTCAAAATCTTTTCTCACCTTTTCGCTAGCGGTGGGAATACTAATATTAATTCTCAGCTTGTGAAATTGACCTAAAAGATCAATATCTCTCACAACCATGGGACTACGGGTTTGTAAGACTAGTATGGGTTGATATTTAACTAATACTTCGAGAATTTTTCTTGTTATTTGTACTTCTTTTTCAATTGGTTGATAGGGATCGGTCACACTGCTCATATAGATCCGAATCGGACGGTCATATTTTTTACTAATTCTCTCTAGTTCACTCACCAATAATTCTGCTGAATTTTCTTTTACCATTACCCAATCTCCCCAATTAGCCCTTAGTTGAGAGTTGGGACTAAAGGCCGAAGCATAACAATAGTCACAACCGAACTGACAACCACGATAGGGATTGAGGGTGAAATCGTAGTCCTGAATAAAACCAGTAGCTTTATTGAGGATAGATTTAGCTTGGTTAATGGTAACTTGCAAAATTTTTCCCTCAAACAATTTTTAATTTTTGCAAGAACAGATGAAAACGGTGAAGTTAGAATCAACCCCACCGCATTAATTAGATACTTTGAAATGCCAATGTCATAGCTAAGTCAAACTGTGGACTAGCTGCTGATGGGTAGTAATTGGAAGAGGAGAGAGTTGATAAATCCCAGCAGAATGGCGCCAATGAGAGCGCTCCAAAAGCCCCAGCGGAGGCTAAAACCATCTACAAAAGCGGCAGCAAGGGCAAAGATGATGGCGTTGACTACGGTGTAAAACAGGCCAAAGGTCAGAAAAATTAGGGGAAAAGTGAAAAACGTCAGTACTGGACGCACTAGGGCGTTGAGTAAACCGATAACGACGGCAGAAATGAGGGCTTTTTTAAAGCTGGAGATTTCTACCCCTGTGGGCAGTTGGGCAATGATCAGCAGGCTGACTGAGGTGACAATCCAGACGATAAGTAGTTGTAACATTTTCCCTCCGTTGGTAATTACAATGGTGGACTAAAACAATGCCCCCATCTTAAACGTTGGCCGCAATGATTGGCAGATCAATTTCAGTACGATGCTGGGGCTAGGGCGATCGCCGAGTTGAGCAAAATGATTGAACGGTGACAGTTTTGCTAGCGTTGTCTGGAGAGAATGGAGACAATGAAATGGCCGGGCTAGCAAAGGGCAGTTTGGTGAGTTTTAACCAGTTCCAGCGGCCCTGGGATAAGGCTTACCGTCGGTGACATTTTTTTCCTTCAGATTCCCCTTTTTTTAGGACGTTATGAAACCGCACATCATCGTTTGTGGTTTGGGGCAAACGGGTTATCGAATTTTTAGCCTGCTTAAACAACAGGGAGCGGAAGTGATTGGCGTTTCCGATCGCCCCGTGCCAGGGGAAAATCCCAGCAATATTGTGGTGGGGCAACTGAATTCCACTGCTACTCTGACTAGGGCCGCTATCCACACTGCCCAAACTTTGGTGCTAGCCACCAGTGACGATGCCTTGAATTTGGCCATTCTGACCCAGGCCCGTATTCTGAATCCCCGCATTCGCATTGTTAATCGTTTGTTCAACCATGCCCTGGGTAAACGTTTAGACACCACCTTGCCAGACCACGTTAGTTTGAGTGTTTCCGCCCTGGCGGCCCCGATTTTTTCCTTTGCGGCTTTGGGCAATCAGGCGATCGGGCAATTGCGTTTGTTTGACCAGACTTGGCCCATTCAGGAAATTGTCATTCACCAAGACCATCCCTGGCTCAATTTACCCCTGGCGGATTTATGGGATGATCCGAGCCGAATGTTGATCTATTACCTACCGGCCCACAGTGAAACGGATTTAGTAGGCGCAGTGGTGAATAATTTAACGTTGCAATCTGGGGACCATTTAATAGTGGGACAAAAACCCCAACCCAAGACCAAACGGCGATCGCCTTGGCGCAAATTTTCCAAACTGATTACCAACCTGCGGGAGTATCAGCGGTATGTCCAACAGGTGATATGGGTGGTGTTGTTTTTATTGTTGATGATTTTTCTGGCCACCTTCATCTACGTTTCCATTGATCAACATATTGCCCCAGTGGACGCGTTGTATTTTTCCGTGGGCATGATTACCGGGGCCGGTGGCAAGGAAGAGGTGGCCGAAAAGTCCCCCGATATCATCAAAGTATTCACAGTGGTGATGATGATCGCCGGGGCGGGGGTGATTGGTATTTGTTATGCCCTACTGAATGATTTCATCCTTGGCAGTCGCTTTAGTCAGTTTTTGGATGCGGCCAAGTTACCCGATCGCCATCACATCATCATTTGTGGGCTGGGGGGAGTGAGCATGGCCATTATTGAAGAGTTAATTCACCAGGGCCATGAAATTGTGGTAATCGAAAAGGATACAGATAATCGTTTCTTGCATACGGCCCGCTCCCTGGGGGTGCCCGTAATTGTGGAGGATGCCCGCCTAGAAAGAACGTTGGCCTGCGCCAATATCAACCGAGCCGAAGCCATTGTGGTGGCCACCAGCGACGACACCGTTAACTTGGAAATTGGCCTAACTGCCAAGGCGATCGCCCCTAGCCTGCCAGTGGTGTTGCGTTGCCAGGATGCCCAGTTTAGCCTGTCCCTGCAGGAAGTATTTGAATTTGAAACGGTGCTTTGTCCGGCGGAATTGGCCACCTATTCCTTTGCGGCGGCGGCCCTGGGGGGCAAAATTTTGGGCAACGGCATGACCGATGATTTGCTGTGGGTAGCCCTAGCCACCTTAATCACTCCTAACCATCCCTTTGCCGACCAATTGGTTAAAATTGCAGCCCAAAAGTCTGATTTCGTTCCCCTCTATCTAGAACGGGGTGGCAAAACCATCCATAGCTGGGAATTATTGGGTACCCATCTCGACTCTGGAGACGTGTTGTATTTAACCATGCCCGCCACTGCCCTAGAGCAACTTTGGCGATCGCCCCGTGCCACTGCTGATCCTCTGGACTCTTTTTTGGTTTAGCATGGGGGGATGGAACTCTTGACTCGGCCCAATGGTGATCAAGAAAGAACGCTTTGTCTATGTTTAGTATTTTTAAGTTAACCAACAGCAGAGGATAACTTCCAAAAGAAATTAAGCTCAAAAAGTAGCAAAATAAGTTTAATTCATAACTGAGTTTTACTGCTAAACAGCGGTGCAAAAAAGTCAGATAAAATAAAAGCTTCACTTCGGTTTTATATTGTGACCATGGTTCCCAGGCATCTGCTCTAGGGAGTTTTTCCGCTGCCTTTAGAGAGTATTTTCTCCAAGTCGGCTAACTCCCCCATTTTTAGGCAAAATCATATACAGACTATCCCAATATTGCCAGAGCTTTGATGACTCACTGTAGAAGGCAGACTAAAATTCTAGCAATGGACTCCCAGTTGGAATAAATTTTTAGTCTCCCCCGGCGCTGGAGTTTTTTTGTAGTTAATGGCGGTATAATGTGAAAGTTTTTTATCTATTTAAATTTATAAATGCTAACAGCGGAAAGAATTAAATTTACCCAGAAACGGGGGTTTCGTCGGGTACTAAACCAACGGGTGGATGCCTACTTTGCCGAGCATGGCCTGACCCAAAGGGATAATCCCTCCATGTATCTGAAAACCCTGATTATTGTGCTCTGGTTGTTTTCCGCTTGGGCCTTTGTGCTTTTTGCTCCAGTTATTTTTCCGGTGCGCCTACTGGGTTGTATGGTTTTGGCGATCGCCTTGGCGGCCTTTTCCTTCAATGTCGGCCACGATGCCAACCACAATGCCTATTCCTCCAATCCCCACATCAACCGGGTTCTGGGCATGACCTACGATTTTGTCGGGTTATCTAGTTTTCTTTGGCGCTATCGCCACAACTATTTGCACCACACCTACACCAATATTCTTGGCCATGACGTGGAAATCCATGGAGATGGCGCAGTACGTATGAGTCCTGAACAAGAACATGTTGGTATTTATCGTTTCCAGCAATTTTATATTTGGGGTTTATATCTTTTCATTCCCTTTTATTGGTTTCTCTACGATGTCTACCTAGTGCTTAATAAAGGCAAATATCACGACCATAAAATTCCTCCTTTCCAGCCCCTAGAATTAGCTAGTTTGCTAGGGATTAAGCTATTATGGCTCGGCTACGTTTTCGGCTTACCTCTGGCTCTGGGCTTTTCCATTCCTGAAGTATTAATTGGTGCTTCGGTAACCTATATGACCTATGGCATCGTGGTTTGCACCATCTTTATGCTGGCCCATGTGTTGGAATCAACTGAATTTCTCACCCCCGATGGTGAATCCGGTGCCATTGATGACGAGTGGGCTATTTGCCAAATTCGTACCACGGCCAATTTTGCCACCAATAATCCCTTTTGGAACTGGTTTTGTGGCGGTTTAAATCACCAAGTTACCCACCATCTTTTCCCCAATATTTGTCATATTCACTATCCCCAATTGGAAAATATTATTAAGGATGTTTGCCAAGAGTTTGGTGTGGAATATAAAGTTTATCCCACCTTCAAAGCGGCGATCGCCTCTAACTATCGCTGGCTAGAGGCCATGGGCAAAGCATCGTGACATTGCCTTGGGATTGAAGCAAAATGGCAAAATCCCTCGTAAATCTATGATCGAAGCCTTTCTGTTGCCCGCCGACCAAATCCCCGATGCTGACCAAAGGTTGATGTTGGCATTGCTCCAAACCCACTTTGAGGGGGTTCATTGGCCGCAGTTTCAAGCTGACCTAGGAGGCAAAGATTGGGTGATTTTGCTCAAATCCGCTGGGATATTGAAAGGCTTCACCACCTTTGGTTTCTACCCTGCTCAATGGGAAGGACAAACCGTCAGAATTGTTTATTCTGGTGACACCATCACCGACCCATCCATGTGGTCTAACCCAGCCCTGGCCAAGGCTTGGACCAAGGCCATGCAAATTCTCCACGAGGCTAGGCCAGAAAAATTATATTGGCTCCTGATTTCTTCCGGCTATCGCACCTACCGATTTTTGAGCATTTTTGCCAAGGAATTCTATCCCCACTATCTCCATCCCACTCCCCCGCCTGTACAAAATTTTATCCATCAGCTAGCCCAGAACAAATTCCAAGCCAACTACGATCCTAGTTTGGGCATTGTGCGCTTACCCCAGCCCCAAGTATTAACCCCTAACCTGCGCCAGGTGCCAACGGAAAAATTAGGCGATCGCCATGTGGAATTCTTTTTACAAAAAAACCCCGGCCATATCCAGGGGGATGAGTTGGTGTGTTTGGCGGAAGTGTCAACGGAAAATTTGACCAAAGCGGGACTAAGAATTTGGCATTCCAGCTATGCTGTAAATATCTTGAATTGATTGGTCTGACCACCGTGGTCTTTCTGCCTAAACCGAACTCCGCCAAAGTGTTTAATCAGCCCCAGCGCTTCGTGGCCGGTTGGTACTGGTTGCTGCGCTCAAAACAATTAAAACGAGGCCAAGTTAAGGCAGTATTTTTACTAGGTAAAGACTTGGCGGTTTATCGCACTGACAGTGGCAAAGTAGTGGCGGTGGATGCCTATTGTCCCCACATGGGAGCCCATTTGGCCGAGGGCAAAGTGGAGGAGGAAAGTTTACGTTGTTTTTTCCACAATTGGCGATTTGATCACCATGGGCATTGTGTGGAAGTACCCTGTTTAGCTAAATCATTGCCGGTGAAAGTTAATAGCTGGCCCGTGACGGAAGCCTATGGTTTAATTTGGCTCTGGACTGGGAATCAACCTAGTCAAACTTTGCCTCTGCCCCTAGAGTTGACCAAGGAAAAAGTAGTCAGTGCGTTGGGTAAAAGTTTTACAAAAGCTTGCCATCCCAATGTGGTGATGGTTAATGCCATCGATGCCCACCACTTCAATACGGTACATAATTTTCCGGTGGAAATTGACTTTAAATCCGAGGTTATTGATCAAAATATCATTAATTTTGCTAACACTACCAAGGGGGGGAATGATTCCCTTTTAGTGCGTTTGATTAAACCCTTTTATCGGGAAGCAGGTACCTATAATTTATCCTATTGGTTTGGCAGTACGGGAACGGTAACTTTGGGGCCAGATTTTTTACATTTTTATATTATGTTTACCCTGCGCTTAGGCAAAAATGGGCAAACGGAAGGGCAAACAATTTTGTTGACTAAGCATCGCCCTGGGCTTTGGGGTTGGTTTATTAACGGCATCATTCTTTGGCTAACTAAACTGGTGGGTAATTACTTTGCTAAGGGAGATACAAAAATTTTTCAGACAATTAAATTTGCGCTTAAAACACCTTTAGCAGAAGATAAATCAATTCTTGAATTTATTCACCATCTGGAACAACAACCTGTTCTCCAGTGGGAAACTTGGCAATCACTAGATGAAGACAAATCTTTGTCTGTCCCGGTAATAAATAACCACAATGGAAGTGTAAAAATCCATGGCACAAACTGTTAGTGGCTTTAATTTACCTTCCCTTGCCTCCGGCGATCGCCTGCATCGGATTTTTGCCTCTGCTCTGGATAGACCGAGGGAGGAGGAAACTCTTGATTTGACCCAGAAATTATATTGGCCCGCCGAATATTTTGGCTTAAACCAAGTCACCATATTTCAACAGGCCAGCGCCGTGGAACAGGCAACAATTTTGGCGATCGCCAACCAGGACTTGCTGACGGAAATTTATTGGGTGGAGCAGGCCGGCATGGGCTATATGGCTAAAATGTCACTGTTGGCAGAAACCTGTGAAGAACGAATTTTATACAGTTTATTTGCCGCCGATGAAGCGCAACATTTATGCCAAATTGAACAATTTTTTCAGCAAAAGCCAGAGTTTAATCAGGATAGTTTTTTATCTTTTATGGGGCAATTATTGGAAGCCGACGATAAAGCCCTGTTACTAACTATGGTGCAGGTAGTGCTAGAGGGTTGGGGGCTGAGCCATTACCGTTCCCTGGCACACCATTGTCGGGACAATCATCTGCAAGCAACGTTACAGGGATTTTTAGCCGCTGAAGCCCGTCACCATGCCGCAGGAGTCCAGCAATTACAAACCTGGCCGTATGAGCAACAAAGTCTAGATAATATCTACCAGGCATTAAGGGAATTTTTGCACATGGTCCAGGTGGGGCCCCAAAGATTGGTCAAGGCCATAGAACAGGGCAAAGGTTATTTATCCCCTGGCGATCGCCAAAAAATCTTTCAGGAGTTGAAAACGGAAGAAAACAGTCAACAAAAACTTAATCTTTTGCGTTCCTTAATGAACCATGGAGTGCCCCCAGAAATTATCATTCGTCTGGAGGGACAACAATGTTTTCTGCCCTATAGTGCTGAGCAATGTGTACTATGACTGCTGTGATTAATTCCTTGTCTCAACCCAATGTTACATCAACATCCTTGTTGGCAAAAGATAGCAAAACTCGAAAAAAATTAGAACTTAATTACCGCCGGGCGAAGCAAACAGATCACAGTCCTAATTTAGATCAATTGGCGGAGCAATTTGATTATCAGCAATGCCGGGATCAATACTGGCAAGCACCGGAATTTTCTTTACTTCACGGCACTCCCCTTTGGGAACAGTCTAGTCCAGGGCAAAAATTAATTCTGAATCATCTTTATTGGGTGGCTTACTACAGTCAAATTATTGCGGCGGAAGTGGCGACTATTTTCTTCAATCAAACCAGTGCCACTGGTTTATATCCTCTGACAGATTTTCGTTTAGTTTGTGACACCCTAGACCTGGAAACTTCCCAGGAACGTTGCCATATCAATGCTTTTCAGACTGTAATTGACCAAGTAGAGTCAACCCTATTCGGCGGTAATCTGTTTGGCCAACCCCGGCGATCGCCCTTCCGGGAAACGATGATTTTTGCCAACACAAATTGGTTTAAAAATTGGTGGAAAGGGATACAACTCCAAAGCTTTGGTTTACTGTCTGCTAACAATGCTTTTTTAGCTTCTCAATACCTGACTGTAAGGGGACTGCGGACCTTGAATGGTAAGTTAGTGCAGCATAAGCTGAGTAACTTTTACCAACCCCAGGAGCCGGAACATAACACCATCCCAACCCAAATTTCCTACTACCATTTCCTAGACGAAAGCTTTCATTTCAATACTTCCACCATTTTGTCCCACGACGTTGGAAGTCTTTTTCCTAGTCCCACTGTCTTTGAGCGGCAATTAGTCAATTTGGGCATTAGGGGATGTCAAAGGGATCATTACCATGTGTCCGTTGCTATCAATGGAATTTTTTGGTACGACCCCGCCTTATACGACACCATTACGAAGTTATTAACCTCGCCTCTATTTGGCCTTTCCGCCCAGGAATGTGAAGCCATGCTTTGGGCCTGTTTCGCCCAGGAAACGGAAGCCTTGCACCGTAGTTTTCAAACCCATCAAGAAGCCTGGTTATCCTACCAAGCTTACCTAGACCCCCTACCGTTTGTAGACCGGACAAACAAATCCATGGCTCTGATGAAGGGCAATTCCATGGAACGTTATTTAAGACTCCAGGGCAGGGCATTGCAGCGATTTTTGCAAACTGCCCCATCGGTACACTATCTAACGGAAAAATAAACAGTATTAGCCCTATCAAAAATTCAGTAAATTTTGTTTAAACTTGTTTAAACTGGTGGTGGTATGGAGAAACGTATAAACTCCATCCCCCAATGGTTAGCAAGAATTAAGTCTTCCCTCGGAGCAAGCAACAGGAAGGAAAGTACTATTGTTCGAAATGGTAGCTCCGGCATTTTCCCCTGGGTAATCTATCCCCAATTTCCCGATGTCCATCATGCCCCCTCCTCCGTCTTCGGTTCCGCCCCATCAGGGGCATGGGTTTTGGCGGGGAGCGGTTTTGCTTGTCTTGATTTTTTTGATTATTTTTGGGGGAGTTGCCGTTGCCCACTGGCGCATAGAAATGGTTAGTCAACAGATGCGCCAACAGTTGCTGAGCCAGGTGGAAATGGTCTCCCTAAACCTAAACTTTCGACTTTTTCAAGAGCTTTCCTTCACCCCACAAGACTTGGAGAATCCTTCCTTCCAAAGACTCCACAATCAGATGGCTGCCTACGCTCAGACATTCGAGCACCGTAGCATATACACCATGGTTATAAGGAGTGGAAAAATTCTTTTTGGCCCTGATAGTCTTAAGTCCGGAGATTTTCTTGCCCGCGACCCTGGTGCCGTCTATAAAAATCCCCCGGAGGCGGTCCGACAGTTATTTGAGCTCCCTTCCAAAAAATTAGTCATTGGTCCATACCATAGTGAACGGGGTAATTTTGTTTCGGCCTATGCGCCCATCCTACAGCCCCAATCCGAAAGGGTTTTGGTGATCGTTGCCATGGATATGGAAGCGAGGCAGTGGCACCAAAAATTACAGCAAAAACTCTGGACTCCCCTCCTGTTCTCCGTGGGATTAATAGCCTTAATTTTAGGGGGAGATTATCTGCTCCAGGAACGCCGCCGCTGGAGAAATTCTTTCATCACTAACCAAGGGGAAGCTTTGGCCACGGCGATCGTGGGTCTGTTCCTAACCCTGGCCCTAACAGCAGTGGTTCAGGAGAATTCTTTACTCAATAGCCAAAGAAATTTTAGCCAACTTGCCATCCCAAGGGCTAACTTGTTTGCACAAAAACTTTGGGAATTGCAAAATTATGGTCTTTCTAGCCTCAATAGCTTTATGGAGTCCAGTGCGGAGGTGACCCGTGCTGAGTTTGCCCGGTTTACCCTACCCATGATCAGAAAATTGAGTATTCAAGCCTGGGAATGGATTCCTAAAGTTACCGCCGCCGATAGGGAAAATTTTGAACGTAGGGCCAGGCAGGATGGGATAGAGAATTTCCAAATTTTTGAACTTAATCGTCGGGGGAAACCTGTTCCTGCCGAGGGAAGGGAAGTTTATTATCCAATTTTTTATGCGGAACCATTGGCGGGTAATGATATAGCCCTGGGCTTCGATGTCAGTTCTAACGAGTCTGCCAAAATGGCTTTGGATGAAGCCCTTGAGAATAGACTACCCACCGCCACCAATCCCCTGACTCTGATCCAAGAATTGGGAAAACAAAGGGGCATTGTTGCTTATTCCCCAGTGTTTGCCGACGGTAATCTGGAAAATCCCCCCATGGGGGTAGCAGCGGTGGTGTTGCGATTGAACGACTTTTTGACCCAAACTTTTGGAGAAATTAGTTTTGGTGATAAATCTCTGGAATTACAGTGGTTGCAACTGAGTGTGGATCGATCGCCTCTGGTTTTGGCTTCGTCTGCCCCTTCTCCCTTCTCTATGAACAATTGGCAGAGCAATAAGGAGCTATTCCAGGTTTACCCCCTGTTTATTTTTGGCAGGGCCTATGCACTGCTGCTTTGGCCCGGGCCAGAGTTTAACCAGAACTATCCCAAGCAAATGGCCATGGTCGCTTTTGGTGTGGGCACGGGGATCACAGTTCTAGTCACCATCATTGTGGCAATTATCACCAACAGTCAGGCCAATCTCACCCATCAGATTAGGCAAAGAACCAAAGAATTACGGGCAACCCTGGGGCAATTGCGGGAACGGGTTAAGGAAATGGATTGCTTAGTGGCGATCGCCCAGATGGGCCAACAAGCGGATTTGGTGCTGGAGGAGTTTTTACAAAACACCGTAGACCTTTTGCCCCTGGCTTTCCGCTACGAAAAATTAGCTTCCGCCCGTTTGACCTGGGGCAACTCCATCTACCAAAGCCCTAACTATCAAAAGACCGATTACTGTTTGATAGCAGAATTCCAAACGGAACATTTCCATCGGGGCCAGTTAGAAGTTTGCTATGGCGAAGAACGGGATTTTTTGCCGGAGGAAAAAGCCCTACTCAACACGGTCAGCCAATTTCTGAGTCGTTTCCTCGAATCCCATTACACCGAAATCATCTTGGAAAGAAATGAGCGCAATTACCGGGAAATTTTTAACTCCACCCACGAAGCCATTTTTATTCAAGATGCTCACCAGGCGACAGTGCTGGACGTGAACCAACCTATGTTGACCATGTATGGCTATGGCAACAAAGAAGAAGTCATTGGCCGGCCCATTGGTGATTTCAGTGCCGATAAACCGGGTAAAACCGAAGCAGAAATTGAGCAAAAACTCCGCCAAGCCAGAAACGCTGAGCCCCAAATGTTTGAATGGTTAGCGAAAAAACAAGATGGCAGCCTCTTTTGGGCCGAAGTATCCATTCAACCCACAGTGATTGATGGCAAATCCCGCTTACTGGCCGTAGTCCGGGACATTAGTGAACGCAAACAAAACCAGCAGCGCATTGAATATCTCTCCCGCCTATACGCCACCCTGAGCCAAGTTAACCGAGCCATCATCGAAAATCGCGAACGGGATGATTTATTCCGGGCCATCTGCGATGTGGGAGTGGCAGTGGGGCAGTTTTCCCTGATCTGGTTTGGGCTCATTGACCCCGATCGCCAAACCATCATTCCCTACATGGCCGGGGGTCACACCACCGCTTACCTAGAAAATATTCGCATCACATTCAAAGACGAACCGGCCGGCCGGGGTCCCACCGGTACCGCCGCCAGGGAAGGAAGATTGGTGATCTGCTCCAACATTAGCCAAGACCCCAAAATGGCTCCTTGGCGTGGCAGTGCCATGCGCTATGGCTTTCTTTCCTCCGCCGCTGTACCCATCCGCCAGGGCGGCCAAGTAGTGGCGGTGTTGACTTTTTATTCCCAGGAAGCGGGCTTTTTCAGCGAAGACGAGCAGGATTTGCTCCAGGAAATTAGCGATAACCTTTCCTTTGCCCTGGATGCGATCCAATTAGACCAGGCCAACCAGCGGGCCCAGAATCAATTGGGAGAAAACGAAGAACGGTTACGCCTGGCTCTGGAGGCGGCCAACCAAGGTTTTTACGACCTTAATTTACAAACGGGCCAAGCCGTAGTTTCGCCCCAATACGGGCAAATTTTGGGCTACGACCCCCAGTATTTCCAAGAAACTGAGCAACGCTGGCTGGAGCGCATCCACCCCCAGGATCAACAAAGGGTCAGGGAAATCTACGACCAATATATCCAAGGAAAAATTCCCCGTTACGCAGTGGAGTGTCGCCAACGAACCATGGCGGGGCAATGGAAATGGCTCCTTTCTCTGGGCAAAATTGTCGAGTGGGATAGCCAGGGCAAACCCCTGCGGATGTTAGGTATTTTGACCGATGTGACGGAACGAAAACAGGCGGAGGCCCAGATTGAAAACCTGGCCTATTACGATCCCCTCACCGCTTTGCCCAACCGTCGTTTGTTGTTGGACCGGGCGGAAAATGCCTTGGCTTTAGCCCAACGGTCGAAGCATTTCGGTGCCATTGTTTTGATAGACCTCGATGGCTTTAAAACCCTCAACGATGCCCGGGGCCATGACAGCGGCGATCGCCTGTTGCAGATGGTGGCAAAAAGATTGGCCGATAGTTTGCGGGATTCCGACACCGTGGCCCGTTTGGGGGGAGATGAATTCATTGTGCTGTTGCCGGAGTTGGCCCATGACCGGGAATTGGCGGCTAGGTTGGGGTTGGGGGTGGGGGAAAAAATTCGCCAAGCCCTAGCCACCCCTTTTACCCTGGAAGCGGAACAGGTACAGATTAGCGGCAGTATCGGCATAACCCTCTTCCCCAAACTGAACGAAAAAGTTAGCGATTTGTTTAAAGAGGCGGACACGGCCATGTACCAAGCGAAAAAGGCTGGCCGGGATAAGGTTTGTTTATTCGAGTCGCAGATGCAGTTGGAAGTGGAGTCCCGCTTTGCCCTGGAGGCGGATCTACGCTCAGCCCTGGAACAAAAACAATTCCAGGTTTATTTGCAACCCCAGGTGGATAGCCATGGTGTCTGGATTGGGGCAGAGGCTTTACTCCGTTGGAATCATCCCGGTCGGGGTTTTATTCCCCCCAACATTTTCATTCCCATTGCCGAAGAAATTGGCTTAATCGGGGGCATTGGCGATTTTGTACTGGAGCAAGTTTGTCAGTACTTAGCCCGGCTGCAACAATTGGGCTTAACTCTGCGCATTGCCATTAATGTCAGTCCCCGCCAATTCCGCCAAGCCAACTTTGCCAAGGAAATCAAAAACTTGCTGGCCTGCACCGGAGTAGATCCCTATCGCCTCACCCTGGAAGTGACGGAAGGTTTAATTGTGGAGGATACCCACCAGGCGATCGCCACCATGTTTGAGCTGCAAACTTTGGGTATTCATTTTTCCGTGGATGATTTTGGTACGGGCTATTCCTCCCTGTCCTATCTGAAACGGTTACCCCTGAATGAACTGAAAATTGACCGAGCCTTTGTCCAGGATGCGCCCCAGGACCTCAACAATGCCGCCCTGGTGGAAGCCATCATTAGCGTAGCCCGCACTTTCAATCTGGCGATCGTGGCGGAAGGGGTGGAAACGGAGGAACAGGTGCAATTTTTAGCCCAGTTGGGTTGCAATTTTTACCAGGGTTATTTCTACGGTCGCCCCATGCCCATAGATGAATTTCATCAAAAATTAACCGCCAGTTAAAGTTGGCCGAACGGATTAACCCAGACAAATGGGGGAATGAGGCCAGCATTTTCTCCCCTTCCACTAGAATGGGGGAAATTCTTTTTACGGGGGAACATGGCCAGCAATAACAAAGGTGGCGCTCTGTTGGCAGGCATGGTAATTGGCGGTTTAGTGGGATCGGTGACTGGGTTATTGTTAGCCCCCCGCTCCGGCAAACAAACCAGGCAACTGTTAAAAAAATCTGCCGACGCCCTCCCCGATTTAGCCGAGGATTTGGCCACAACTCTGCAACTCCAGGCAGACTATCTTTCCGAAGCCACCCAACGTAATTGGCAGGGCACCCTGGAACGGCTCAAAGAGGCGATCGCCGCTGGGGTGGAAGCAACCCAAACCACCGTGGTGTCAGAACCGGAACCAAAACCAAGGGACATTACAGCGGAAACTACCCTGGCGGACAGTTAGTTTTTTCATTAATCTTTGGGCTGGTTATGGTTGTTTAAATCCTTCCCCACCAGAAACTTGTGGCCACCGCTGTCGCCCCTCACCCCATTGCCCCCGTAGTTGACTTTTTCTGTACCTATGACCGAACCCCTTTTCTGGCTGGGTCTTTCCCTCACCCTGGTGTCCATTAGCCTGACCGCTGTGTTGGTGGTGGCCCTACCGGCGTTACAGGAACTGGCCCGGGCGGCACGCAGTGCAGAAAAATTATTTGACAGCCTTAATCGGGAATTTCCCCCCACGTTGGAAGCCATTCGTTTAACGGGTTTGGAAATTAGCGAATTGACAGATGATTTAAACCAAGGGGTCAGAACAGTGGAAGACGTAGTTCAAACCGTGGACCGGGGCGTAACCATCACCAAAGAGGGAGCCAAAAAGGTGCAAGGGGGTTCCAAACGCTTTGTGGCGGGAGTCAAGGCAGCCTGGCATTCCTGGCAAGTCTATCCCACAGAGCATTTAACCGTGGAGAGCAAGGGAAAAAATGGTAAAAAGTAAGCAAATATGACTGTTTCTCCCTCAGCCCTGGCGGAATTGGGGTTTAACTACCAGGAAGAAGATTCAGTGCGCCCTTGGGCGGCGGTGCTGGTGGATTTACCCCAAAATGAAGGGGTTTATACCTATGCCATTCCCCCAGGTTTAACCGTGCAGGATGGGGACATTGTGGCGGTGCCCTTTGGTAACCAGCAGTTGGGGGGCATTGTGGTGGGTTGTTTGACAAAACTGCCACCGGATTTGCCGCCGGAAAAAATTAAGCCCATTCAAGACGTAATTGTATCGGGCTTTTTTGCGCCCCATTATTGGCGGCTGTTGCATTGGTTGGCGGAATATTATTGCACCGAGTTAATCACCGTTATTCGCATGGCGTTGCCACCAGGTTTACTCCAGCGGTCCCAGCGTCGCATTAAATTGAATGGCGATCGCCTGCCATCGGACTGGCCATTGTTTTTGAGTCAACCGTCCCACCAGGGAGCAAGGCAAATTCTAACCCTACTGCAATCATCTAAGGAAGGGGATTATAGTTACCGTTACCTGCGGCAAAAAGTACCAGGGTTGACTAAGGCGTTGCGGGATTTGCTCAAACGACAATGGGTGGAAAGTTACCTGGAACCCCCCAAAGCGGTGCAGCCCCAGTTACCCAAAATGGTGACTTTATTAAATTTTGACCCCAGTTTCAAACTGACGGAGCTACAGGCCAGAACCCTGATAGTGCTCAAAAACCAGGGGGGGGAAATGTGGTTAGCGGATTTACTCAAAGCAGTGCCCTGTTCCGCCTCTACCATTCAATCCTTGGCAAAAAAAGGACTAGTGGCGATCGCCGAACGGGAAAAATTACGGCTTTTCCAGCAACCGTCGATTAATGCCAGCCAAGCTCCAGAACTAACTCCTGCGCAGAAGCAAGCTTGCCAAACTGTCCTGCCCCTCCAGGGTTACCATCAGGTTTTGCTCCACGGTGTCACCGGCTCCGGCAAAACGGAAGTTTACCTGCAAATCTGTGGCGATCGCCTGGGCAAGGGCCAATCGGTTTTAGTGCTAGTACCGGAAATTGGTTTGACCCCCCAGTTAACCGACCGTTTTCGGGCCCGTTTTGGCAATAAGGTGGCTGTGTACCATAGCGGCCTATCTTCCGGGGAAAAGTACGACACCTGGCGGCAAACTCTCCTAGGTCATGAACAGATTGTCATTGGTACCCGTTCCGCTATTTTTACGCCCCTGCCTAATCTGGGATTAATCATCCTTGATGAAGAACATGACAGTAGCTTTAAGCAAACCCAGTTAACTCCTAATTACCATGCCCGCACCGTGGCCCAACGCCGGGCCGAACTTGAACAATGCCCCCTCATCCTGGGTTCCGCTACCCCTTCTTTGGAAAGCTGGCATACAGTTCATCGCCATCAAAATGACCCCCAGCGACATTACCTAGAGTTACCAGAACGGGTGCAGTCCCGCCCCCTACCCCCGGTGCAAATTGTCGATATGCGGGCGGAATTAAAACAGGGCAATCGCTCCATTTTTAGTCGGGCTTTACAAACTGCCCTGGGGGAACTCAAAGCCAAACAACAGCAAGGTATTTTGTTTATTAACCGCCGGGGCCATAGCACCTTTGTCTCCTGTCGCAGTTGCGGTTATGTGTTGGAATGTCCCAACTGTGACGTTTCCCTTTCCTATCACTACGTCCAGGGCAATGGCCAACCTCTCCTGCGGTGCCATTACTGTAACCATGCGGAAATCCAGCCCAAAGTGTGTCCGGAATGTTCTTCCCCCTATCTGAAATTTTTTGGCAGTGGCACCCAAAAAGTAACCGAAGCCCTAACCCAAGAATTTCCCGATTTACGCTGGATTCGCTTTGACAGTGACACCACCCGCCGTAAAGGTGCCCATCGAGCCTTGTTGGATCAATTCCAACGGGGAGAAGCAGATTTACTGGTGGGAACGCAAATGTTAACCAAAGGGTTAGACCTGGCCCAGATTACCTTGGTGGGGGTGGTGGCCGCCGATAGTTTACTTAATTTTGCCGATTATCGTTCTGCTGAGCGGGGTTTTCAGACCTTAACCCAGGTGAGTGGCCGGGCTGGCCGGGGAGAAGAGCCGGGGCAAGTGATTATCCAAACCTATACCCCCCGCCATCCTGTGATCCAAGCCGTTAAAACCCACAATTACCATGGTTTTATCGCCCAGGAGTTACCCCAACGGGAAATGTTAAATTATCCCCCCTACGGCAAGTTAATTTTGCTCCGTTGTCTGGGGACCAATGAAAGGGAGGTGGAAAAAACGATCCAGGCGATCGCCGTTTTGTGTGAACAACTTTTACCCAAGACCGTGGAGATTTTGGGACCCGCCCCGGCCAGTATTCTCCGCATTGCCCAACGGTATCGCTGGCAGTTGTTAGTTAAATATCCCAGCTTCATCAAAGTAATTTTGCCGCTGGAGAGAATTAAACAAATTTGCCCTAGCTCCGTTTACCTGGATATTGACGTGGACCCCCTCAGCATTGATTAGGGTCGGCACAACCATTATTTAACGAACAAACACGCCAATGGCATTGCTCACCCGGGCCGCCGTCACTGGCGATCGATCCAGCAACTGACCCCCCAGGGCCAGGGAGGTGGAACTGCCGCCATCTAAATTCAACGCATTCACCGCCCCCAACTGTTGCAAAATTTGGGCAAATTCCCCCAAGCTAGCTCCAGCTCCCCCCACCCGGTTATGGCTAGCCACCAGGATAATGTTGCCGTTTCTGTCCACGGCGATCGCACTGCGGGAGGCCCGTTGCTGTTGAAAAGCACTGGAAAAACCTTCCCCTGTTGCATTGAGCACCATGCGTCCCTGGTCAATTAATAAGGGCCCTGCCCCCATGCCGTTGGGGAAAGCGTTGAAAGCTTCCGGCGTCGATCGCCCATTGACGTTAAGGGTGGTTCCCACAGCCAGAACCCCGGCGGGAATTTGGTTGCCCCGGTCAATGATTAAATAACCATCGCTGGGAATGGGCATTTGCTGTTGGCCCGCTTTGGGCAAAGGATATTGGGCAGTGACCTGGCTATTTTGCACCACATAAACCTGTTCGTTATCACTGAGGGGAATATAGCTGGGGCCCCAGGCGGGGGTATAGCGGGCAATGCCCCGTTGCACATAGCCACTGTTGAGATAATTGGCGGTTAAGCGTTGACCAGACCCAGTGGTGATTATTTCCGACAAAGATAGGCGCCCAAAAGTGGTTTGTCCCTGGTCATTCCAGGCGATCGCCCCCCGGTTCAAAATCGGCCCCGATCGCCAATTTTGCTGACTCCACACTGCCCCTAGGGGAAGTTGATTATTGCGGTTGAAAAAGCCCGCATTGATAGCTACCGCCGCCCGTTGATCCCTAGCAATGGTCACCAACGGTGCTGTGCCCTGGGCCATGGTGGGATTGGCCATCAAAGGTCGTAAAGAAATGCCTGGAGATCGGGGGTTAATGGTGACGGTGGTGACGGGAAATTGGCCGCCGCTGATATTGACAAAGCGTTGTTGCCAAGTAATGCCCTCTGTCCAGTTGATAGTTTTGACCGGAGGAGCATCAGCCCGGGCATCAATTACCAAACGGAAGGGAGAAGTAAGAGTACTAACCTGGAGCTTGTAACCCACGGGTAATTGAAAATGGACTTTGCTGCTGGCCCCTGATCTTTCCAGGCGATAACGAATTTGTTGCCCGCCGCTGGTTTTACCACCCAAATCGTCCTGGTCAATGGCCTGTAGTCCGGGGGCGTTGGCATTGCCTTGGCTACCGATGGTACTGCTGGCGTTAATGGTGACAACGGCTTCTTCCCTGGCTTGGCTCACTTGCCAAAAGGCTGGTTGGCTTAGTTCCAACACTACCCTTTCCCCCCAGGATTGCCTACCGTCCCGCACGGTCAGAATTTGGGCATTGGTGTTGGGCATCACGAGGGTATTGCCCTGGGCTTGCAACGGTCCGAAGCCTTGCAAGAGGGAAGTTACATCCAGGTAACGATTGGGAGCGACAAAACGGGCGTTTAAAGTTTGGCGATCGCCACTGAACCATTGCACAGGTTGCTGATTGGGGCTGGTGTTATCAAGCAGATCTAGCCCTAGAAACTGCATGGCCCCAGTATCCCCAAGGCCGGTGCGGGTCTGGCCTCCCTCCTGCCATTGACCCCAGGCCACAGGATAGGATTTACCGTCAATGCTAATTTGATTGCCCTGTTGAATAAAATCTGAAGAGGATTGGGCCACCACTGGACTGGGCAAAAACAGTTTTAGCCCCAGCATTACCGCCAGAGTAAGAACAAATAAGCACGAAAAACCAAACCAATTTCTAGTCCAATTAACCATTTTCAGCAAATCCCCTAGGGCCATGGAGCCATTCTGCCATTAATCCACAATGGAACCAATCCTTTGGTGCCGGCTCTGGCACAGGGTAAACCCATCGGCATTGGTGAGTTGCATGGTAATCGAAATCCAGTCGGCGATCGCCTAGGCTTGGGCCAGATTATCCAAGTAACCAACAATGGCCATAGGATCAGAGAAAGTATTACTCCTGATTTGCTGAGATTTGAACCTATGCTTGCCCGTCAACAACCCCGCCGTGTGGCCCGTGAACTGTCCCTGTTGAGCCTGAGCCAATTGAGCCGCAAGGACACTAAGCCCGAAACCTTGGAGCAAGGCGACCTGGAAGCATTGTTGTTGGCCGCCACCCGCACCCTGAGTGGGGAAGTCCATGAAATTTTAGAAACGGCCTCGGCGGAATTGAGTCGTAGCCATGAACGCCTGTTAAACAGTGAAATCCGGGCTAGCAACCTCAACAGTGCTAAGGCCATGTTGGAAGAGGCTATGACCCTAACGGAAACGGTGATTAATCGCCTAGCCCTAGCGGTGGATTTACCGGAAACGTTGCAGTTGGCGGGGCAAATGGAAGTACGAAAATTTGCGTTGGAATTGATTGGCACCGTCTGTCGCCGCCGTCAGCAGATTGATGAGCAGTTGCAAGAAGCCATGGTGGACTGGCAACTGTCCCGCCTGGCCAAAATAGATCAAGACATACTCCGTCTGGCGATCGCCGAACTGGATTACCTCGGTGTGCCCCAAAAAGTCGCCATCAATGAAGCAGTGGAGTTGGCCAAACGTTATTCGGGTCAGGATGGTCACCGTTTTATCAATGGGGTCTTGCGCCGAGTTACCGAAAAAAAGACTGACGGAGCCCCCGTCACCCCTGGTGAACCCCGTTAATATTTGTTATTTTTTTTGTGACTGCCTCCAGTGGCGCTCATTCCCTTTTACGTATATGGCGATCGCCTCCCCAAATTAATGACAGAAGCCAAAGCCCCCGCTGAAAAGAAAGCTAAACCCCCCGCAGTGGAAGAGAAGCCCTTCACCGAATTCATCAACCAAGATTTTCTGCCGGCCCTCCAAAGTGCCCTCGGCAAAATTGGCCTGGGTCCGGTGGCCCTGGATTTTAGCAAAAAGCCCATTGCCATCCCCGGCGCTGACAACACCCCCTATTGGCAAGTACAAGGCACCTGGAGCGGCGATCGCCAAATTTCCAAACAGTTCAACCTCTACTTCTTCCAGGAAGACATCAAAGGTCCCAAAGGCTTTGCCTACAGCGTGGATAATCGCCCCCCCAGCACTCTAGAGTCCTTTATGATTGACGAGCGTAAAGTAACCCTGGATCTGATGGTGCTCTACACCCTGCAACGGTTAAACGGTCAAAAATGGCTAGGGGGCAACTAAACCCAGATCAACTCCCAGTGCCCCAGCAAAAGTAACTCCCCAGCTCCATGATTAAGCTCCCTGTGCTCCTCGCCGACATTAATATCCAGAGTCTGCCCACCGAGCCGGAGCTAATCCTCAATAATTTAGCCATCACCACCCTAGTGGAGAATCTAATCATTCTTCTCTTAGTGGCCACCCTGGTGGCCTTGGTGGCCCGCTGGCTAAAAATTCCCTATGTGATCGGCTTAGTCTTGGCTGGTTTAGCCATTCCCCGGGGTCTATCGGTTGGACTAAATCCGGAACTAATCCTGAATTTCTTTTTGCCCATTCTCATTTTTGAAGCGGCAATCAACACCGACATCAGCCGTTTACGCAGCACCATCAAACCTATTACTGTGTTGGCCGGCCCTGGGGTCGTAATATCGGCCGCTATCACCGCTGTGTTGTTAAAAATCGGCCTGGGTTTGGCTTGGGTTACCGCCGCTGGGGTTAGTGTTATCCTCACTATCACTGACACCGTTTCCGTCATTGCCGCTTTTCGGAGTGTGCCAGTTCCCCGCCGTTTAGCCACCATTGTGGAAGGGGAAAGTATGCTCAATGACGGGGTGGCCATGGTGTTGCTCAGCGTCATTACCACCATCCATATCCAAGGAGGCTTTAGCGCTGGGGAAGGCATTAGACAAATTTTTGTTGCCTTTGTGGGGGGCGGCTTGGTGGGGCTGGGGCTGGGCTATCTCTGTGTGGGTCTTTTTCGCCAACTCAACGATGACCTGAGTGATATTCTCCTCACCGTGTCCGTTTCCCTTGGAACTTTCCAAATTGGTCAAATGCTGGGGGTTTCCAGTGCGATCGCCGTGGTGGTGGCAGGGTTGGTAATTGGTAATTTGGCTCTGAAACAGACCTCCGCCTCGATTAAGGTCACCCTGTTAAGTTTTTGGGAATACGCCGGTTTCGGAGTTAACACTCTTATTTTTCTGTTGGTGGGCATTGAAGTCTATCCGAGTATTCTCCTCTCCACCATTCCTGCAGCCCTGATTGCCATTGTGGCCTATCAAATTGGTCGTGTTTTCTCCATTTATCCCTTGCTTTATCTGCTCAGCTTTTTTGATCGCCCCCTGCCCCTGCGTTGGCAACACGTTTTAATTGCGGGTAATGTCAAAGGCTCCCTTTCGATGGCCCTGGCCTTAGCCTTGCCCCTGACTCTACCAGGAAGGGATCAGGTGGTGACACTGGTATTCAGCACCGTGATGGTTTCCCTAATTGGCCAGGGTTTGAGTTTGCCTTGGGTGGTGAAAAAATTGCAACTAAGCAAACCTTCTCCATTGGCTCAAAAAATTGCCATGCTCCAGTTGAATTTGGTCACAGCTAAGGCCGCCCAAGGAGAGTTAAAATATTTGTTAGAAGCGGGAAGTTTACCTAAGTTTTTATATGAAGAACTATTCGCCGATTATCAAGCTCGTATTGCCAACTCTGAGCAAGAATTAAGAGAATTTTATAACCAGAGAAATTTAATTTTTTCCGAGGGCGAAGTGGAAAAGAAATACATTGATGGCCTATATCGGCGTCTCTACATAGCAGAAAAAAGTGCCATTAATGATGCCTTAGCAAAGGGTATATTAGCCGATGACATCAGTGATGAATATTTACAGGTGTTGAATGAAAAACTTTTAGCCCTGCAGGATGACTGACGAACTTAACGGCAGAGGTAACCACAATTTAGTTCGCTTTTAAAATTTCTCCTGACTCTCCAATTTTTGGGGAAACTAAATAAAATTTCTCCCCCATGATCGGATTTCTAACGGCTCGGTTTTAGGGACAAGCTAAAACTCGACCAACAGGCTCTTAGGCACTGATGTATAGTGGAAAAAGGTAAGTGCTATGGGAGCTGAATGTTAATGAATTTTTTAGTAATTTGTCAAAAATTTTTCACCCCCAATCTATTCCCATGGAAGGCGATCGCCAGGGTCCAGAGGGAAAAGCCCCAGTCCCTTGGCCGATGGCAGTTCGTAGTCCGGACTGGCATTCTAGTTGCTACTTTTATCCTCGCTTTGGGGAGCCTCGCAAGCCCTAGCCTAGCCCTAGACTATAACCGGGGTAACTTAGTGGGGGCAGATTTTTCCCATCAGGATCTGCGGGGCTCCATCTTTGACCATGCCAATTTACGGGGGGCGGACTTCACTGGAGCCAATCTGCAGGGAGCACGATTCTTTTCTGCCAACATGGATGGGGCTATTTTAGAGGGGGCCGATGCCCGGGGCGTAGATTTTGAATCGGCTCGTTTGACCCATGCTAATCTTCGCAATGCTCGCTTGGAGGGTTCCTTTGGCACCAATACCAAGTTTGGGGAAGTAGACATCGAAGGGGCTGATTTGACGGATATTATTCTGCGGCCCGACACGGAGGACTATCTTTGTGGGCTAGCCAAGGGAACCAATCCAGTCACAGGACGAGAAACAAAAGAGACTCTATTTTGTCCCTAATCCTTTTTACCTAAGTCCTCCTCAATTTTGGCTTCTGACCCATTGCCTTGATCCGTTGTATTTTCGTTGGCTGGTAGAGCAACGGCGATCGCCGCAAAGACCTTGCCTACAGGGATCAGCTTGATGCCAGCGGATTCAATGCCCGTTTGACCTTTGGGCACAATGGCCTTTTTGAACCCTAACTTTGCCGCTTCTTTTAAACGAATTTCTAACTGGGAAACGGGACGAATTTGGCCGCCTAAACCGATTTCCCCCAGAATAATCATGGTTGGGTCCACCACCCGGTCCCGGAAACTAGCCACCAAGGCGATCGCCATGGCCAAATCCACCGCCGGTTCTTCCACCTCCAGACCCCCCGCCACCGATAGGTACGCATCCAATTTAGAGAGGGGTACCCCCAGGCGTTTTTCCAATACAGCCAGAACTTGTAAAAGGCGATTGTAGTCCACCCCAGTAGTCGATCGCCGAGGGGAAGCGTAACTGGTGGGACTCACTAAAGCTTGCAATTCCACCACCAAGGGGCGGGTACCTTCACAAGCCACAGTGATGGCGGTGCCGGACATAAATTCCTCCCGACTGCCCAAAAATAATTGGGACGGGTTGAGCACTTCCTGCAGCCCCGATTGCACCATTTCAAAAATGCCGATTTCCTGGGTGGCCCCAAAACGATTTTTTACGGATCTCAGCAAGCGATGGGATGCAAATCGATCGCCCTGAAAATACAACACCGTATCCACCAAATGCTCCAAAACCTTCGGCCCGGCGATCGCCCCTTCTTTAGTTACGTGCCCCACAATAAACAAACTAATGTGATCTCGCTTGGCCAATTGCATTAATAAACCCGTACATTCCCGCACTTGGGAAACGGAACCAGGGGCCGAACTAAGGGCCGGAAAATATAAATTTTGAATACTGTCAATGATGGCCACCTGGGGTTGCAAGGCTTCCAATTCCCGCAAAATATCGTCCAAATTAGTTTCCGGTAAAACAAATAAATTGCCATCGTGGGCAAGATTGTTTATGCCATCTTGAGCTTGGCTTGGCTCAACGGTTTGGGTAATGCCTAAGCGGGTGGCTCGGAGCTTAATTTGTTGTCCTGATTCCTCCGCTGAAACGTATAAAATCCGGGGCAAACGGGTGGCCAACTGGAAAGCCACCTGGAGCAACAAAGTTGATTTGCCAATGCCCGGATCTCCGCCAATTAAAATTAACGCCCCTGGCACAATGCCCCCTCCCAAAACCCGGTCCAACTCCCCGTAACCAGAGAGGAAACGCCCTTGATTTTCCTGGCGAATCTGGGAAAAAGTTAAAGCCGCCTGGGGCTGGCCGGTTTTTACCTTGGAAGAACGGGATTTTTGCGCCCCTAAACTACGGTGATTGGTACCACTAGAAACGGCATTGACAATTTCCTCCTGCAAACTTCCATACTCATGGCATTTGGGGCAGCGGCCAAACCATTGGGCATGATCCGCCCCACAGGCAGAGCAAACAAACTTTGTCCGGGCTTTAGCCATGGTTGTCAATGGAGGAGAAACTTAGGGCCCTATCTTCACCTAATCACGCCGAATGGAGCAAGAAAAAACCACTGGCCCCTTCAAATTCCGTTCTAGGGAAATCAATGGGGCCAATGGCCGTAATAATTCAAACCATCAAACAATCAGTGAGCAGTGTTTTAGTTCTTTACTCGGTTAAAAACTAGTAAAAACTAGGCCAATTTAGCTGGCCTTGAACTTACCAGGATTTTCCACATCTGTGCGGGTCCAATCGCAGGTGAAACCTTTGGTTTCCGGTACGAACTGGTTCCAGGGAATGGGGTCCACGGGGCCATCACTGGACCAAACAATGGTGAACTGACCTTCGTCATTGACTTCCCCAATGCGGACAGTTTTGGAAATGTGGTGGTTGGGTTGCATGGTCACCATGCCTTCCGGAGCGTCAAAGGTTTTACCAATCGCCGCCGCCCGGACTTTTTCTAAGCCTTCGGGAGTTTCACCCACATCTCCAGCCGCTTCCACCGCCGCCTTCCAGAGGTAAACGGAAATATAAGCTGCTTCCATGGGGTCGTTGGTCACCCGGTCTTCACCGTATTTAGCCTTAAAAGCTGCCACAAATTTTTGGTTGGCAGGGGTATCCACACTCTGGAAATAGTTCCAAGAAGCAAACTGGCCGAGCAGATACTCCTTACCAATTTGACGTACTTCCTCTTCCGCCACACTCACGGACATGACCGGATATTTATCGGGGGTCAAACCAGCGGCTTGGATCTGCTTGAAGAAGGCAACATTACTGTCCCCATTCAGGGTGTTGAAAATTACGCCGCCATCGGGCAGGGCTTCCCGGATTTTGGTGATGATAGGGGTAACTTCGGTGTTACCCAGGGGTAGGTAATCTTCCCCAAGGGTTTCGCCACCTTTGGCTTTCAACTGCTCTTTAATGATGGTGTTAGCAGTGCGGGGGAAAACGTAATCGGAACCCACCAGGAAGAACTTATTGCCTTTATTTTCCAGCAACCAATCCACCGCCGGTTCAATTTGTTGGTTGGGGGCGGCACCGGTGTAGAAAATGTTTTTGGAACATTCCTGACCTTCGTACTGTACTGGGTACCAAAGCATATGATTTTTGGCTTCAAATACCGGCAGTACCGCTTTCCGGCTGGCGGAAGTCCAACAACCAAAGACTACGGGTACCTTATCTTGGTCAATTAACTTAGCCGCTTTTTCCGCAAAAGTCGGCCAATCGGAAGCTCCATCTTCTTTGATGGCTTCAATGGGTCTACCCAAAACTCCACCGGCCGCATTGATCTCTTCGATCGCCAGTTCCGCCGCTTCCACCACGGTGGTTTCACTGATGGCCATGGTGCCACTGAGGGAGTGGAGCAAACCAACTTTAATCGGTTCCCCGGTGGGAGCAGTACCGGTGGTGGGGGACTCAGTCGGTTCAGCAGTGGGTTCGGTGGTAGGTTCCGTGCCGCCGCCACAGGCTTTGAGCAATAGACTGGCGCCTAGGGTTGCTGATCCATACAGCAAAAATTTACGTCTTCCAAAAGGGTTAGTCATACGCGAAAAATTATTACCTCGTAAGGATTCTAAATATGCTTGTTGGCTGGTGGGGAGGAGTTTATTGGGCGGAAACAGTGCTCTTAAAAAGTTTTTATCCGCAGTTTATTTTGGTCAACAAGGCAGTGGATTTCCAGGGTAAATCCGCCGGAAACAAATAAGACCCCATACTACGAGTAGGTTAAGAAAAAATTATGTAGCATAGGATACCGTTTTGTCCGACTAAGCCCCTTTTGCGCCTGTTTTGTCCCCATTGTCAGGGAGGCTTAGCATTGGAACCGTTCAGCAAGAACAATCTTGGGGCTAGTTATTGGGGAATTATCGGCGATCGCCAGAGTTTTCTAAACGATAAAGGGCGAGGAAAGTCGTTTCCCACACTAGCCGAGGTTGAACGTAGGCGGCCAGGTATTTACGGGCTTTTTCCAGAATTTCTAACCATGGCCGTTGGTGGTGGCCATGCCAATAGTGATACTGGAGATAGTCCACTAACCAGAGTTGGGCACTGTTATCCAAGTTGCCATCCACCATCTTGGCCAAATCAAAGGCTGCTAGAGGACTAGTTGGTGGTTGCATTAACTTTTGCCGCAGTTCCGCCGGAATGCTCTGCATTTGCTCCCAAGCTTGAAATAACAGACCGGGACTCCCCTGGGCGATCGCCAACAGTTCGGGGTGGTGGAGGATTTCCTGACGGCCCAATCTCTGCAAAATTTTGGTCATATCACCTTCCCCTAAACGATAAAAGGGGATGCGTTGACAGCGGGAAACAATGGTGGGCAACAGGACATCAACGCTGGGGGCCAAAAGGATTAAAGTAGCCCTTCCTGGTTCTTCCAAGGTTTTGAGCAAGGCATTGGCGGCCCCTTCATTCATAGCTTGGGCTTCCTCGATCAGAATCACAGCCCTGTCTGCTTCCAACGGGGGACGACTGAGGAAACGGTTGATTTCCCGCACCTGTTCCACTCGGATTAATGGAGCCGCCCGTCGTTTAAGTCCAGCCTGGTCTGCTTCGCTGGCGGTTAGCAGTTTGCCCTGGTGTTGAAAAGTGGGTTCTATTTTCAATAAATCGGGATGATTCCCGGCAAAAAAACGTTCCTGGCGATCGCTTTTAGTACCCAAGCCCATTAGCAAGGTTTCCCCAAAGGCCTTGGCGGCTAAACTTTTGCCCACCCCCTCTGGCCCCACTAGCAAATAGGCCGGAGCAATGCGTTTCTGGGCGATCGCCTGTTGGAGTAGAGCAATGGCTTGGTCTTGACCAAGGATAGATTGGAAGCGATTCATGGCCCTGCCCAACTTTGTTACCCTAAACAAGATTAATACTTAATTTTCCCTGCTGTTTTAACTATTCCATGCCCGAGTATTTGCTTCTGCCCGCTGGCCTAATTTCCCTCTCCCTGGCGATCGCCGCTGGACTGTATCTCCTAACTGCCCGGGGCTATCAGTCATCGGATTCCGTGGCCAACGCCTACGACCAATGGACAGAGGACGGCATTTTGGAATATTACTGGGGCGACCATATCCACCTCGGCCATTATGGCGATCCGCCAGTGGCCAAGGATTTCATCCAATCGAAAATTGATTTTGTCCATGCCATGGCCCAGTGGGGCGGATTAGATACACTTCCCCCCGGCACAACGGTATTGGATGTGGGTTGCGGCATTGGCGGTAGCAGTCGCATTCTCGCCAAAGATTATGGTTTTAACGTTACCGGCATCACCATTAGTCCCCAACAGGTGAAACGGGCGACGGAATTAACTCCTCCCGATGTGACGGCCAAGTTTGCGGTGGACGATGCTATGGCTTTGTCTTTTCCTGACGGTAGTTTCGACGTAGTTTGGTCGGTGGAAGCAGGGCCCCACATGCCTGACAAAGCTGTGTTTGCCAAGGAATTACTGCGGGTCGTGAAACCAGGGGGCATTCTGGTGGTGGCGGATTGGAATCAACGGGACGATCGCCAAGTGCCCCTCAACTTCTGGGAAAAACCAGTGATGCGACAACTGTTGGATCAATGGTCCCACCCTGCCTTTGCCAGCATTGAAGGTTTTGCGGAAAATTTGGAAGCCACGGGTTTGGTGGAGGGCCAGGTGACTACTGCTGATTGGACTGTACCGACCCTCCCCGCTTGGTTGGATACCATTTGGCAGGGCATTATCCGGCCCCAGGGCTGGTTACAATACGGCATTCGTGGGTTTATCAAATCCGTGCGGGAAGTACCGACTATTTTATTGATGCGCCTTGCCTTTGGGGTAGGACTTTGTCGCTTCGGTATGTTCAAAGCAGTGCGAAAAAACGCCACTCAAGCTTAAATTGCCACGTAAGAACTCGCTAATTTCTTAATTTAGCTGAATATTTGAGGTTTTTGACTGCATTTCCCAGAACTATTATGTACTTTCTGCTTGTAACTCTGGTAATTTTAGTTTTTCCCCTACTTTCTATTGCTTTGGAGTGGACCACTTCCGGCAATAGCCAAGCTTTGGTGGATGTGCTGGCCCGCTGGTTTGTGTTTTGGGGGGTGGGGGTGAGGCTATTTTTAGCTGGGGTGGTGCAAATCACTAAACCAAGTTTCACTGCCGAGAAAATTCTAGGTGTTCAAAGTCAAGACTCTCTGATTTTGGTCAAAGAGTTGGGCATCGGCAATTTGGCGATCGCCAGTGTGGCTTTGGGGAGTATCTTCGTCAACGCGTGGGTGCTGGGGGCCGCTCTGGCCGGGGGAATTTTTTATCTTTTGGCGGGCATTAACCATATTTTGCAACCCGAACGCAATGCGAAAGAAAACTACGCCATGGCCACGGATCTATTTTTGGGGTTACTGTTGGGGGGTATCTTGTTTTTTGCTTGGCAGCCCTAAGCCAATCGACTAATACCCATAGCTCAACTAACCATATGGCAACTATGATTCCTGGCGAAATCATTACCCCCGAAGGTGACATAGAACTAAACGTAGGCCGCTCCACCTGCACTATTAATGTGGCCAACACTGGCGATCGCCCTATTCAAGTGGGTTCCCATTACCATTTCTACGAAGTCAATGCCGCTCTGCAATTCGACCGGGATTTGGCCAAGGGGATGCGGTTGGATATTCCAGCGGGAACGGCGGTGCGCTTTGAGCCAGGGGACGAAAAAAACGTTAACTTAGTGGCCTATGCTGGCAGTCGGGAAATCTATGGCTTCAATGGCTTGGTGAACGGCCCTCTAGAGTGAAGAGAATCTGCCCAAAAGATTAGGTTTAGATCACATTAAAATCAGGCGATCGCCGCCTATTTTTGTTGACTGGTAAACCTTTGCATCGCTTCTAAAGCAGAAGACATCAGTACGCACTCTTCCAACAGGGCAATATCCAAATCTGGAAGCAGTTGGCTTTTGGAAATGATTTGGTAATGATCGCCATTTAAAAAGTAGATAGAAAACTTTTTGTCTTGCCACATCCAGACTTCACCAATGCCAAGTCGTTGATATTTTTCCAGTTTTTTGGCACTGCCACTGCTGATATTGACTTCAATGGCCAAGTCGGGATGGGCCTTTTTCTCACCAAGATAGTAAGATTCATCGGGTTCAAAGGAAACAGATTCTCCCTTCGATTCCCGGGTGGCACTGCCCACCGGAATAAATTCAATTTCCCGTTGCCAAAAGTAGATACCCAACAAAATGGCAATCATACTTCTAATTGATTCGTGGTACTCCCCCAGGGTCATGAACTCAATTACTCCATCTAGATAGGTAATGCGTAGCCCTGGCTGTTGTTCCATGACCGCTTGAATGGCTTTAAAAGCCTCCCAACTGTGGTGACCGGGCAGCACAAGGGTTTGGTCTTGGGTAGGGATCGGCGCAGAACTGGTGATGGTCATGGGGACAGACCCTGCTCTGGGTGGCATAAATGCAATATCTTCCATATTACAAAAAACCTGGAAAACGCCATTGCCTTGGCAGTTGGAATGCCAGTATCTGACGATGGTTGCCGCCAAATAGTAAAATTAAGCGGTTATTTGGAGAACTGGCCCTGTGATCGAACGTTATACCCTGCCTGAAATGGGCAAAATTTGGACGGATACCTACAAGCTACAAACCTGGCTAGACGTGGAAATCGCCGTTTGTGAAGCCCAGGCGGAGTTGGGTTATATTCCCCAGGCAGCGGTGGACGAAATCAAGGCCAAAGCTAAGTTCGATCCCCAACGAGTGCTGGAAATTGAGGCGGAAGTGCGTCACGATGTCATCGCCTTTTTAACCAACGTTAATGAATATGTGGGGGATGCGGGGCGTTATATTCACCTGGGACTAACAAGCTCCGACGTACTGGACACCGCTCTGGCGTTGCAATTGGTGGCGAGCCTAGACCTGATTTTGGAGCAGTTGGAAAAACTAATTCAGGCCATCCGTTACCAAGCTCAGCAGCATCGTTACACCGTCATGGTGGGCCGTTCCCATGGTATCCATGCCGAACCCATCACATTCGGATTTAAACTCGCTGGTTGGTTAGCGGAAGTATTGAGAAACCGCGATCGCCTGGTGCGGGTAGCCCAATCCATTGCCGTGGGTAAAATTTCCGGCGCCGTGGGCACCTATGCCAACATTGACCCCAAAGTGGAGGCGATCGCCTGTCAGAAATTAGGCTTAGAACCAGATACGGCTTCCACCCAGGTCATTTCCCGAGATCGCCATGCGGAATACGTGCAACAGTTGGCTTTGCTGGCCGCCTCTTTGGAACGGTTTGCAGTGGAAATTCGCAACCTGCAACGCACCGATGTTTTGGAAGTGGAGGAATATTTTTCCAAGGGCCAAAAGGGTTCTTCCGCTATGCCCCATAAACGTAACCCCATCCGCTCAGAACGATTAACGGGAATGGCCCGGCTGGTTCGGGGTCATGCAGTGGCGGCGTTGGAAAATGTAGCTCTCTGGCATGAACGGGATATTTCCCACAGTTCTGTGGAGCGGGTTGCTTTTCCCGACTGCTGTATTCTCACCCATTTTATGTTGAAGGAAACCACGGATTTGGTGAAAAATCTGTTGGTCTATCCCGAAAATATGAAACGCAATATGAACGTTTACGGCGGGGTAATTTTCAGCCAAAAAGTTCTGCTTGCCCTAGTGGAAAAAGGCATGAATCGAGAAGATGCCTACCGAGTGGTGCAGGGTTCCGCCCACCAAGCCTGGAACACGGAAGGGGGCAATTTTGAAGAGCTAGTCCGAGCTGATGCCCAGGTAACGGCCCTACTTTCTGCCGAAGAAATTGACCAGTGCTTTGACCCCCAACAACATTTGACTAACCTGGCGGAAATTTACAGCCGTTTGGATATTTAGTTAAAAGTTTGGATCTGCCTTCCCTTCTGACTTCGACCCATAATCACTAACGGTTTCCTTTCCCATCTACGATCCGTTGGTGCTGATCTATCCTTCACCCAAGCCTTTACCTAAAATTCTATGACCCCCAAATTAATCATCCATGGTGGTGCGAGTTCCCTCGACGATAAGGGGGGCTTGGCCACTGTGCGCCAATCCCTACATCAAATTGTGGCCGCAGTGTATGAAACCCTAACAGCGGGGGGCAGTGCCATGGATGCGGTGGTACAAGGTTGTGAATTATTGGAAAATGAGCCTCGTTTTAACGCTGGTACTGGTTCGGTGCTCCAGTCGGATGGACAAGTTCGCATGAGTGCTTCTTTGATGGACGGCGATCGCCAGAATTTTAGTGGGGTAATTAACGTTTCCCGCATTAAAAATCCGATCCAGATGGCCCAATTTTTGCAGGGGCAAACAGACCGGATTTTGTCCGATTATGGGGCGGCGGATTTAGCCAGGGAAATGCAACTGCCCATTTACGATCCCGCCACGGATTTTCGCATTCAGGAATGGATGGAGGAACGGGGAGAAGATGTGCGCAAAAAAATGGCTCGGCTAATTGCTGATCCCACCGTGGGCATTGAAGCCAGAAAAGGCACCATCGGCGTAGTGGCGTTGGATGCTAACGGCAAAATTGCGGCCGGTACTTCCACTGGGGGCAAAGGGCTAGAGCGCATTGGTCGGGTGAGTGATTCTGCTATGCCGGCGGGGAACTATGCCACCCGTTTTGCTGGGGTTAGTTGCACTGGAGTAGGGGAAGACATTATCAATGAATGTTTGGCCGCCAAGGTGGTAATCCGGGTTAAGGATGGCCAAAATTTAGCTCAAGCCATGGCAAAATCCATCACGGAAGCTTTGGAAAATAACACTGACCTGGGGGCGATCGCCTTGGATCATCAAGGCCATATTGCCTGGGGAAAAACCTGCCCTGTCCTATTGGCGGCCTATCACACCGGTACGGCGATCGGAGACACGCTGGAATTAACCGATGGCGACCACTACGGCAACGCCTCAATATAAAAACTGCAAAAAACAGTTAAAAAAATACAGACAAAAACACGGGGAAAATAAACAGATTCCCCTGGTTTCTAACCGTAAAAAACATCCGAGTTTTAGAACTCCCCGGGTAGGATTCGAACCTACGACCAATCGGTTAACAGCCGACCGCTCTACCACTGAGCTACCGAGGATTGACTCAACGATTCAACATCATAGCAACTAAAAGATCTTTTACACAAGCCCCTTGCTAAAAAAATTACTAAATTCTTAGGCCGGTTCCCAGCTTGGGGCCAATTTGCTCCCAGGGCCCTATGGCAGGGGGCCAATGTTGACCGTTATGCTGAAACAGAATCCTGTTTGTCATCCCCTGGATAGATAGGCTGATTTGCTTTTCCTCACCCGTCAAGTTTTTATGTTGACCCACCACCGTCGTCCGGTTTGCCTATCGCTCATTTCCACCGATTTGCCCATTCTTTCCACCCTGGAGACCGCCGCTACCCTCTACCAAAAGGATTTGCATCGCTTTCACCTCCTACTCCACCAAGAACAGGAGCAAGTTCCCAACGGCGATCAACAGGTATTACCCTCCTCTCAACTATTGTGGTTAGAACTGTCTCCCCGACGCATTGTGCTGACTCGCCAGGGTAATAGTCAATTTTCCTACCGTCATTTTTGGGAACAGGGAGTTTATGGCATTAGCCGCTATTGGCTCAATGAACAGGAAAGACATCTGAGCGACTCCTTCCAGTTACGGAATTACACCAGGGACATTACCTTGCAGGGGTCTCCCTTGCCGGAATTTTTGCGGGTGGAATATGAACTCTGGGCAGCCCAGGAATGTTTGGGTCATTATGTGTTGCATTTGGAAATTTACCATTAACCCCAACTCCCTGGCGATCGCCGTTGTTTTATTGTTGATCCGTTTGATCTGCCATTGATTTAACTAAGTATTCTGACTTTATGCACCAAGCCCAGGCCGAAAGGCTGCTGTTTACCCCTGCGTCTCCCCAAGCCGATGCGGTGCCGTTAATTTTTGCCTTTCCCAACATCTACAGTGTGGGCATTACCAGTTTGGGGTATCAAGTAATTTGGTCAACCTTAGCCCAACGCTCCGATGTGCAGGTTAGTCGTCTTTTCACCGACGCCCAAGAAACGTTACCCCGATCGCCAGAATTGGTAGGCTTTTCCTTTTCCTGGGAGTTGGACTACAGCAATATTTTGACCCTGTTGGAGCAATTACAAATTCCCCTGCTGGCGAAAGAGCGGGCTGCTGAAGATCCTTTAATATTCGGTGGCGGCCCGGTGCTGACCGCTAATCCAGAACCTTTTGCAGACTTTTTTGACCTAATTTTGTTGGGGGACGGGGAAAATCTACTGCCGGAATTTATTGATGGTTACCAAAGCGTGCGGTCTTGTTCTAGGAATGAAAAACTAGAAAAACTAGCCCAAATTCCCGGCATTTATGTGCCTAGTTTGTACGAAATAAGTTACGAAGCCGCTGAGGGCAAAATTAGTCACATCCAACCCAGTACCACCGCCATTCCCGCCCAAGTTAGTAAGCAAACCTACCGGGGTAATGTTCTGTCTGCCTCCACAGTAGTGACGGAAAAGGCCGCATGGGAAAATATTTTCATGGTGGAAGTGGTACGCAGTTGCCCGGAAATGTGTCGATTTTGCCTAGCTAGTTACCTGACGTTACCTTTTCGGCCAGCGGATACGGAAAAATCCCTACTGCCCGCCATTGAACGGGGATTGCAAGTGAGCGATCGCCTGGGATTGTTAGGAGCTTCCGTAACCCAACATCCGGAATTTAACGAGTTGTTGGATTACCTGGGAAAACCAGAATTTGACCATGTGCGGCTCAGCATTGCTTCAGTGCGTACCAACACAGTGGACGAAAAATTGGCCCAAACCTTAGCTAAACGGGGCACTAAATCCCTCACCATTGCCATTGAAAGCGGTTCGGAAAAACTCCGGCAAATTATCAATAAAAAACTGACTAACGAGGAAATTCTCACCGCTGCCCAACAGGCCCAGGCGGGGGGATTACAGGGATTGAAGCTTTATGGCATGGTCGGCGTGCCAGGGGAAACAAGGTCAGATGTGGAAGCAACGGTAGATTTATTAAAACAGGTCAAAAAAGTCGCCCCCGGTTTACGTCTCACCTTTGGCTGTAGCACCTTTGTCCCCAAGGCCCACACCCCGTTCCAATGGTATGGGGTCAATCCGGAAGCCAAACAGCGTCTACAATTTTTGCAAAAAAAACTGCGGCCCCTGGGTGTTGATTTTCGTCCCGAAAGTTATAACTGGTCAGTGATGCAGGCTTTAATTTCCCGTGGCGATCGCCGTTTGGCCCCATTACTTCTACTCACTCGCCATTACGGAGATACGTTGGGCAGTTTTAAGCGAGCTTTTAAGGAATTAAAGGGAGAATTACCCAGTTTGAACGATACGGTCCATGCCGATTGGTCAATTGCGGATAAATTACCCTGGCAGCACTTGCTGGGGCCTTTACCCCAAACTACCTTGGTAAAACATTTACAAACCGCCCAGGAGTTTTTCTAACTTTATCCTTGGGCAACTTGCCCTAGCGTGCCAAAAAATTCTGGATAGGAAATGGCGGCCGCTTCCGCCCGGTTAATAATTGTTTGCCCCCCACTACCTAAAGCGGCGATCGCCAACGCCATGGCAATGCGATGATCCGTCAAGCTATCCACCTCGGCCCCTTGTAACGGGCTTCCCCCTTGAATTTCCAGGCCATCATCAAATTCGGTGACTTTGGCCCCCATTTTGCCCAACTCCGAAGCAATGGCCGCCAGGCGATCGCTTTCTTTAACCCTCAGTTCTGCGGCATCTTCAATGCGGGTAGTGCCCTCTGCAAAGGCCGCCGCCACTGCCAAAATGGGAATTTCATCAATCAGTCGGGGAATAATTTCGCCGCCGAAGGTGCAACCCTGGAGATGGCTTGCCCTAACCCGCAGATCTGCTACCGGTTCCCCCGTTACCAATCGTTCATTCTCCGGGGTAATGTCCGCCCCCATCTGGGCCAACACTTCCAACACCCCTGTCCTGGTGGGGTTAATGCCTACATTTTCCACCAACAATTCTGATCCAGGCAAAATGGATGCCGCCACTAACCAAAAGGCCGCCGAGCTGATGTCCCCTGGCACCACCACCCGTTGCCCCGTTAAATGGGCCGGGCCATGGACAGTGACGCTATGGGTTACTGGATCAATGGTTAATTTGGCTCCAAAGGCCTGCAACATGCGTTCGCTATGATCCCGGGATAGAGCTGGTTCTGTAACCGTGGTGTCCCCCTCGGTGGTTAACCCCGCTAGCAACAGGCAGGACTTTACCTGGGCTGAAGCAATGGGGGAATGGTAATGGATCGGTTTTAATTGGCTACCCTGGACTGCCAGCGGCGCAAACTTGCCGTTACTCCGGGCCCAAATTTTTGCCCCCATTTGTTGCAAGGGTTGAATTACCCGGGACATGGGGCGGTGACGGAGGGAATCATCGCCGGTGACGGTGAATAAACAATCTTTTTGCCCGGCTAGCAAGCCCAACATTAAGCGCATGGTGGTGCCAGAGTTCCCCGCATCCAAAACGGTACTGGGTTCCTGCAACTGTCCCAGACCCCGACCCTGAACGATGATTTTTTCTGAATTTAGTTCGCTGATTTCTGCTCCCATGGCCCGAAAGCAATGGGCCGTACTACGGGGATCTTCCCCCAACAGTAGCCCTTCGATAATGGTTTCCCCGGTGGCGATCGCCCCCAACATCAAGGCCCGATGGGAAATGGATTTATCCCCCGGCACCCTTAGGCGGCCAGTCAAAGCGACCCCTTGGGCAGGGGGATTAACAGTTAAGCGTTGATGGGATTGATGATTGTTGAGGGAAAGCAAGGCCATGGAGGGGACAAATTAGGGGCAGGGAAGACCAAGCTAAATTGTATTGGCATTTCTGCCCCCCGCCAAATTTTCCTCGGTTAGTCAAGGAAGTAAAAAACATCGTTACCATGGTCAGTGGAAGGGCGACAGTTTGTTAATTTCAACAGGCGATCGCCTAGCAACCATTGCCAGACCAGAGGCCAAACCAATGAAATACCATTATTCCCCATGGAAATTAGTTCTGCTTGCCGGCACCGCTTTTGTGCTCGGGACCCCTACTACCGTTACAGCCCAATCCTATAACCCAGTGGAACCTTTCCCAGAAGACTTACCGGCCACGGGCAATATCAACGACCTCGATGGCCTCCAGGAACGTCAAGTGGAAGATTGGTTCCCCCAACAAAATATGGGGACTAATTCCCAAACCCTATTGGAAATTAACACTACCAATACCCCTCCCCTCAGTATCAATGACCGTAGTAGCCAGATCAAAGAAGAAAATGATTGGCAACGCAGTTCTTCGGGGGAACCCAAACAAACAGGTTCCGGTTTTCCCCTGGGTACTTTTTAGCTGATCAATTTGCTTGTCTTGGTAGGGCCCTGTCTCCCCGTGATTCTGGGAGGCAGACAGTTTTTTCTTTCCTTTATTTTTAATGACCGTTGCCTTTTGTCAACTCCAATCACTGTGACAGTGCTCATTAATGGGCGATGTGCTTAACCCTGTGGCTCCCGGCCAAAATCCCTGTTCCCGACCCGGATGCAAATTTTTCAGGGGAGCTTGACAGAACTTGGAATGGTGCTGGTAGAATAACAAAGGTTAATCAATGGGGTGTAGCCAAGCGGTAAGGCAGCGGGTTTTGGTCCCGCCATTCCTAGGTTCGAATCCTAGCACCCCAGTTTCGTCAATCTATAAGCCTTTCAGCCTTTCCCCACACGGCCGTTGCTTTTTGGGAGAATAGTTATGGTCCTAATCTAATTCCCCCAGGGACTCCACCTCCTGCTCCAGGCTTTCCTGCAAATTCTTGATGAAATGACTCAGCTTACCCCGCTCAATGTATGGCCAGCCGCCACTTTCTTCGATATCCCTTAGTAGGCCATATAGACCCCGACGGGTATTGGGCAAGGCCGGTTCAAAATAGTCGATGCGAATGTGACGGTGCAGAGATTCCAGAACCCTTAGGAGCTGTAGCAAACGGTCATGGTCGTCCTGGTAATCTTCCGCCAGGGCTTCGGTGGTGGTCATGAGGGCTTCTAACTCGGGAGTTAGACATAATTTTTGGTTGATCGATTCCATTGATTCCAAATAAAGCTCAGTTAGGCAGATGGGCTGTTCGCAAACAAACACCAACCCAAATGATAGTGGTTTGTGGCCAAAGCCTTGCTCTGACCTGTTGCGGAAATGCCCCTTCCGGCCATATGGCTGGTAAGGTAACGAAAGTTTGGTAGAGTGGATCTCGTTAAAATATGCCTATTTTGTCCATAATCCCTAGGGTTGCATCCGTGTAAGTCTGGAGCCGGACAAGGCCTGAAAAAGACAAAAAATTTGAGATTGACTTAAGCGAGGTTAAACCATGAGGTTTCGTCCGTCTATTGTGGCTTTGCTTTCAGTCTGCTTTGGACTACTAACGTTTTTATATAGCGGCAGTGCCTTTGCGGTTGATAAGAGCCAGCTTACCTACGATGACATTGTAAATACGGGTCTAGCTAACGTTTGCCCTGAAATTTCTTCCTTCACCAGAGGAACCATTGAGGTGGAACCGAATACTAAGTATTTTGTTTCTGACTTCTGTATGGAGCCCCAGGAGTATTTTGTTAAGGAAGAGCCCGTTAATAAGCGCCAAAAGGCTGAGTACGTTAAAGGTAAGGTTCTGACCCGTCAAACCACTAGCCTAGAACAGATCCGCGGCAGCATTGCAGTGGGTGCTGATGGAACGTTGACTTTTAAAGAAAAAGATGGCATTGACTTCCAGCCGATTACGGTATTACTTCCCGGTGGTGAAGAAGTACCCTTCTTTTTCACGGTGAAAAATTTTACTGGCACTACGGAGCCTGGCTTTACTTCCATCAATAGTTCCACCGATTTTGTTGGGGATTTCAATGTGCCTTCCTACCGGGGGGCTGGTTTCTTGGATCCCAAAGCCCGGGGTCTATACACTGGTTATGACAATGCGGTAGCTCTGCCTTCAGCGGCGGATAAATTCCGTACCAACAAGAAGGAAACCCCCTTGGGTAAAGGAACCCTTTCCTTGCAGGTGACCCAGGTTGATGGTTCCACTGGGGAAATTGCCGGTATTTTTGAAAGCGAGCAACCCTCTGACACTGATTTGGGTGCTAAAGAACCCCTTGATGTTAAAGTCCGGGGCATTTTCTACGGTCGAGTGGACACCGATGTTTAATTTTTTGTTGTGGTAGCTGACTGGCTTTTTAGTTAGTTACTTTGACGAGCTGAACAGTTTGGCGATCGCCGTTAAGGTGGTCGTCTTTTTCTATCAAATTAATTCAACTAAGGTATTGATTCTTTTAAGTATTTTCTTGTCGTTTTGTTGCCAGTAAAGATAATCGCTCCAGGCTTGCTCAGAGAAAATTAGCTTCACTCCAATAGTTCCCTTTCGACACCTTGATCATTTTCTAATTGCTTGATCGCCGACATCAATTTTTGAGCATTGTTCGGGCTACGTAGTAGATATGCTGTTTCTTCTAATGACTGATAGTCTTCCAGGGAAATCATGACGACAGATGGTTGGGTATCCCTGGTGATAATTGTTGGAACATGATCACTACATACTTGCTCCATGATAGCTGCAAGTTTTTGTTGTGCAATAATTTGGCTGACTGCGTTCATGTTTGGCAATTGTTGGGGCAAAGTTTCCCCCATTTTAGCCCGATTGCCAATACCTCACAGATAGCCAATTGGCTAAAGGGTATCTAGATATTCTTCGAGAAGTGCTTGAATATCCCCTAATTGTTGTCGGTGGAGATTGTTGGGGTCAAGTTGGTGCTGGATGATTGCAATACGTTATCGAGTTTCAATTCTAGCTCGGCGAGTTTCTCGTTCTGTTTGCTTAATTCGGCGTTGCTCTTCCTCAGTTCGGCGTTGTACTTCTTCAAGTCGGACAAACCCCCGTAGGAGTTGATCCAAGACCACAAACGTGAAAGTAATCCCGGCGAAGCTGAGTCCTGCCCATTGGGGAATATGGAGTTGGTAGTTTCTGAAATAGATGGTTTCATATTTGAGAGCTACTCTGGTTACAAACACAAAAACACCTGTCCGTCAGCTGAGCATTTAAAATGAAAGTTCTCGATTATTAACAACACAATCTTGAAGATATAATTCAATTATTTCTTGATAAGAAATGCCTTTTTCTTGTGCTTTCTTTTCAAAAAAATCAACTACATCAATTCCCAAAGGTAAAGTAACTTTTTGTTTAAGCTTTTGAGCAAAAGGATTAGGACGGCTTTTCATGTTGGCTAGATCATACTCTTTCTTCATAATATTATCCTCTATATTGTTTCGTTTCTTTAGGAGTAGCCTTGCGAGCAGAAATAATTCTGATGATAGATTCATTCTCTTGGAAGCAGTGAACAATTAGCAGGATTCTCATTCTGGAACTTCTACCCAGCATTAGGAATCTATCTTCTACTTCTGAATGATTATCATCCCAAAACTGAATAGCATTGTCATCGTAGAAAACAGTCTCAGCTTCCTCAAAAGAAATACCATGTTTTTTCTGATTGGTTCGATTCTTTTCTTCGTCCCATTCAAAAGAAAGTGAATTCATTTTAAGGTCGCTAATCTGTGGGAGACACTGCTTTAAGTCAGTTGTGCCCCTATTCTAGCATGGTGGAAATAAGCCCATGGTTAATGTGGATCGCCGTTAATACCCGATCGCCAAGCACAATCCGATCCTTGATCGTCAGTTAACCCTGACCGCCTGAACAGTTACCAAAGTTTTTGAACCGGGTAAAGATCGAAGACTTTATCAATACTTAAAATCGGAATTTCTTCGGTCATAGATTGGGCAATTAAGATTCGATCAAAGGGATCTTTATGGTGATGTTCAAGAACCGCCAGTTTCCAGATATGCTCCAAGTCAATAGACAGAACCTGCAAACCATTGATGGTCATTTGATTTTTGATTAATTCTTCTGGGGAAATGTTAAGTTGTAACTTTCCAAGTTGCAGTTTAATTTGTATCTCCCATGCACTTGCTGTACTCAAAAATATTTTGTTACTTGTGTTTGACAATAAAGAACTTACTTTTGAAGATAGTTTTTCCTGAGCAATTGATCACCAAACAAAGGCATGAGTATCTAACAGCAGTTCCATAAATCAGACTTCCGAAAAAAACTCATCCGTTAGAGGATCATTAAAATCATCACTTATCCAGCCTTGTCCTTGATACAATCCTGAAATTCTAGTTGCTTTTTTTTCTTGAGTTTCATCGGAATTTGCTGTTATAGATTCTAGAAAATCTAGAATTTGTTTTTGGTTTTCCGGAGAAAGTACCTGAATTTTTTTAAATACACTCTCTGATAGTTCTATCGTTGGTTTGGTCATAGTTTTGACATCTTAATCAATCGATAATAGCTCTATGCTAACACAAGCTCAGCAAGCCCACTGCCAATAGGGCTGGGCATCTGTCAACCTCTCCCCCCTGATCGCCAAGCGCTATCCTATTCTTGACCGCCAAATAACCTCAGACCAGAAATGCCACCACAGAAAAAGCGGCCAAAAAAGAAGATAAACCACTGGGATCTGCCTAAAGGATTTTGATCATGAGAAAATGATTATTGAAGAGATTGTCAATACTCTTTTAACTACTATGACCAGAATCATGCAAGAACCATTGCAAAGTAAACTTCATGCGGTAATTCAGCAACTTAACTTAGTTAAGCAAGTTAGTGATTCCGAATTCTGGATAACGACGGAAGAATTGTGTATTTTGCTAGAGTTTGATGCAGACACCTTAAATATGTTGAAAACTCAAGAGGTATTATTTCAGTTTGCTTGGCGAAATTTTGTTTGCACTTTAGTTAGCCATCAGGGTAATTACAAACTTTGGCAAATTATTAACCAGTCTCAAGTCGAATCCTCTTCACAATCAACTGTTAGCCAAGCTGAAGAATCCTACGCACCTTCATTTCTAATTAATCACAACTTTTATAAAAACTTATCTAATAATTCATCTATAGGTCAAATTCAGATAGAGCGACAGTCTACTTCAGCTACTCCCCAAGCTTCACCAGAAATTTTGCCATCCCATTTTATTCAGGTGAAAGATTTTTTGAGTGCTACAGAGTTAGAGCAGTTGTTTAAATTTGTAATTCAGAATGAAAATAATTTCCTGCCTACAAGCAATTCAGCTAATGATTCTGATTATCGTCGCTCTATGTTTTTGCCGATTTTTGCGCCGTTTTCAGAATTAATAATAGAACGAGTAAAGGCAATTTTACCCCAACTGATTAGTGATCTACAAATACAACCTTTTCAAATTGATTATGTAGAAGCTCAACTTACTGCCCATAACCATGGAAATTATTACAAAGTACATAATGATAATGGTAGCCCCGATTCTGCTACCCGTGAATTAACCTATGTTTATTACTTTAACCGAGAGCCTAAAGCCTTTTCTGGTGGAGAGCTAGCCATTTATGACAGTAAAATCGAAAATAATTTTTATGTAGCCGCTGAATCATTTAAAACTGTACAGCCAGTTAATAACAGCATTGTCTTTTTTCTCAGTCGCTATATGCACGAAGTTCTACCAGTAAACTGTCCTTCCCAAGCTTTTGCAGATAGTCGATTTACCATTAATGGTTGGGTGAGAAAGAAGTAAAATTCTATCTTTACGGTTGTGCCTTTAATTCTGGGAAAATAAGCAAAAAAAAGCAAACTGCTGGAGTCTGCCTAAAGTAATTTTGATATTGTTTTGCTAGAGATTTTTGGGCTTAATGAAGGGGGAGGAAAACACTCTACGGGCTACCGAGGAATGTAAGTACAGGTTTTGTTATTCCCGCTTTGAGAGTACGTCCCTCCTAGATCATCGCAAGCCTTCTTGTTCTGTACATTTACGGTAACTGGGGTAGGAGATGGGCTGGGACTGGGAGATGGGCTGGGACTGGGAGATGGACTGGGACTGGGAGATGGACTGGGACTGGGAGACGGGCTGGGACTGGGAGATGGACTGGGACTGGGAGATGGGCTGGGACTGGGAGACGGGCTGGGACTAGGAGATGGACTGGGACTGGGAGATGGACTAGAAGAAGCTGTTAAGAAGGAACCTGTGTAAATTGGGGGCTCAGTTATAGCATCATCATCAGCTAAACTGGAGTCAATCTGAGACCAGCTAGAAAATGATGTAAGGGTAGGTGATGGAGCGGTAAGTGGACGTAGGTCAGGAGGAACCGATCCCCAGGTTTGAGAGGTTTGGGTAACAGCCAATTTGCCATTATTTACAGCACAATTGCCTTTGGCATAAGTCTTACCCAAAAGCATTCCTTCATAACTCCCATTTCCTGTGCGACCTATATCGTAATTGGGGGCAAGAACAAAAGCTTTCGTCGTTCGGCTCGAGTTTCCATTCATGCAAATTGAACCACTACTCGAAAGACCAAATATTTGGATATCTGTCGGCTGGCAACCATCAGCTGTATTACAAGTTCCGTTGATTTCCGCATTTCTACCAATGTCACCAGTTACATACAGACGGTATTTCTTTCCTCCAGTATTGTCAAAGTTAAGCTCAAACTTTCTGTCTAAACTACTAGATTCATAGTAATAGTAACCGTCAACCGGCTGTTCTCCACTTCGGGGGAGAGAGATTGAATCGTTATTCCCCACGTTTAGTGTATATACACGATTCTGAGATCTTGCCGATGCTAAAGCCGACAATGGGATGGAAGGCATTGGGGTAGATGCCCTTACAGCGGCAAATCCCCCAGCAGCGTTCTGTATTGAGTTAAGATCATCAATATAAGCATCAGTTAAATCTGTGGAACCACACCCTGCCAGGACTATATTTCCTCTTATTTCACCAGTCTTAGGAACAGCGGGAGTACCTGTTGTATCTACAGTGTCACCAGCAGTACCCTTATCAACACCGCCTTCTGATATCCAAAGTGCAGGCACCGTATCCGAACCACCAAAAGTGGAAGTTCCTGGTTTTCCAGAAATAGGAATATCCACCATCAAACGGGTTACGGCGTCAGTTGCTCCTTTGCTAGACACTCCCTCAACAACTAGACGCCCAATAACTTGACCTTGGGGAATTTTGCCTTTGTTCTCTTCTTCAACTCCAACTTTGTAACTTACTATACGAAAAGAGCTATTGCTATTAATCGGTTCTACTTGACCAGCAGACGCTTCAGTAGCTAACTCACGAAGTTTGCCTAAGACTTGTTTTTGAGATGCAAGTTTAGCCGAATCAACGCCAGAAGAGCTCCCCTCACTACAGATAGACCCACTGTTGCTTGATACCGAATTTAGATGCTCTTCAAGAACAGCTCCAAGGGTAGTTTCGCTGTTTGGTGTTCCATCCGACTGTATTAAGGTTGCCCAATCAGAATCGTCGAAAAGAGCTGCATATTTACTGCTTGCAAGCAAACCTTGAACACGCGCTAAGCCGGTCTCCGCTGCTGCGTCACTAGAGGACTTAGCTGCCTTCGCTGTGACCTGATTTTGATCATTCATCCCCTTCATAGCAATAGCGGCGGCCGCCACCGTAATCACCAAACCGCCCATAATCACCATGGGCATGGCAAAGCCGGCATTACGTTTGGGGGCAGTGAGGAAATTGAGGAAAAAGCGAGTATTCATAATTGATCTTCAACTGTGAGTAAAAATAAAGTGAGCGAGATAGGAAAGCAATCAATAAAAGAAAATAAAAACAAACGAATTACATTAGGAACACTGAACTTTGGTTCTTGTTTGAAGCTGGGTCAACTCTCTACCACCACCCTTCATTTCACCAAACTGTATTTTATTATCCCGGTTAACCCACGTATGTGATCTGGATCACAGCCCTCCAACCATTCATTAAACCCTAAGCCTAACCTACCCAGACAGAATCAAAAAAGTAGCAGAGGAGTTAGAGATAAATCTGGCTAAAAGCCCAAAACCATTACTAGTCAAGGAGTTAGGCAAAATCAAAAATGCCCTGCTGGGGCATAAACCAATTGGTAACTAAACTCGAAAAGAATCTTCCGTTCAATCACAGGACCAACCATCAATTCGCCCAAGTAAATTACTGCCCTGCCCTGCCCCCACATCAGTGGACAGCAAGCAAATTTAAAAACTTTTCAGAACATGTTTGGAAAGTTTTATTCCGCCCCCTAAATCCCCCAATACTGGGGGACTTTCATTCAGTTTCCCCCCAAATTTGGGAGGTTAGGGGAGCTTTTCGAACAGGCTCTTATAAGGTTATTTAATGGACTTATCGGGGCGGACATCGGTAAAATCAAAATCCATGCCGAATCGGGTATGAAAGGCTGACGTACTTTATTTTGCACTTATATTCTAGACTTAGTTATCGTAACGACAGTTTCCCATAGCATAACGTTCAAATTATTGGCTAATTTTTCATGCTACTATCCCTGCGGATCAATAACTTTGCTTTGATTGATTGCTTAGAAATTAACTTTGGGCAAGGCTTGAATGTATTGACGGGGGAAACCGGCGCCGGGAAATCAATTTTGCTTGATGCGATTGATTTATTACTAGGAGGAAAGGCCGGAGCGAGGGTTTTGCGCCAGGGGTGTTCCAGCGGTGTGATTGAAGGAATTTTTTCCACCAGTACCGAGCTTAATGATTGGTTAGCAACCCAAGCCATTGAACCATTGGAAGACAACACCATTGCCTGCACGAGGGAATTTAGCAAAAAAGGAAGCTCATTAAATTCCCGTTCCCGCCTGAATGGAGTGTTGGTAAATCGCCAAATTTTGGCAGAATTGCGGAGCCAATTGGTGGAAATTACAGCCCAGGGCCAAACTCAACAACTATTAGATCCGGGGCAACAACGGCAACTACTGGATTTATTTGGCGGGCAAAACTTATTAGAAAAACGTCAAGCGGTGGAAATAACTTATAAAGAATTTACCCAAGCCAAACAAGCTTTAACAGCCAGGCAACAATCGGAACAAAATCGTTTACAACGGCTGGATTTTTTAACCTATCAGTTACAGGAATTGACCGAAGCAGAATTAACCGATGGCGATGAATGGGAATTGTTAATCCAAGAACAGGAAAAACTTTCCCATGTGGTGGAACTACAACAGTTAAGCTATCAAGCCACCCAGCTTTTGTACCAAAGTGAACGGGATACCCCGGCGATCGCCGATTTGTTGGGGGATGCGGAAGGACAGTTGCAAACCATGGCGGAATTTGACAGTAGCCTTAATCCCTTATTGGAACTGGTACAAACAGCTTTAACCCAAGTAATTGAAGCAGGACGGCAAGTGCAACGCTATGGAGATAATTTGGAAGCTGATCCAGAGCGGTTAGGGGAAGTGGAAGCAAGATTGCAGGTGCTGAAAAGGATTTGTCGTAAATATGGCCCTAGCTTAACCGAAGCGATTGCCTACCAAGAAAAAATCCAAGCTGAATATGACCAGTTGACGGATGGAGAACAATCCCTCGCCCAGTTGCAGGAATCTTTGACCAAGGCAGAGCAAGAATTAATTAAACATTGTGGTCAGTTAACTTTAATTCGCCAAAAAACGGCGCAAAAACTAGAAAAAAGGTTGGTACAAGAACTCAAGCCCCTGGCCATGGAAAAGGTAATTTTTGTTTGCCAATTGGAGTCCAGTGCCCCCAGTAGTTTCGGCGCAGAACAGGTGGTGTTTTATTTCAGCCCCAACACCGGGGAAAAAATTCAACCCTTGGCCGCCACTGCCTCCGGTGGGGAAATGAGCCGATTCCTCCTGGCCCTCAAAGCCTGTTTTAGTGAACTGGCTCCCCCCAGCCAAACCTTAATTTTTGATGAAATCGACGTGGGAGTATCCGGCAAAGTAGCCCAGGCGATCGCCGACAAGCTAGCCCAACTCAGTCAGCGCCAACAACTGCTCTGTGTCACCCATCAACCTTTGGTGGCGGCCCTGGCCGATGCCCATTTCCATGTGGACAAAGTGGTCATTAATGAAAATATTGCCGATCCCACCAATCCCCAGCTTGACGAAGATTTACGCACCGTTATTCGCATTACTCCCCTCCAATCCGACGGCGATCGCCAACAGGAATTAGCCCAACTCACCGGGGGCCATTCCGCCAAAGAAGCGTTAGCCTTTGCCCAATCTTTATTGGAAAAATCCGCCGCCCGTCGCCAAGCCTCCCAAGTTTAATCCCGAGCCGCAGGGTTAGTTAACAGTGGGAATCCATGCAAAACTGGAGACAGTCCAACTACCGTTGTTGGTCAGTTGTCTTTTCCCTCCCCTCACCATGCCTGCCAAAGACGTTCAAATCTGCCCGATCGCCGTTGACACCACTGTGTTTCGCTCCCGCACCTGGGACAGGTTGAAGTTTGAAATTGAGTATGGTTTGCAACGGGGCACCACTGCCAATAGTTACCTGATCAGTGCTGATAAGATTGCCCTCTTTGACCCGCCGGGGGAATCCTTCACCGATAATTTTGTCGGCACCCTAATTCAACGGTTAGACCTCAACAGCCTGGATTACGTCATTTTGGGCCACGTCAACGCCAACCGGGCCCATACCCTGAAGCTTTTGTTGAGCCTAGCTCCCCAGGCAACCATTATCTGCTCTAACCCCGCCGCTCAAAATTTAGAAAAATTGCTGGCGGATGCTGAAGTCAATAATCCTATCCAAGTGATGAAAGGTAATGACCACCTGGATTTGGGCCGGGGCCATGAATTGACCTTTATCCCCACCCCTAGCCCCCGGTACCCAGGGCAACTCTGCACCTACGATCCCCGCACCGAAATTTTATTCACCGATAAACTGTTCGGGGCCCACGTTTGTGGTGACCAAGTGTTCGATGAAGGTTGGACTATTTACCAAGAAGACCGCCGCTATTACTTTGATTGTCTGTTGGCCCCCGCCGCCGCCCAGGTTAGTGCCGCCCTGAATAAGTTAGAAGCCTATCCAGCCCAGACCTATGCCCCCAGCCATGGCCCCCTGGTGCGCTACGGTTTGCGGGAGTTGACCCGTAACTATCAGCAATGGCTCAGTGAACAACAGGCCCAAGCTTTGAACGTGGCCTTAATTTACGCTTCTGCCTACGGTAATACCAGCACCCTGGCCCAGGCGATCGCCAGAGGCATTACTAAAGCTGGGGTAGCGGTAACGGCCATCAATGCGGAAACTAGCAACGCAGAGGAAATTAAGGAGGCGATCGGTAAATCCGCTGGCTTTATTTTTGGTTCCCCTACTCTGGGCGGCCATGCCCCCACCCCCATTCAAACGGCCCTGGGCATCACCCTGGCCAATGCGTCCAAAACCCAACTGTGCGGCGTGTTTGGTTCCTTCGGTTGGAGTGGAGAGGCGATCGATATGCTGGAAAACAAATTTCGGGATGCGGGCTTTAGCTTTGGCTTTGACACCATCCGGGTGAAATTTAAGCCCACCGACCAAACTTTGAAAATGTGCGAAGAGGCCGGTACGGATTTTGCCCAAGCTCTGAAAAAGGCAGAAAAACGCCGTCAACCTAAATCTGCTCTGCCGGAGTCGGAATCTGCCCGCACCGAACAAGCGTTAGGCCGTTTAGTGGGTTCCCTCTGTGTGGTTACCGCCCAGCAAGGGGAATTGAGCAGTGCCATGTTAGCTTCCTGGGTTTCCCAAGCTACCTTTTCCCCCCCTGGTTTGACCGTTGCCGTTGCCAAAGAAAGGGCGATCGAATCTTTGCTACACAAAAACAGTTGCTTTGTGTTGAATATTTTGCAGGAAGGCAACCATCTGGGACTGATGAAACATTTTCTCAAACCCTTTGCCCCCGGCGGCGATCGGTTTGCAGACGTGGCCACGGAAACGGCGGAAAATGGCGCACCAATTTTGACGGAATCCCTGGCTTATTTGGAATGTCGGGTACAACAACGGCTGGAGTGCGGTGACCATTGGGTTCTTTACGCCGTGACTGACCGGGGTGCCCTACTCAAAGATGGGGTAACGGCGGTGCATCACCGGAAATCTGGCGATCATTATTAGTTCAATGCGCAAATTTAGTCCTAATACACCGTTTTCTCGATGAATATACCCAACTGGGTAACTGTTTCCCGTTTATTGGCTTTACCCCTGCTATTTCTTTGGCTACCGACTCCAGAAGCCGAAACCCGTTGGTGGGGAGTGGGGATTTTTTTGCTGGCCGCCAGCACTGACTGGTTGGATGGTTACCTAGCCCGCCGGTTAAATCAGGTGACGGAGTTGGGCAAATTCCTTGATCCGTTGGTGGATAAATTACTGGTATTAGCCCCGTTATTAATTTTGTTAACTTGGCAGGTAGTTCCCCCCTGGGCAGTGGGTTTAATTTTGGCCAGAGAGTTAGTCATCGCCGGTTGGCGGGTTAATCCCCAGCTTGCCAGTCAAACAGAAATTGCCGGGGCCAATCTCTGGGGCAAAGTAAAAACCGTTACCCAAATCACGGCGATCGCCTTGTTGTTAGCACCGTTGCCAGAAATTTATGGCCAAATTGGCACGGTCATCTTCTGGATAGCAGTGGTTTTAACGCTCATTTCCGGGGCAATCTACCTGTTTCCTCCGGGAAACAACAAAGTCGAGGCTGGCTAAAAACTAACTTCATCGGCGAAACTCTGCCACCGGACAAAATGAAAAGCACCGGCCACGGAGCCCCAAACCCGTTCGTTGGTTTCTGGATCGTAACCACGGTCGAGGCTAATTAATCCCGTTTCGCTCACTTCAAAACTATTTTCCAGATAGGTTTCCTTGCCGTCCCGCATCACTCGGCATTGCCGTCCCGGTTGCACTTCCCCTTTAAAGCTAGTGCCGGTCCATTCCACAATCATGTCACAGCCATGCATGGGTTCGAGATCAGCGGGGGTTAGTTGAGCTAGTTTGCCCAAATCCCTGGCCGCACCATAGAATTTTTCCTCATCTTTGACTTTAAAGTTTTCAATTTCAATATGATCTTCCACCACCTTTAATTTCAGCACCCGTAGGCGATAGGGCCTCTGCAACATAAAGTCGTAGGCCTGTTCTAAAAATAAAAGGCGATCGCCAAACTTTGCTTGGTCGAGGGGACGAATGGCCACCCGGATATGGGCATAAAAAGGGGGATTTTCAAAGGCTTGGGCCTGGTTGCTAAAATCGGCGGCCATCCAACGGGCTAGGGCGGAAAGATCAGTGGAATGGGACATAAATAGTTATTGAATAATGACTGCTTTAAAAGGTTTTTAAAAAATGTCTAAGTAAAGACAAAATACATTGGAAGCCTTCTCAAGGCATCTAATATCTTGTTTCAGGTAATTTTACCGCATTAGTTGACGCCAAGTATTCATTAAAAACTCTGTACGAAGCGTGGTTTTACCTTTGATAATGGAATCGGCAGGAAATAATTAGTAAATCTCGATCAGCAATCGTGTACACCAAACGATGCTCAGAATTGATGCGCCTCGACCAGTAACCGGAAAGATTTGCTTTGAGTGGTTCTGGTTTTCCTATACCATCAAAAGGATCCCTGGCAATTGCCTTAATGAGTAAATTAATTCTTTTGAGAAGTTTTTTATCATTTTGCTGAAACCAGAGGTAATCATGCCAAGATAGCTCGGTAAAGGCGATTTTCACAGTTCCAATAAATCTGGTAATTTTTGCTTAATGATCTGTCCAGTTTCAGCTTGCTTAATCGATGCCATTAAATGTTCTGCGTTGGTTGGATTAGAGAGTAAGTAAAGGGTTTCTTGCCAAGAATTAAATTCATCCAATGATATTAATACCGCCTGCTGACCTTGATTGTTGCTAACGATGGTTGGTTCTAGATCAGAAATGACAGCATTAATTAATTCATCCAAATGATCTTTGGCTTGGGTGGTTGTAATTGCTTTCATTCAGCTCTCCATTGAGATTTTGCTCCATTGTAACTGTGTCCCTTGACCAGGAAAGTTGCCCTTAATTGACTATGCTGACGGAAAATTTTCCTAAACCGATCGCCAAGTGCCATGGAAACTAAAGGGAATTACCTGGGGTAAAGCTAAACGACAAATGGGTTCTGCCTGCAAACGATCCGCATCCCATAGCCACACCTCACTGCCATGGCGATCGCCGTCATAGACCACAGTGATAATCCAACCCCGACCGCCGTCATCCGGGTGGGGAATGTAAAGGGGTTCCACGGGATACTGATGCTCTCCTAGCTTAGCTGTGGTTACATCCCCTGTGTGGTAATCAATGCGGGCAATTTCCCCAAACCATTGGGAACCAAGGATTTCCGCCGGTCGTTGCAGAGCCATATAGGTATAGCGCCACGGTTGCCCAGTCCGTTGGGGATTAATCACCGGAAATTCCCCACTGCGGCTCAGCACATTGGTTAACTCAACTATTTTGGCCGTTTGGGGATTGAGGATAGCTTGCCATAGTTGACCATCCGTGGAGGTTTTCACCGCTCCGGTGGGTACTTCACGCAAATATTCATTGGTTTGGGCGAAATCGTTGAACCGAACAAAATCGAGCCGCACATTGCCATCGTCCAACTCACAGCCGTTGCCGTAGTGCCATTGGAACCAGGATTCCGTTTCCCCTTTACTGACAATTTCCAACGTTTGGCGATCGAACACCACAATCTTTGTTCCCCCTTGGGCATCCCAACCCAGAGCATCGGCATAGGCCACATTACCCAACAGTAAAGAAAATTGATTGAGGGTGATAGGGGGTAAAAACAGGACCAGATAACGCCCCGCCATGCAAAAACTATGGCAGAAGGGAGTGCGGCTCAGTTTCAAACGACGGTGCTTGAGCAAGTTGCCCTGGCGGTCTAGACGGTAAAGGTTGAGGTTAAATTGGAAATCCACCCCAATACTAAAAATTTCCCCCGTGACCGGATCCCGCAGAGGATGGGCGGAAAAAGGTTGCCCCGGTTGAAAAGCCCCGCCAAAATCCTCCGTGCCCAACGTAGCTAAATTCTCTAGATCCAAAGCGTAGGGATGCCCCGCTTCCCACAGGGTCCATAGGCGATCGGGCAGAGCCATTACCGAGGTATTAGAAGCATTTTTGAGTACATCGGTCTGGGTCAACAAACTTTTCCAGTAATGCCAAACCCCTTGAGGATCAACCATGCCGTAGTTACCGTAAAGATAACGTCCTGCTTTTTCTTCCTCTGCGTAACCTTGGGTTTGCACGTAACGATAAAGTCCTTGGGCTTGCCCTTCGCCAAAATGCACCGCCAGAATCGCCCCATCCCCATCAAACCAATGGCCGACTTTTTCCGAACCCCGACTGAGGCGGCCCGGCCCATTGCGATACAAACTCCCCTTTAATTCCGCCGGAATTTGTCCTGAGATCAGCTCCAATCCAGTGCGGTCAAATTCCACTGCGTTTTGGCTGAAATTGCTGGCCCAAGCGGCCCGGGAGAGGGTAGCGGTCATAGAGGGGTGAAAAAATTTGTGTGGGAAATGACGGCAGAAAAATCAGCCTTAACAGACGTTGGGCTTCCGGGGAACACCAGCAAAAGTAGAGACATTACTGGGGTTTTTCGACTGCAAAGCTAGGCAGATCATAGCAAAATTTCCCAGGGGACAATGGGGATTCCTTGAATGATGACGACCCAAATTGGGGATAAAACCTAGTACCGATCAAAAGACAAAATAGTTAATTTTTCGATGCCCGGTTTGGGCTTTTAAAAAGCTGGCTATTCGTGGTTACACTAAAAGTTGTTGATGTTGATTGAAATACTGACGGTAAACCGTGGCGGTGACTGCAATGGTACTAAGGGTGTTGGTCAATAAAATTAAGAACATAATCAAAATTTGATAGACCGAGGCATTGAGGGGATCACCCCCAGCTAACACTTGCCCGGTTAACATTCCCGGCAAACTGACCAAGCCCACCACCATCATTTGGTTCACAGTGGGAATCAGACTGGCTCGGATAGCGGCCCTACGATAACTGGCGATCGCCTGGCCGGGGGTAGCTCCTAAGCAAAGGTGGGTTTCAATTTCCCGGGGATTTTGCTGAATGGCACTGGCTAATCTTTCACCGGCTAAGGAAGCGCTGTTCATGGTTTGTCCCAGAATCATGCCAGTGAGGGGAATGAGATATTGAGGGGAATACCATTGGGGCGGCTGGATAATCACCACCAGGGCGTAACCCAAACTGATGGCAGTACTGGCCCCCAAGGAAAGCCATAGCCAACCAAACAGGGATTTACTGCGGGGATTAATGCGATTTCTGGCCACCACGGCGGCAATGGTTAACATAATCGCCAACACTAGCAACACTGCCCAGGGATTATCCAAGGAAAAAACCACTGCGAGAAAATAGCCCACCACAATCAGTTGCAAAATGGTGCGTCCCCCGGCCCACAGTAATTGCCCCGTCAGATTTAGCCCCTGCCATTGCAAAAGGGCGATCGCCGCGCCCAGGAGTCCCAACATCCAACCAATGTCGGCCCAATCCAGTTCGATTAAGGCGTGTTCCATCGTTTCTCCCCACCAGTGTGGATTCTGCTTTGCTTATTGCAATAGCCCCAAACTTTTCAATGCCTCTAGGGCTGCCTGTTTGGTGGCAATTTGCTTACTGGGGCCAGAGCCTTGGCCATGGATTTTTCCCGCTACTTTGACGGTAAAGGTAAATTCCTGGGCATGGGGTGGCCCACTGGTGTTGATTAGTTCATATTCTGGCAATTGTTTAGTTTTGGCCAAGGCCCACTGCTGGAGCATGCTTTTTACATCCATGGTCGGCACTAGTTTTGGCGATCGCCCATCCTGGCTTTTTTCCCACTGCTCTAGGATGGGAACGAATAGTTCTTGAATGAAATCTTCCACCGCCGTCAAACCCCTATCCAGGAGAGCCGCCCCCAACAATGATTCAAAAACATCGGCCAGGATGGAAGGGCTGGATTGTCCATCGTCCCTGGCCAAACTTTGGCTCAGGCGAATTTCCGGCGCAATGTGTAAAAACCTCGCTAGATAGGCCAACTGATTTTGATTAACCAACTGGGACCGCAGACGGGTTAACTCTGCCTCAGTAAAATGGGGATAACGTTCAAAAAGAATGCGCCCCACCACAAAACCCAACACCGCATCCCCAAGAAATTCCAGCCGGTCATAGGAAGGAGTACCAGGATGTTCGTTGCAATAGGAACGATGGGTGAGGGCTTCGAGTTTTAACTGGGGGTCCCCGATGGGGGGGAAATCGGGATGGTTCACACGCCCCGTTCAATGGATCTTTCTGCCTGGGTAAATTCCAGTTGTAAGCGTTTTTTCAGCTTTTCGGGAATGGGACGGGCACCGTAGGAAGTGTAGTATCCAGCCAGGGAGTTGAGGGCCGTTTGCATGGTGGTAAAGGATTTCAGCCCACCGGCATCACCTTTGCGACGGTAACGGGAAATATAGTCATTAATCTGGCCCCGGGCGGTGTCCTGCACCTCTTGGCGATTGGGGGCATCCTGGGGTAGATCGATGGCCTCCCGCAGGGTGGCAATGACCGTCAGGGTATCTTGGCTATAGTTGCCGGTGAGTCCTGTGCCGCTGTCGCAGGCCGTCAGACCGATCGCCACCACCAAAATTAAGGCCAACAGCCGTGACAACTGATTTTTCAAAAAGGACATCACTGAGGGTTCCCTCCCTGGATTGTTACTAAATTTTGTTAATTTTTCTATCCTACCAGTTGGCCAGGGCCCCCTAAGACTTCCTTTTATTCTGACTTGAGGATGGGGGCGGGGGAAGGGATACTGGTTTCGGGGGCTCCATTCTGATTGGCCAAAGCCTGGTTGGTCACCTGGAGGGCAATGTTTTTTATCGGGTCCTTATACTGCACTGGAGCCAGCATAATTGCCTGCTGGAAAAAAGGGTCGGCCTCCTTAACTTTGCCAGTTTGGGCCATGACCTGGGCCTGGGCTAGGACGGGACGAAAATCATTGCCGTTGACTTTGCTAGCGGCTTCATAAATGGCGATCGCCTGGTCGGGGCGATTTTGACTGAGGTAAATTTCCCCCAGCAGAAGTTGTAAGGAAGTGAGTTGGTCGGGGGGAACAGTGCCAGGGGCTCCGGTTTGGGCTTTGATCGCCTGGGTGATGGCATTTTGCACAATGGCCACCGCTTCAGCGGGGCGTTCCTGTTGGGCATAAAGTCCACTTAGACCTTTCAAAGCTTGGATGTTATGGGGGGATTGAGTCAGGATTTCTCGGTAAACCTTTGCCGCCCCCGCATTGTCCTCCAGTTGGGTCTTAAGCTGGGCCAACAGAATACGGTACTGCACCTGATCCGTTCTAATCTGTCCCAACCGCTCGAGAGGGGCGATCGCCGCTGCCAGATTTTTTTGTTGCAGGCGAATTTCTAGCAAACCTTGGAGAGCATTGACATTATCCGGCTCCCTTTCCAGCACTAACTGATAGCCCAACGCCTGACTTTCTAGAGGTGTGCCCCCATTGACGACTCCATCCGCAGCGGGACGGGGTTGCCACAAACCCATCACCAGAGGCACCAAGGAAAATAACACCAAGGCACTGACCATGGCCCCAATGCCGACATAAACCCAAACATCCCGTTGTGTCCTAGAAGTTGCCACCCCAATGCCTCCTCCGGCAAGATTTACCCTAGCTTAAAGCAATGATTGAAAAATTTAAGTCTAAATAATTTAAATCTCAGTTAATAACCCTGACAGATCACTCCACCAGTTCAGTCATGGAAGACTCAAAGATAATTTTTACCATCCAGACTAGCAATTTTTGCTTTTCCAGCATAGCCGCCCGACCCTAGAAGTCCATGTTAAGCGCTGTTCTCAGAATGGTTAAATGGAGGGGGAAATATAAATCATTGTAAATTTAAGCTTTAGATTTCAGCTTTCTAACAGAATTTTTGCCCAACTAATCCGTTGCCAGGGAGTTTAACAGTGTCAATCAAGTTAGTAGTATTGGACATTGATGGCACCATCGCCGGAGTATCCAATCAAATTAACCCGTCAGTGGTGAAAACCATTCACCAGGTACAGAGCCGGGGTATCCAAGTGGCGTTGGCCACTGGCCGTATGTTTAGTTCTGCTCTACGGTTCCATCAGACCATTCAATCAACCCTGCCTTTGATTAGTTACAACGGTGCCCTAACCAAGCATCCCCACACTGGTGCTGTTTTAAGGGAAAAACCCCTGCCCCCGGCGATCGCCTTGGAAATTTTGGACCATTTTGAGCGACCGGAACTGGAACCCCATCTTGATATCCACTGCTATTACAACGACCAGCTCCATGTGCGGCATATCACCCCAGAAACCCATGTTTATATGGAAAGGTCCGGTGCCATGGCCCAAGCTAGCGGCGATCTACGCTCAATTATTGAATTGGGTAGCACCACCAAAATGTTAGCCATCAGTCGCAATGCTCCCCTCATGGCCCAGTTGATGGCGGAAATGGGTCAAAAACTCCAGGGCCAAGCCGTGCATCTGACCCAATCCACCGAGATTTACTTTGAAGTCACCCACGCCGAAGCCACCAAAGGCCTGGCCCTGCAACATTTAGCTGAAGACGTGTTAGGGCTTGATCCCCAAGAAGTTTTGGCGATCGGAGACAATTTTAACGACGTGGAAATGCTGAAATATGCCGGAGTGGGGGTAGCCATGGGTAATGCTCCCCCGGAAGTGCAAAAGGTGGCAGACTGGGTAACGGCGGACGTGGAAGCCGATGGAGTGTCCCAAGCCTTGGCTAGGTTCTGCCTAGATTCAACCCTAGCACTCTGTTAATTGTTGGCCCAAAACTGAAAAGGAGCCCGCCAACAGCAAACTCCCCTTCAGACCAAACAAATTAATCTACTTAATGCCCAGGCAAAAGTCCTTAGTAGGTTTCCACGTGCCAGCGGTGCTCTTTTTTCATTTCCCGTTGGAAAGTGGTCCACTCCTTGCCATTTTGTTCCGCTAGGGCAGTGAACGCTTCATCAATGCCGGGTTCCATGCCTTTGAGACCACACATATAAGTGTGGGTTTTGGGGTTTTGCATCAAATTCCACAGTTCTTCAGCATTTTCCGCCACCCGGTGCTGGATATACATCCGGCCGCCCTCCGCATTTTGTTGCTCCCGGCTGATGGCATAGGTTAAGCGGAAATTATCGGGAAATTCCGCTGCCATTTTTTCCAAATCATCTTTATAGAGAATATTTTCTGATTTGGGAATGCCAAAGATGAGCCAAGCTAGGCCTTTAAATTTGTAATCTTCGTGTTGTTCCTTGAACATACGCCACAGGAAGGCCCGGAAGGGGGCAATGCCGGTGCCGGTGGCCAGCATCACAATGTTGGCATCTTCGTCTGGGGGTAAGAGCATTTCCTTGCCAACGGGGCCAGTAATAGCAATGTCGTCCCCTTCCTTGATGTTGCACAGGTAGGTGGAGCAGACCCCTTGTACGGTTTCCCCGGCTTCGTTTTGATATTCCAATTGGCGCACACAGAGGGAAACGGTTTTGTCGTCGCCAAAATCACCGTGTCTGGTGGAAGCAATGGAATACAGGCGCAACTTATGGGGTTTGCCCTTATCATCTTCCCCGGGGGGAATGATACCGATACTTTGCCCTTCTAGGTAACGGAGATCCCCAGCGGAGAGGTCAAACGTGAGGTGTTGTACTGTGCCAATGGCCCCTTCCCTTACCAAAGGATAATTTTCTAAAACTTTGCCGATGTAGGGAGTTTTGGGACGATAAATATTGACGGGAATATCGTCAGCTTTTTTTTCTTTGGGGGTTGTTGTCATGGTTTTGTTAGATTCAGGGGCTGGATTAGCCACCGCTTCTGAACCACTTCCCTCGGATTGACTGGGTTTAGCAATGCCCTCGGTGTGGGGTAAAGGCGAATCTCCCTCTAGAGGCTTAATGCTGACAATTTTTCCTCCCATCCGGGTAATGCGTCGCATTTCTTGGTTCATCCGCTTTAGGGGGACGGTGATGAACGTGCTGCCACTACGGCGGATGGGATAGTCTAAGCCATCAGTCATGGTGCTCTGACTCAGGCCGATTACCTCATAAACGAATAAACGATTACCGGCATCGCTCTGGCGGGATGAAGTCGCTACGTAACCGGGACTGTACATGGGTTAATTGCTCCCTACTCAATCAAATAATACTGACAGAAATTTATCGCAGTATTATCAAGCCTACCATCGTCAGGCGATCGCCGTGGCCGGGAGGAGCAGTGGGGTCAGAAGCGGATATTTAGTCCTACCACCCTAACAAAGTTAACCTTGATAAAATGTAACCCATGTATCACTTTACCGGACGATTAACCCTGGAATGAACCTCCACTAGTCTAAGTTAAGTCTAGTCATAGGGCGCGCCCCCCCTTGAATCGGTCAATCTTGTAGAAGGGAATACAATTCTGATAGAATTCATACTCAGTATTCAGAGGGTCAGGCTATATCTCTGGCTAGAACCGAAGAGCGTTATCTGGGGTTGACCAGGATGACTAGATCTCAGGATTAGTTTTCCTTCGGCCCTTGACAGGGGGTTAACAAGCCCATAGGCTCTGGTTTGTCTCTCCAACACGCCATCTGGGGTGAGGAGAAATTTTCTAGGAAACCGGGTTAACAATCAGTTTTGCATTTTTGAGGGATGTTATGACCACACAGCTAGACCGCGTGGTTCTTATTGGTGTTGCCGGGGATTCCGGTTGCGGTAAGTCTACTTTCTTACGTCGTTTAACGGATTTATTCGGCGAAGAGTTCATGACGGTAATTTGTTTGGACGATTACCATAGTTTGGATCGCCAGGGTAGAAAAGCCGCTGGGGTCACCGCCCTGGATCCCAGAGCCAACAATTTTGACCTCATGTATGAGCAGATTAAAACGCTCAAAAGTGGTCAATCCATTATGAAACCCATTTACAACCACGAAACGGGGCTGCTGGATCCGCCGGAAAAAGTTGAACCCAACAAAGTGGTGGTTATTGAGGGTTTGCATCCCCTCTACGATGAACGGGTGCGGGAACTGGTGGATTTCGGGGTCTACCTGGACATCAGCGAAGAAGTGAAAATTAACTGGAAAATTCAACGGGACATGGCCGAACGGGGCCACACCTATGAAGATATTTTGGCTTCCATCAACGCCCGTAAGCCTGACTTCACTGCCTATATCGAGCCCCAAAAGCAATATGCGGACGTGGTGATCCAGGTGTTGCCCACCCGCTTGATTGAGGACAAGGAAAGTAAACTCCTGCGGGTTCGTCTTGTGCAAAAAGAAGGGGTTAAATTCTTCGAGCCAGCCTACCTGTTTGACGAAGGTTCCACCATTGATTGGCGTCCCTGTGGTCGGAAGCTGACCTGTACCTATCCTGGCATCAAGATGTACTACGGCCCCGATAATTTTATGGGCAACGAAGTATCTTTGCTGGAAGTGGACGGCAGGTTTGAAAACCTAGAGGAAATGGTTTATGTGGAAAACCACCTCAGCAAGACTGGTACTAAGTACTACGGTGAAATGACCGAGTTGTTGCTCAAGCATAAGGATTACCCAGGCACTGACAATGGTACTGGCCTGTTCCAGGTGTTAGTGGGTCTGAAAATGCGGGAAGTTTACGAACAGTTAACGGCGGAAGCTAAGGTCCCGGCCTCTGTGTAACTGCGGTACCAATAATTACCTGACCTGCTGGTCTGCATAACCTAATTTACTATTTCGTGGTGGCCATGGCTGTGGTTCCGCCACGATTTTTGTTGGGGTTTGATTTAAGGGAGAAATCTTCTAATATCTAAGGCGGAGTCGTTGTTTGATATCTTCACAACATCCGGGTTGAGCTTATTTCTGGGGAGGATAATGATGCCATTTTTACTGGTGGTGGTGGTGGTTTTATTTGCCGGAGTGCAACTTTTCCAATGGCTATGGGGGGTAATTTTGCCCCTGCCTATTTACGTTATGGCCGGTGCTTTTTTGGCGATCGCCAGCAATTATGACAAGGGCATGGCGGCTTTGATTAACCGGGGTCAGGAGTTATTACCCCATCACCAAACCCCAGGGGCAACCATGACGGCGGAGTTGGAATCCCCTAGGGTTAGCATTGATGGAGTTATTAATCCGTCAGAGTTGACGGAACAGAAGTCCCTAAACGATGACTAAATCCCCCCTTAAACTGGTAAAACTGAGGCGTTCGTCGGTTTCATCCACCACAATGGTCTCACCAGGTTTGTAATCCCCCCGTAAAATTCCCTTGGCGATCGCCGTTTCTAGGTATTTTTGGACGGCTCGTTTTAAAGGTCGGGCCCCATAAACGGGGTCATAGCCCACGGCAGCCAGAAAATCTAGGGCTTTATCCGTTAACTTCAAAGTTAATTTTTGTTCCTCCAAACGGGTAGCCAAAGACTGAATTTGAATTTGGACAATGGATCGTAACTCGGATTTTTGTAAGCCATGGAAAATAATCGTTTCATCCACCCGATTGAGAAATTCTGGGCGGAAGTTTTCCCGCATTACATCCATAACTCGGCTCCGCATTTCTTCATAACGACTATCATCCCCCGCCACATCCAAAATGTATTGGGAGCCCAGGTTACTGGTCATAATGATAATCGTATTTTTGAAGTCCACCACATGGCCTTGGGCATCGGTTAAACGGCCATCATCCAGGATTTGGAGCATGACGTTAAACACATCCCCATGGGCTTTTTCAATCTCGTCAAAAAGAATGACCGAATAGGGCCGGCGGCGAATTGCTTCCGTCAATTGTCCCCCTTCTTCATAGCCCACATAGCCCGGAGGGGCCCCCATTAAACGGGAAACAGCGTGTTTTTCCATATATTCAGACATATCAATCCGCACCAGGGCTTCTTCCGTGTCGAATAAATTTTTCGCCAAAGCCTTCGCTAACTCAGTTTTCCCGACCCCTGTGGGGCCCAGAAAAATAAAGCTAGCGGTGGGACGATTAGGATCGGAAAGACCAGCTCGGGAGCGTTGAATGGCTTCGGCTACGGCGGTTACCGCTTCATCCTGACCAATCACTCGGCTGTGTAGTTCATCTTCCAAGTGGAGCAGTTTTTCTTTTTCCGATTCCACCAATTTACTGATGGGAATGCCGGTCCATTTCGAGATAATTTCAGCAATGTCAGACTCTAAAACTTCTTCCCGTAAGAGGGATTTGCCAGAGGTTTGTTGCTCCGCCAATTGGGTTTCCAAAGCTTCCACTTGCCGCTGTAAATCAGTTAATTTGCCATACTGTAACTCCGCTGCTTTATTGTAGTCGTAATCCCGTTGGGCCTGTTGAATTTCTAGGTTCACCTGGTCGATGGTTTCCTTAACAGTACGAATTTGATCAATAACCGTTTTTTCCGACTGCCATTGGCCATTAAGTTTAGACTGTTCTTCTTTAAAATCAGCCAACTCTTTCTCCAATTTTTCTAGCCGCTCCTTGGAAGCAGAATCATTTTCCCGTTGTAAAGATAAACGCTCCATTTCTAGTTGGAGAATTTTCCGGTCAACTTCATCTAATTCCTCTGGTTTGGAGGTGATTTCCATTTTTAATTTGGCCGCTGCTTCGTCTACTAAATCAATAGCTTTATCCGGCAGAAAACGATCACTGATGTAACGATTGGACAACATGGCCGCCGCTACCAGGGCACTATCGGCAATTTTTACGCCGTGGTGTACTTCATAGCGTTCTTTTAATCCCCGGAGAATGGAAATGGTATCTAATACATTGGGTTCATCCACTAAAACTTCCTGGAAACGTCGTTCCAAAGCCGCATCTTTTTCGATATATTTGCGATATTCATCTAAAGTGGTGGCCCCGATACAACGCAAAGCACCCCGGGCTAACATGGGTTTCAATAAGTTGCCCGCATCCATGGCTCCTTGGGTGGCCCCAGCGCCGACAACGGTATGAATTTCGTCAATAAAGAGAATAATTTGCCCCTGGCTGTCGGTAACTTCTTTAAGTACCGCTTTAAGTCTTTCTTCAAATTCCCCCCGGTATTTTGCCCCGGCAATTAACGCCCCCATATCGAGGGAAATTAGTTTGCGATCCCGCAATGATTCCGGTACGTCATGGTTAATAATTCTTTGGGCTAAACCTTCGGCGATCGCCGTTTTACCAACCCCCGGTTCCCCAATTAACACAGGGTTATTTTTTGTGCGGCGGGAAAGGATCTGAATGGTGCGCCGCACTTCTTCATCCCGGCCAATGACAGGATCTAGTTTACCTTCCCGGGCTAATTCCGTTAAATCTCGCCCATATTTTTCAAGGGATTCGTATTTGCCCTCTGGATTTTGATCGGTCACTTTTTGGGTTCCTCTAATTTGCTTGATAATTTCTGCCAACTTATTTTCTGTTAGGCCAATTTCTCGATATAAGTTTTTGCCCAGGCGGTCATCTTGGCCGTAAGCCGCCATCAAGTGCTCGATGGAAATATAGTCGTCTCCATATTTAGACTTGGCTATTTCCGCATTGTCCAACAATTTATCGAGACTGCGGCCTAAATAAATCGATTCACTCGGATTACTTAATTTTGGCTGTTGGGCAATAAAGCTATTAACTTGATCGTTAACTCGGGGAATGCTCGCCCCAGCCTTATTAAAGATGCTGGTGGCCAGACCATTTTGTTCTAGTAGGGCACTGAGTAGGTGTTCCGTCTCAATTTGCTGTTGTCGATGCTGTTTAGCAATCTCCGGTGTTTTGGCGATCGCCTCCCAAGCTTTCTCCGTAAATTTATTAGGATCTGTGGGTTGCATAAAATTTTCTATATTGGCTATTGGGTGTGTAAGGACTACCAAATCAATTTTAGGGGGTGGAATCCGGAGCTAGGAAGGAGGGTTTTCCCAATGCAGTGGTGGGGTTTACCCTTGCTCAACCAGGGGATGGAAGTCTTTCTAGAGGATGCCGGAGGCTGACTTTGAGCTAGACAATGGCGCAAAAACAGTCAGGGAAGGAAAATTTGTGCCATTCAACTAGGCCCCAAAGCCCCTTTCTTGTAAGCTAAGGGCTAATCTTGACCCCTACGCAGAATCAGACGCCATGACTTGGAATGAGGGCTACGTCCTAGAAGTTAACTATACCTATGGTTTTTATGGGGAATTAAGTCCCCTTAAACTAGCCCTAGCCAACACTCTGAAGTCATTAAAATCCCCCAATCTAGAGAAAAATTTTAATTACTGCGAACTGGCTTGCGGCCGAGGATATTCCACCAATTTATTGGCAAGTTGCTACCCCCAGGCTCAGTTTTACGCCAACGATTTTAATCCTAGTCACATAGTTGAAGCCCGGACCCTAGCCGAAACAGCGGGCACCAAAAATGTCCATTTTTTTGACGATAGTTTTGAAGAATTTATCAATCAAGATTTACCGCAGTTTGATTTCATTGTTCTCCATGGTATTTACAGTTGGATTACCCCCAGAAATCGTCAAGCGATCGTGAACTTTATTCGGCAGAAAATCAAAGTGGGAGGTATGGTTTATATCTCCTATAACACTCTACCGGGTTGGGCAGCGGCAAGACCGATGCAAGCTTTGATGCTCCGCTATGGACGTAACTCCTCCGAGCCAATTCTAAGCCGTATTGAAAAGGCATTGGATTTCACGGAACAAATGCTGGAGTCCAAAGCAAATTATTTCACTCAAAATCCAATTTTAAAACCCCGTTTAGAAAAGCTGAAAGAACAAAATCGTTACTATCTAGCTCATGAATATTTTAACGAAGAGTGGAATGCTTTTTATTTTGATGAAGTGGCCAAAGAATTAGAAGAAGCCAAGCTCAATTTTATGGGATCAGCCCATTTAATCGACTATGTGGATGCTGTTAACTTGTCCAGTGCCGCCCAAACCCAGCTATCTCAAGTAACAGATCCAACTTTTCGGGAAGTAGTGCGAGATTTCTTTTTAAATACCCAGTTCCGGCGAGATATTTTTGTCCGGGGAAAACTTGCCCTCTTGCCCCAGGAGCATTTACAAGCGTTGGGGAATCTACGGTTTGCCTTAGTGGTACCGATCAAATCAATCAAGCTTAAACAACAGTTTCCCTTGGGAGAAGTGGAACTCCAGGAAAAAGTTTATCGTCCCATTTGTGAGGCCTTGGAAAATGGGCCTTTAACCCTAGGGGAATTACAAAAAGACAGCAAAACCAAAGGCATCACTTTGAACAGTCTTTACCAAGCCCTAATCATCATGACTGGCATTGGTTATACCCATCCGGCGGTAAATGAAACGGTGCGGAAACAAAGACAAAAATCCACCGATGCTTTTAACAGTGCCGTCAAAACAAAATCTCTCTATAGCGATGAAATGGCATTTTTAGCCTCTCCCCTAGTTGGCACAGGTATTGCTGTCAATCGTCTGGAACAGCTACTGCTATTAGCGAAAGAGCGCAAACAAGACGGCCCTCAATTTGTCTGGCAAGTACTTTCCAGTCAAGGCAAGAAAATTATTAAGGAAGGAAAAACCTTAGAAACAGAAGCTGAAAATTTAGAACATCTCAAAAACGTAGCAGAGAATTTTAATGGCGATCGCCTGCCGCTATTGACTAAGTTAGGAATTAGCTAGTTGTGTTTATTTTATCAACTGAACATGGTCCCCAAGCACTAGCCAACTTCCCATAACTATGTCTTTTAATTGACTTCTCCGTCATCATTGGGCTGGAGAATTTTCGTCTTTATTTTGCTCTGGTAATGAAAAAATTTGTTGTTATTGACCATTCCCTGTGCAACTTGCAAGGACATCACTATGAGTGTAGTGTTGCTGTGGCAGAAGCAGCCCAGAGACAAGGCTATCAACCGATTATCATTGCCAATCAAATTCTGAAGGAGTCTTTAGCGGCTGGAGATATAAAAATTATTCCAGCTTTTCAAGTAGATTGGTTCAACCAGCCAACCAATGGCGAAAATATAGAATCTATTGCCCCCGATTTATTAAATCTAACCCAACCTTGGCAAGAAAGGTGGCGTCATCAACTTTATCTGTGGCAACAAAATCATCCAGAACTAAGAATACTTTTGGAAAAAGTAAAAGGTAGCACCCAACGGTTGAAAGGGTGGTTTAAAGCCGATCTTAGATCTTTGCGGTCCATACCCTTAGCTAACACAACTTGGGGCTTATTAAAAATTCTTTGGGGTGTTACCCGTCTAGTGGGAAAAATTTCCATAAAAATTATTAATAAAACTGTTGATAAATTTAATCAATCCGAAGGAAATTCTGTTGTAGAAACCAAAAGTTTTACCCAAACCCTAGAGGAAATTTTGCCGGCGCTAGAGCTGACTGCGGCGGATCACATTCTTATTCATACCTTCGGCATTGAGCAATTAGAAGAACTATTTTATTTTTTAAATAATCAAAACCAGGATGATTTGCCTACCTATCATCTATTATTTAGGCGTGATACTGAAGACCCATTAGTAGTCAATGCTACGGGCATAGGATTAAAAAAATGTTTGGAAAAGTTTTGCCAAACTGAACTCTGGCCTGGCAAAATTCGCTTTTACACAGATACTAAAGATTTGGTGAGAAAACATAATCAACTGAGTCCCGCAATTTTCACCCAGGTACCGATTCCTTTTCGCCAAGAAAAACTAAAATTAGAAAATTTTCATAAGGGTGATAGTAATAAAAATTTTGTTCATATAATTTATTTAGGTGATGCCAGATCGGAGAAAGGTTATCAGCATTTACCGGTTTTAGTAGCAGATTTATGGACTGATTATCTCAAGCCTGGTTTGGCAAAATTTACCATTCAATCTAACTATAATGTTGTCGGAGGAGAAGAAGTAATTCTAGAAGCTAAGCTTAAACTTTGTCAGTATCCTTGTAGTGCAGTGGAGTTAATTGATCATGCTCTGGAACCCGATGCCTACTATCACTTATTAGCTTCAGCGGATGTGGTGGTATTGCCCTATAACCCAATAAATTATCAACGTACTTCAGGGGTATTAACCGAAGCTCTGGCGGCGGGTAAACCAGTGGTGGTACCCCAGGGTAGTTGGTTGGCGGAGCAGGTTGATGAAACTAGAGCTGGCATTTATCAAAATCCCCAAGATTTACCCAGGTCAGTTCGGTATGTGTTAGAAAATCTAGCTAGTCTGACGGAAAAAGCTGAGCATTTTAGTTACCATTGGCAATTTATTCAATCCCCGGATTACTTTTTAGAATGTCTGCTTAAGCCACTGGCAATATCCCTTGTAAAAACGGTGGAAATTCAGCCCGAAGTTTCAGCTAGGGCTTCAATATTGGTGATAATGGCTCTAGATAAATTAAGCGATAGGGATAACCTTAATAAAATCAGATATTTTTGTCGTTGTGGCTATGGAGTTTATGGCATTTTTTATCGCCGCTTAGGCCAGGCTAACTTACCGGAATGGGACTATCTTAGCGATGATCTACACCAGCTTGGCTTAAAACAATATTGGATTTTACAAGATTATTATGTAGATGATGATTTTTACATTGATTTTGCTAAAAATTCTACCAGTTTATCTCCGGAACAACAGAAAAAATATCTACGGGATTATTACGAGCATAGATCAACGCTAATTACGGATTGGGTACAGTCGGCAGGTTTGCTTATTTCGCAAGAATTACAAAATAAATTGGGTAGTAACATCGATTTAATTTACGCAGATTCGTTCTTCTGCCAACATTACTTAAGAAAATTAGGCTTAGATTTAACTAGAACCATACTGGAGGTGGATAGATTTCATACCTATGATGATGCCCTCCGCCAAAGAAAAGAAATTGTTTATCAAGATTTTCAGTGGGAACTTGATCAGCTGAAATTATTTGGAGTTTTACTCACCACTACTGAACCTTTGGCTTTTAAGTTGCAGGAATTACAACCTCAAACACGAATTTATTCACTGAAAACTAATGGTCAAGGTCTTGATTATGAACATTTAAACCAAGCCTTTACCGATATTCTTGGAGAGAAACTTTTATCTGCAACTAACAACAAAAATGTTGTCAAGAAGGTTGTCATGCTTTATCCCTGGGGGGATATGGAAGAGCGGCGTAGTGGAGCCAGTCAGCGGTCTGGAAAAGTGGCAGATTTTCTTGCCAGTCAAGGCCTAGATGTGACGGTGTTTACCATTGGCGATCGCCAGAGTAATTGGCAGGGACAAATTCATTATCGTTATTTCAGATCAACCTTTGCCCAGGGTGAGCTAATACAGAAGATTTATCAAGAAGCGTTTTTAAGTTGGCAGAAAATGCTGGACATTTCCCTAGCTGACAACATTAATTTTTTCCCATTGTCCCACCAGGAGTTAGGGGAAAATTGGCTGCCTTGGATTTACTATGGCAGTCGTTTTGACCAGAAATTTCAAGAAACGTTAGAGCGAGTGATTGATGGGGCAGATGCGGTGTTGCTGGAATATCCCTTTTGGGCGGCGATCGCCGGGCCCATTTGTCGCCGTCGGGGAGTCAAATTAATTCTCACAGCCCATGACGTGTTGGCTAAACAATTGCCACCGCACACATGGTTAGCCCAGATTGCCCTGGCAGAAGAATTGCAAGCCTTGCGGGAAGCCGATGAAGTAGTGACCCTTTCCCCCGATGACCAAGCATTTTTTCAAAGTCATAACATTACCAGCCATTGTGTTCCCATTGGTTTAGACACCCAAGCCACCGTAGATTTACTTGCTCCAGAAACAGCCCTGGCGGAGTTACAATCCTTTGACTCCACCATTGATTGGCGAAAACCTTTCTGTTTATTTGTGGGTAGTCAACATCCTCCCAATGTCAAAGCAGTGGAGCAAATTCAAGCCCTGGCCCAAGTTGGTAGTGGCCATTGGCAGGCGATCGCCGTGGGCAGTTGTTGTCCACCAACTCAGAAACGAAACTTTTTGGCCCTGGGGAAAGTCTCCGATTCCGTCCTCCAAGCCCTTTATCAACGCTCGGCCCTGGTGCTAATTCCCCTCGAAGCGGGCACTGGTATGTCTGTCAAAACCCTGGAGGCAATGGCCTGTGGTAAGGTAATCCTCGGCACGGCGATCGCCTTTCGGGGCTATCCGGTGGAGTCGGGGGTAGATTGTTTAATCAACAATAATTTAGCCACTTATGTTGGGGTAATTGAAGATATTATCCAGCACCCCCACCAATATGAGCAGTTGGGTAATTCTGCCCGCAACTTTGCCCAAAACTACGACTATCGTCAGCTTTATCAAACCTACCTAGATTTGCTTTCATGAAGGTATTAATCACAGATTTTGACCTATTTGCCAAAGTAGGTGGCGGGCAAACTTTTTACCGCAGTTTAATTCGGAAAAACCCCGATATTGACTTTTATTACCTGATTGACAAAGAAGCTCGTGTAACTGAACGCCCTGATAATGCCCACGGAGTCCCCTTTCAGGAAAAATATTTCCTCGCCGATTTAAACAATTTTTTTGACGTTAATCCCCCTAAATGGGTTTATCGTTCCTTCATCAGGGCCAGTAATATTGCCACGTCAGTGGCCGGCATGGAATTTGATTTGATCGATTCCCCTGACTATGAACAATGGGCGATTTTTTTGCGTCCAGCCCTGGATTACCATCGGGTGAAATTTGCTAAGATTGCCCTTTCTCTCCACGGCAAAATTTCCACCACTTTAAAGTTAGATTGGTTCAATCAAGGGAAGGAAAATATACCCCTAGAACTAGAAGAATGGAAGCAATACGCCACCGTAGATCTGCGTTACGGTATTAGCAAAAGCTACATTGACGAATGGCAATCCCTAAGTCGATTTTCTGCCCATTATTACCATCCTCTACACTTTTTTGAATTACCCCAGCCCCTAGAAGCAATTGCCAGTGGCGATCGCCCTGATTTAAACTTTGTTGGTCGCACAGAGAAACGGAAAGGCCCAGATATTTTTATTGATATCGCTTGGTGGTTAAACAGAAATCTTTATCATGAAGCTAATATCATTGGCCCCCATAGTTTTAACGATACCGGCACCATTTCTTCGGAAACCTATCTCCGGAGTATGCTTGGCGATCGCCAGAGTCCGGTTAAATTTTTACCCCCCAAACCGCAACAGGAATTGATGGGCTTATTCGCCCGCAAAACAGTCACCTTCGTACCCTCACGCTACGATACACTTAACTTAGTAGCTTTGGAATCCTTGTTTTCCGGTTGTCCCACTGTAGTTGGCGGTGGAGCTGGGGTATGTCGTTTACTCAAAGAAGACTTTCCCGATGTTCCTTTCGTAGAAATTGATCTGGATAATATCTACAGTTGCTTACCAGCCATTGAAAATATTCTAAGCGACTACAATAATTACCGTCGCCGATTGGTGGATAGCGTTAAAAACTCAACAGCCATTGCTGATAGTCCCATTTTGGCTGATATCTATCAACAAACTGGCCAGTACGAGGAGGAAATCAGAGATGAGTTACAAAGTTGGTATGGTCAATTAATGGGCTATTGGGTAAGTACCCAGGAAAATGTTTCTTTCTTACAACCGCTGAAAGCCCAATTAAAACCAACTCTCAAGCAAATTAAAAATAATTTAAAAAGCACCGCTGGACAATTAAAAGGTAAAATTTTACAGCCCTTAGCAGATGACCGCAATGCCCAGTTAGTTAAGGCTCCTAATTTACTTAAAAAATATAAAGAAGCCTTCAATGCCACGGAACAAACCGCTAAAGATTTGGCGGAAAAAATCCAAATGGGATGGCGTTTAGGCTCCGGCTACGAGTCAGAATTCCAAGGAGTGCGGGGTAAATTAGCTACCAATTACCGCATCGACCGGGTGCGACTCTGGCGGGAGCTAGCACGTATTGAAGAATTACGGGGCAATACTTTGGTTTCTGCCACCTATAAGGTCCGGGCCCTGCGAGCATTGGGTTCAGATCAATTTGGCGATTTACCCTTTGTGTTGCGGACCCTGACGGAATATGGCTTTCCCAAGGAAATGGCGGCGGTGTCTGCCCTTTATGGTCAACCTTCAGAACGGGAGGAGCGTTGCCTTAGCTTAATCGAACAGGCTCGTTTGGATAATTTGGCCAATCCGGCGGGGGATGAGTATGAGATTTGGGACGATCGCCGGGGGGATGGGCCATACCGAGCTTCCATTATTGTTTCCCTCTACAATGCAGCGGCAAAATTACCCCTATTCTTAAAGACCCTACAACACCAAACCCTAATTAAACGGGGAGAAGCGGAAGTGGTATTGGTGGATAGCGGTTCGCCGGGAAATGAGTATGAAGTTTTCAAAGATTTAGCTCCCACCCTGGGTTATCCTCTCCTATATGCCCGATCGCCGCAACGGGAAACCATCCAAAGTGCCTGGAACCGGGGGATTAAGTTGGCAAAATCCCCATATTTAGCCTTTTTGGGGGTAGATGAAACCATTTTGCCCGACTGTTTAGAAATTTTGGCGGGGGAATTGGATCAGGATCCAGAATTGGATTGGGCCATTGGCCATAGTTTGGTCACCAATGTGGATATGCAGGGGGGTTGGGTCAGCGACATTATGCCCTACGACCGCACTGGCTATGAACAGGATTTAGTTTATCTAGAAACCTGCTACTTATCCTGGGTAGGGGCGCTATATCGCAAATCAATTCACGAACGTTTTGGTTACTATGACCAAAGCTTCCGGGGGGCAGGGGATACGGAATTTAAAAACCGGGTCATGCCCTTCATTAAAAGTAAAGTGGTGGATAAAATGCTGGGTCTGTTCTGGAATTATCCCGATGAGCGCACCACCCAAAGTCCTGCCACGGAAATTGAGGATATGCGGGCTTGGTATTTACATCGCACCCTGGCCGGTGTTAAATATGCTTTCCAACGGCGATCGCCACGAGAAGTGGAAAATTTACTCTACCATTGCCTGGGCTATCGCAAATCTTACTGTAAGCATACTAGTACAGATTTTGACCATGCCCACAATTTGGTCACTTATCTAGAAAAAGTTGACCCCAATGCTGAAGCTTTGAAATACGCTCCGGGCATTGAAGCATTGCTAGGAACCTATCGCTCTCTGGATTGGTTACCCAAATTATCTAAATTTTCTCCCCTTAACTCCATGCTAACGGCTCGCAAACTAACTAAACAATGGGAGCAGGAACACCAACAGTCTTGGCCTGAAGATAGACTTTTTTCTCCCCATTACTCAATTTTTAACGATAATCGCCACGAACAACATTCTTTCCTTTGGTTTACGGATATTACCGCTTCTAAAAAATAATTATGTTTAACAGAATCAAAGATAAACTCAAATTCAAATTAGCAAAAGTCCTTGCTCCAGAAATTGATAAAAAGCTAGCAGTGGAGGAAAAACTGTCCTCCGTACAATTTTTTGGCATTGCCCCTTGGTACCAGGAAAACCTTTGGGAACCGCCAGTGCAAATAGTATTACGAGATCTCTGTAAGCCGGGAGATGTTGTCTTTGATGTGGGGGCAAACTTTGCGGGTTTAACCACAGTAATGTCGAGAATGGTAGGGCCAAAGGGTATTGTTTGTGCCTTTGAAGCTAGCCCCCGCATTATTGATAAAACCCAACGCAATTTAGTATTGAGTGGCTGTAATAATGTCCAGCTTTTTCACCATGCGGTTTACTCCACTTCCCATGAAACTGTAAAAATTTACCTGGGCAGCCATCTCAATGACAGTATTTACAGTGAAAATGGAGAAGGCTCCAGCTATGAAGTCAAAACCATTGCTCTAGATGACTTTGTGGAACACACCAAGCTGGTGCCAAATTTACTAAAAATGGACATTGAAGGAGCAGAATTTGATGCCATTAAAGGTCTGGAAAAAACGTTAGTTTCTGCCAAACCCCATTTAGTTTTAGAAACCCAGCGGGATGATACTCGATGTTTGGATTTTCTGCGCAATTTGGGCTACGTTGCCATCGACGTTAATACCTATCGGGAAGTTAAAACTGCTGACGATTATCCTGTGGGGGCAGACATTCGCAATAATCTCTATATCCATGGCGATCGCCTAGGGGAAACTCCCTACCAAGTCCCATTTCAGTTTGAGAGCCATAGCCTGTTAGATGCCGATCATTTCGAGCGGGGTAAGGATGGTTCTGCTCGCCTCAAAAGTAAGTTAATTTTGCCCAAAGGTCGCTATTTAATTGATTGGGATTTCACCGCAGAAGGCACCCAAAATGATTTAATGTGCGGTGTTAAAGTTAATGACAAAGTGATATTTCGCTACCATGCCTTTAGTCAACTATTAGCCTCTAGCTATCGGGATTGGGTGATTAATTTGCCCGAAACTAGTGAAATTCAACTTTATTTTGAATTCCAACATGGCACCCAAGATCCAACCCTAACCATCAATAGTGCCAAAATCACCAAAATCGCCAACTTTGACCATCTTCCTGCCGCCCTTTACTTCTAGTGTTTAATCCCCAATGTTAGTTCCCCTTCTTGGTTTGGCGATCGGGTTTCTCCTGTTAACTTTTAGTCTTTTGGTTTACAAGGGAGTGACCATTGTCCAACGCTATACTTTCTTAGGCAAATTTGAAAATAATGTGCTTTTTATTTGGGGGAATATTTCCATTTCCCTAGCTGCGATGCTGGGTATTGCTGGTTATTGGAATGTTTTTCAGGGGGACGATCTACGTTTGGGGAGAATTGTTTTGTTCCTCGTCGGAATAATAGCTACGAGCTGGTCAATACTCGAAACACTGGATATTAATCACCCTCTGAAGAAATTTGCTGTTGCGGAAAAGATCAAAAAAATAGGGGTGTTAAATATTATTGGCTACATTCTTAGTGGCGCGGCAGTTCTAACCTTAATTTCTATTTTTGGTATTGCTTTTTTTGACTATAACTATGGTGGTGATGCTTTTATGTATCACATACCCTTCGCCGCCAGAATTTGGGGCATTATTCCCCCAGAACAATATACTTTTGAATATTTTACAGAAAATCGATTTCTTGGTTTTCCCCTCTTGGCAAACTGGCTGCAGGGATTGTTCTGGGTGGTTTTTAACCGCATTGAAGCGACTAATTTAGTTTCTTACTTTAGCCTAATAATTTTAATTGTTTATCTCGTAAAAGTTCCAAAAATTCCCTTCTACCTAGCTAGCCTTTCCCTGCTGGCCGTGCCCATGATTCACATGCATGCGGCAAGAAGTTACATTGATTTGCCAGGTAATGTTGGGGTTAGCATTTGCATTTTAACTTTATATTTACTCTACATACATAAGGTTAAACTTAATTTAAAAACCATTTCAATTTTATTCTTATCCGCATTTGTGGCGGCCAACATTAAATTGCAACTAATTCCTGTAGTTTTTTTGTTAATACTTTGTTCATTGCCACTTTTTGTTATTAACTACTGGCAAACAGATAAAACTCGCCAGGCCAATATGCTCAAATTAGCCCAAGTATTTGCATTGGGTACCCTTGCTAGTCTGATCATTTTCTACAACCCCATCAAGAATATTGTTCTTTACCAAAACCCTGCCTATCCTGTCAAAATTACCATTGTTGGCCAGGTGCTTAATCACACCGAAGAATCTCCCAACTTCATGCACGAAAAGATTCGCCGGCTCCCCCCCCCAGTCCGATGGGGACAATCTTTATTAGAAATTAATGCTTTTGACGATCGCCGACCCTGGCGCTGGACCTTGGCCATGGATTTTATTTCGTGGAACGAAGAACGTTTTGGCATGGGGGGTTACTTTGGCGGCTATGTAATTTTTAACGCTGTGCTTTTTGTCTTTCTTTGCTGGAAAAATTGGCAAAAATCCACCAAAGTGGCCCTGGCTTTGATGCTAATTATGTCGGTGGTGACTATGTGGATGCCTCAATCTTACGAATTGCGCTACTACATGTATTGGATGATTGTGTTTGTCAGTCTCAACGCCTATTTAGTTACCCGTTTCGCTGAGCATAGTCCCAGCCCAAAAACTATTCTGAAGCCCCAATATTTTGGCTTAGTTGCCTTTGTGTTTATGATTATCTTTATCCACAAAACTAACAAATTCTTTACCTATCCGGCTTTTCAACCCCTGACCCAACAGTTAGAAACCGCAGATTGGATGGTGAAAAAGGAAATTTTTAGTCAAATTAAAGATGGTGATCGGGTTTGCATTGTGGAAAAAGCACCCTTTAGTTTCTTTTACAATTCCTATTTTCATCCCGGACGGAATTATTCAGTTCGAGCCGAATTTAATCTCGAGGATGAAAGGATGAAGGATAAATGTGAAGGATTAAAAATTCTGCGCTAAGAGGCCATTGGCGATCGCCTAACATCGGACTAACCTCTGCCGCAACTTCTTGGAAAGTAGTCGAAATTAGCGTTTCATGGCCCGAGCCATATCTCGGTCATCCTGACGACGCTTTAAAGTCTCCCGTTTATCGTGGAGTTTTTTCCCTTTACCAAGGCCCAGAGCAACTTTTACCCAACTACCCTTGAAATACATTTTCAACGGCACTAAAGTTAGGCCTTTTTGCTCAACTTGACCAATTAATTTCCGAATTTCCCAGTTATGCATTAGCAAACGCCGGGTACGACGGGGATCATGGTTAAAAAATAAACTACTTTTGTCATAGGGCGAAATATGCACGTTCATCAACCAGACTTCCCCGTCCCGCAGCAGAGCAAAACCATCCCGTAAATTAACCTTCCCTGCTCGAATTGACTTGACCTCAGTACCCTGCAGCTCGATGCCCGCCTCATAGGTCTCTAAGATTTCGTACAGAAAACGAGCCTGGCGATTATCGCTGACAACTTTTATCCTTTCTTTTTCCTTAGCCATGAACCGTCAGTAATGTATCCGTAATATGTCTGTTAGATGTTGCTCTTGTAGATCCAAAAGCATGGCCTACCGAAAATACCAGGAACTCGCTGTCACCAATGACCCCCAGCAGCCTATGCTGTGATTCCCTATAAACAATCCGAGCCTGAAAAGGATGACTCCAGATTCTTCCGTTGTTCCATACGGCTAAGGAAATAGCCTGTCATCATGGCCGAAGCCAACAGATTAGCGAAATCCTCCCGGTCAGTAGTGATTTGCACATCGAAGTCATCCATGGGTAACATTCCCACTAGGCCTTGGACATTCTGGTGAATAATCTCTTTAATCTCGGGGCTGGCGGATTGGGCAATCCAGGCTAAGGTTTCGGGGTGTTGTTTTTGCAGATATTGGAGCAGTGTGTTGACCCGTTGTTCTTCCTGTTCAGACGTATGAAAGTCAAAGTTAAATTCCATTATTACTCCCTAACTCCGGACTGACCTTTTAATCACTGGCATTACCTTCCACTATAGCGGCTCAGGCAAAGTTTTGTAAAAAGCCATAAAACTGGCTAGGGTAAACAAGTACCCAAAAACCTGGGGGAATAGCCCATACTTAAATTGACATTTAGGTAATCTAAGAATTTTTGAAAAATACTTAAATTTTCCTATAGACACAGATGGTGCGAGCCATGGTTTCCAACCGTATCTGTAAGGGCGAACGATGGGATTCGAACCCACGAGTGGAGGAACCACAATCCTCTGCCTTAACCCCTTGGCTACGCTCGCCGTTTCGCTTTCGGCATTAACCATGCTAGCACAGTGTTTGGATCTTTTTGGCACTATTTCGACTTAATCTCAATTTGGGGGGTTAGTTGTTCCGCTGCAGCGGATTCTAACCATTGGGGGAGATTTTCTGGCGTAATAGTTTGTAGATTCTCTAACAGCAAAACGCTGGACCGAAATAAACTCTCTATATCCACTTCCCGATGGTCAGGGCGAAAACCCTTCAAGCGGCGGATACCCTCCCCCAGTAAAGTCACTGCTCCCCGCCAATTGTGATTGCCAAGATGATAGTGGGCTACGGCAATTTGCAAAATACCTTGGTAGAAATTTTTCTCCGTCGGGTTAGCCTCTAGCCACACTGCTTCGAGGGTGTTATGGCAGGCGTAAAAATCTTGCCGGTTAAATTGTTCGATGCCTAGGCTTAGGCCGATATTTTCGTCCATGGTTAATGGATGCACTGTCGATATGTCGATAGAGGGGAGGGTCAATATTAGGTCAGTTGGGATGGAGCCGAGGTAATTTTCCGCTAGACTGGGAAGCGTATTCTGCGGATTTTTCTTCCACCCGGTTTCTGCTTTTTTGCTTTTCCGAATGGCGATCGCCATATTGTCCCCCTTACCCTGTTTACCATGACCAAGCGTAGTAATTTGGATTCTAACCACATTATTTATCGTTCCGAAGAGCTCCTAGGAGCCGCATCAAACCGCTACAACATTACTGTCAGGGTAGCCAAGCGAGCCAAGGAAAATCGCTCCGAAGATTTTGACAGCATTGACGATCCCAACATGAAGCCGGCTATCCGGGCCATCATTGAAATGTCCGACGAGCTCACCCGCCCAGAAATTATTAGCGATAATTAATTCCCCCAGTTCCATGTTTAAGCCCCTTTTTCCCCTGACGTTACTATTGGGTTGTCTGAGCTTTTTGCTCACCATGCTACTCCATAGTCCCGGACAGTGGGGGGCTGTTTCCCAGGCTCAGCCGGCCCCGCCCGCTCAGGGAGTGCCCGCCGGAGGATATACGGTGGTGGTGGAAATAATTGCTCAGCAGGTTTACGCTCGTTTTCCCGATTTGCCCAAGGGTAACGATTACCGCCGCCAAAGCGATGGTAGCCCAGATCCGGAGAATACCCTGATCAGTCGGATGATCCGATATCACCGCGATATACAAAAAAGGCCAACCCGCTATCGTTTTGATTGGCGTTTAACCCTAGCGGATTACCTTGGTGCCAATGATCAAATGGTGCCGGAGCGTTATCCCGGTTTTTCCACTCTCCAAACAAGTCCCCTCGATGGCGATCGCCAACTTATTGCCGGGCTAAATCGGAAACAACGGCAGGAATTAGTAGATTTTCTCGCCGAACTTTATCGCCCCCAGGCCGCATCCAATGGAACAGATTCTGGTTCGGGGGAACAAGGTGATCAGAATCCAACGGCGCCCCCAGCCGTTACAGCTCCCAATCAACCTGGACTTTCCCAGCCGGGGGATGCCCAATTGTTGATGCCCTAGCTCTTCAACGGCGGAAAAATAAAACACAAATAATTAACCCCGACTTGGGCATAGGCTGCTTCAGACGGGGTTGATAAGAACAGGCAAGAAGTCAAACAAAAGCGTTTGGGCTTTGGAAAAGCTGAGAATTAAATTAAGCAAAAGATCGACAAAAATTAATCACTGAATGAGACTGCACGTCAACGGGCAGGATGCAAACATGGGTTTATGAATTAAATTAGTTTCCCCATGGAGCCAACTTAACCAACGCACTTCCTGAGGATGGATTCCTTTGGCGGTCAAGGTGGCGGCCCCAGAAAGAACCAATAAAACTGTCCCTCCCAAAAGACTGCTGGCTACTAAGAGCACAGCACTCATCGGTAAAACTGACTGTAATACCACCGTCGCCAAAACCCCCACTGTAGCGACCAAAAACACCAGCGGGAAACCGACCACCAATAGACAAACTAACAGGGTGAAAGTCCAAACAGAAAAACTCTTCATTAGGACGAGCATATAGCTCATTCCTACTCCTTCCCTTGACGAAAGCTCCATAACTATTAACTCCAACAACAACAATCGGGTGAGGCAGACCCCAAACAACGGTGCCCAAATTGAAGGCTCCGACTGGGGGCTGTTGAGTCCAGTATAGGCAACGACTTCGAGAAACTGAGATTTCTTTATAATTATTTACATTTAATCATTGACATTTATTCATTATTCTTACACTCTGCTGTTTCCCAGCCATAGGTAAAAATTAACCTCAACTCTATTTATCTCAGTTTAAAGCCTGATTTCATGGCTAGTTTGTCGTTTAGCTTTGATCCCCACATTTTTCTTTTTTGTGCTGGAGACGGCATGGAGAAGGCAATTAATGCAAGACTCAGTTAGTTTTACATTTGTTAACAATTTGTCGCTTGAATCTCATTAAGGACATAGGGACAAACGTGGGGAAACAAATGCGTCGTTTTGTTAAACAACTGACGAAAAACAGAAAAAAGTCTTTAACCTATTAAATAATGTCCCCAATGTCCCCATTGAATTCGACCGGTTATATTCGTTGCTGCAGGCTGTATCGTCTCCTCTGTCTGCATCAAAGGTTTACCGGGGGTTAGCTGTGCCACAAGTGCAAAATCCGGTGAAAAAATCCCATGAACCAACCTCCCCGCCCCTCTGTTCCCCCGTTGCCCCCCCTTCCCAACAATCCTGCTGGGCGACCTGCGTCGTCCATTCGGCAAGAAAGTATGGCTCCGGAAACTCAGTTTATGCCAGCTCCCCCCAGCATTGGCCAGCCCCAACCGCAACATCGTCCCCCGACACCCAATTTACCCACTAGCCCACCAGCCCCAAGCCATGCCAACCTAGGGCGATCGCCAGGACAACCTAGTCTGGAGGAGTTAATTCGCAGTGCCTTTGACCAAGGTTTTTCCGATGTTCACCTGGGGATAGGGGAGGTGCCTCGCATGCGGGACCGGGGAGAAATGGTGCCCCTCCGCTATGAGCCAACGGATCAGCAAACTTTCATGAGTTGGCTGCGGGAAATTCTCACTGAGGATGAAATCCAACGATTCAAGCGGGAATTGGAATTTGACGGAGCAAAGCAGTACGACTTTGCCAGGATTCGGATTAACGTTCTTGAAAGTCTGTTGGGCTCCGCCATGGTACTGCGGATTATTCCCCTCAAGATTTTGACCCTGGAACAGTTGCGCTTGCCGGATATTTTGCGTACTGTGTCCGACTCCCACAAAGGCCTGATTCTAGTGACGGGGCCCACCGGTTCCGGTAAATCCACTACCATGGCCGCTATGGTGGACTACATCAACAAGGAGCATGCCAAACACATCATTTCCATTGAAGATCCGATTGAATTTGTACACCAAAGTCGTCGTTCCTTGATCCGCCAAAGGGAAGTGGGCATGCACACCCTGGAATTCGACAACGCTCTGAAGGCTTCTCTGCGGGAAGACCCGGATATTATCCTGATTGGGGAGATGCGGGACCGGAGTACGGTGAACACCGCCCTCAAAGCTGCCCAAACCGGTCACTTGGTCATGGGAACCCTGCACACCAACAGTGCCATTAAGACCCTAGAAAGGATTTTGACCCTCTACACAGCGGAGGAACAACCAGCCATGCGGACGGCGATCGCCGAATCTTTGGTGGCCATCGTTGCCCAAGGTTTATGCCGTACTACCGATGGGAAACGGGCCGGTTTCCATGACATTCTGATTAATACGGAAACGGTCAAGGATTATATTCGCCAAGGCAAGTACGATGAAATTGCTGAACTGATGGAGGATGGGGAGTACGACGGTATGATAACTGCCAACCAATCCCTATTTAATCTCTACCAAGAAGGGCGGATCACCGAGGAAGTAGCTTTGGAAATGGCTCCGGTGCGGAATGAAATGGCCATGCGACTGCGGGGCAGAACCTAAGGCATGCGGTACGCCCTAGTCCACGAGTGGCTCACCCCGAAGGCCACGGGGGGGTCGGAATTGGTGGTGCAGGAGATTCTCAGTCATGTGACGGCGGATCTCTATGCCCTGATTGATTTTGAGTCCACCAACCCCCACAGCTATCTTTACGGCCGTTCCATTGGCACCACTTTTTTGCAACATTTTCCCCGGACAGAACAGGGAGTGCAAAAATATTTACCTCTTTTGCCCCTGGCGATCGAGCAATTGGACTTGGGACAGTATGACGTTATTCTTTCCTCTTCCCATGCTGTGGCCAAGGGAGTGTTGACTGCGCCCCACCAAGTTCATATTTGCTATTGCCATACCCCCATGCGCTATGCCTGGGATTTAACTTTTGACTATTTAAACAACAGTCGGATGGGACGGGGTTTGCCGGGGATTTTGACCCGTTACCTGCTCCACCAACTACGGCAATGGGATGTGATTTCCGCCAATCGAGTGGATTACTTCTTGGCCAATTCACAGCATACGGCCCGGCGCATTTGGCGTTGCTACCGGCGATCAGCCGATGTGGTCTATCCCCCCGTGAATTTAGACCGTTTTACCTACCAAGAAAAAAAAGATGATTTTTTCCTGACAGTCTGCCGTTTAGTGAGCTATAAACAGGTCAAGCTGATTGTCCAGGCTTTTAACCAGTTGCAATTGCCCCTAGTGGTGATTGGCGATGGTCCTGATTTACCGCTCCTGCAGGAATTGGCTCAACCCAACGTGCAGATCCTTGGGCCCCAACCCAATGCCGTAGTGGAGGATTACATGGCTAGGGCCAAAGCCTTTGTTTACGGAGCCTGTGAAGATTTTGGCATTGCCCTAGTGGAAGCCCAGGCCTGTGGCACCCCAGTCATTGCCTTTGGCCGTGGGGGGGCATTGGAAACCGTAGTTGACTATCAAAAAAATCCCAAAACTGCCACCGGGATTTGGTTTGATCAACAAACAGTAGAGTCTTTGGTGCAAGCAGTGGAAACTTTTTCCAACATTAGCCATCAGATCAGTTCAGAGAACTGTTTCCTGCAAGCAAACCGTTTTTCTTCTAAAATATTTCAAACGTCGTATCTGGCGTTGCTGGAAAAATACTGTCATCAAGCCCCTCGTCGGACTTAGTGGCGGTGGGAGTCCTCAGTTATTTAGCAAAGAATCGTAACAATTGTCGATTCAGGCTTTATGATTAGGACCATATGGTGTGATGTGTGATGGAGTACGATGACTGCCAATAGCTCACCGATCTCTGTAAAAGCCCTCCGTGCTTTGATGAGACGCGGATTTTATCCAACGGTCTCTCCGAGAAGGTATCAAGGTTCCCGCTCCAGTTCCCTCACCGGAACCGTGGCTAAAAGGGTATTCGATATCTGTTTCTCCCTGTCGGTACTGGTTCTCTGTTCCCCCCTCTACCTGGCGATCGCCCTAATGATTGCGGTCAGCTCTCCGGGGCCTATTTTCTATGTGCAAGAAAGGGTGGGGCGCAAATTTAAACGTTTCAAATGTATTAAGTTCCGCACCATGGTCACCAATGCCGATGAGGTGTTGGAAAAGCTGATGGCGGGCTGTCCTCAAACCAGAGAAGAATTTGAAAAGAACTTCAAACTCCGTAATGATCCCCGCATTACCTGGATTGGCAAATTTTTGCGCCTGACTAGCCTGGATGAATTTCCTCAATTCTGGAATGTGCTCAAGGGGGATATGAGCTTGGTGGGGCCCCGTCCCTTGGTGCCGGAGGAGTTGCACAAGTATGGACGTCAAATTAACCAAGTTCTGAGCATTAAGCCAGGGCTAACCGGCTTATGGCAGGTTTCTGGCCGCAACGATATTCCCTATCCTGAGCGGGTGCAAATTGATGTTTATTACGTCTATTACCGCACCATGACGTTGGATTTACTGATCATCGCTAAAACCCTGGGTGTGATGCTGTTTCCCAACAATAATGGGGCTTATTAACTCTCCTAAGCTAATTCAGCTCCTAATTTAATTAATTTTCGAGCCTTCCTTGATGTGGCCAAAATTAGACCACATTCAGTTTGGTTAGAGTCTATTTATCCCTTCCTTGCATCCATAGCAACATTTAGGGAATTCTTTGCCGCAAATAAACCAACAGCTTTTCAAAATGGGCTGGCATAGGGGCGATCGCCGTAATTATTTCTCCGCTCACCGGATGGATGAGGGAAAGCTGGTGGGCATGGAGGGCTTGGCCGGGCAGGTTGACGTTGACACTGCCAGGGGAAGTGTAGAGATTATCCCCTACCAAAGGATGGCCCATTTGCTTACTGTGTACCCGAATTTGGTGGGTACGGCCCGTTTCTAGCTGAAATTCCAACCAACTGTGGTTCCCAATCCTTTCCAACAGTCGCCAATGGGTAACCGCTTCCCGACCCCCTTTTTCCACCGGGACAATACCCATTTTCTGGCGATCGCCGGGATGACGGCCCACGGGGAGATTGACCGTGCCTTGAATTTCCTTTGGAGATCCATAAACAATGCCCCAATACAGACGGCGAGCAGTTTTCTCCTTGAGTTGAACCTGTAGGTTATGCAGTGCTAATTCAGTTTTGGCCACCACCATCGCTCCAGTGGTGTCTTTATCCAAACGGTGGACAATGCCCGGTCTTTGCACGCCGCCAATGCCAGCCAAATCGGGACAATGGGCCAACAAAGCATTAACCACTGTGCCGTCGGGATGACCAGGGCCGGGATGCACCACCAATCCCGCTGGCTTGTTGATGATAATTAACTGTTCATCCTCATACAAAATATCCAAGGGAATATTCTGGGCCACCACATCCAAAGGAATCAACTCAGGAATATTAACCACCAGGCGATCGCCAGTTTTGAGGATCAAGTTTTTATCCTGACAAACTAACCCATTGCGTTGCACCTGCCCCGACTCAATCAATTTTTGACAACGGGAACGGGACAACTCTGGTAGCTGTTCCGCCAACCATTTATCCAGGCGGACACCCAGTGTGCCTTCGGCAACGCCATCGGCCGTTACCAACAATTCTTGATAGGGATCTGAATCCGTAACTTCATCAATAATTTGGTCAATCATCTATTCTTCTTCCGGTGAAAATTGTCCTGGCAACGCATGGGGAATCAATGCATCCAAATTGATCACCTCCAACGCAGAAACATGGGTGGCACTTAAATCCACCAGCGGAGCCATGCCCGCATCCTTTGCTTCCTGCCAGCGGGCCGCACATAAACACCATTTATCCCCTGGTTTTAATCCGGGAAATTGGTAAGCCGGTTGGGGTGTGGAAAGATCATTGCCCCGGGCTTTGGAAAACTCTAAAAATTCCGCTGTCACCTGGGCACAAACCACATGGCGGCCGAAATCCGTCGGCCCCGTTTGGCAATAACCATTACGGTAAAAGCCCGTCAACGGTGACTTACAGCAACATTTGAGGTCACCGCCCAACACATTCTTATCCCGGGAATCCTGGAGAGTAGCCATATTGTTTAAGCAAAAATAAGAATTCTATTTAACAATCTTCACACCAAAACCATGGTAGTGCCGCCGCCAAAAAGACTAAAATGATAGGTTCGTTGCGGCCATAGTCCCGACGATGATTTTCCGTGAACAACAGCAATGCTTAACCCAAACCTAGCAGAGATTGAACTCTCCCAAGACGACTACCAACGGTATTCCCGCCACATTATTTTGCCGGAGGTGGGGCTCGACGGCCAAAAACGTATCAAGGCCGCCAGTGTCCTGTGCATTGGTTCCGGGGGTCTAGGTGCCCCATTGCTACTCTATCTGGCTGCAGCGGGGGTAGGACGGATCGGTTTGGTGGATTTTGACATTGTTGATACTTCCAACCTGCAACGGCAAATCATCCACGGCACTTCCTGGGTAGGCAAGCCCAAAATCGAGTCTGCCAAGCAGAGCATTATGGAAATTAATCCTTTCTGTCAGGTGGACCTCTACGAAACCCAGATTTCCTCCGCCAATGCTCTAGACATCATTGCCCCCTACGACATTGTCATCGATGGTACGGACAATTTTCCCACCCGTTATCTAACCAACGATGCCTGTGTGCTGTTGAATAAGCCCAACGTTTACGGCTCCATTTTCCGTTTTGAGGGACAAGCTACGGTGTTTAACTACCAAGGGGGGCCAAACTACCGTGACCTCTATCCAGAACCGCCACCGCCGGGGATGGTACCTTCCTGTTCCGAGGGGGGAGTTTTAGGTATATTACCGGGCATCGTGGGTACGATTCAGGCAACGGAAGCACTAAAAATCATTTTGGGAGCCCCCAACACCCTCAGCGGTCGTCTGCTGCTGTTCAACGCCTGGGATATGAAATTCCGGGAATTGAAACTGCGCCCCAATCCTGTGCGGCCGGTCATTGAAAAATTAATCGATTATGATCAGTTTTGCGGCATTCCCCAGGCCAAAGCCGCTGAAGCAGAACAGGCCTCTGCTCTGTCGGAAATGACAGTACGAGAGTTGCATGCCTTGATGGAAAGTCAAGAAAAAGACTTTATCCTCTTAGATGTTCGTAATCCCAATGAATATGATATTGCCCGGATCCCTGGCTCCGTACTAGTGCCTCTGCCGGACATTGAAGAAGGCCATGGCATTGACAAGGTCAAAGAATTGCTAGACGGCCACGAGGGCATTTTGATCGCCCATTGCAAATTGGGGGGGCGTTCCACCAAAGCTTTATCTCTGCTTAAAGAGGCCGGCATTGAAGGCATCAATGTTAAAGGGGGTATCACTGCTTGGAGTCGGGAAGTGGATCCCAGCGTGACCGAATACTAAACTTTTGTTTTCCTAATAGTTGTTGATCACGTTGATCATATTGGCGATCGCCATTTTCCTGGTAGTGGAGATGGCGGTCACTTTTTTGTATGGAATTTACCCAATTGATTGACCTTCGCTAGCTTGAAATAAGCAAAAATACACCAACGGAAATCATTAGAGCGCCGGCTAAATAATTCATTATCCGTTTATTTTGTCTACTGATTAATAGCCCTGAGCGGTGGGCAAGAAAAGCATAAAATATTTTTACACCTCCCACCGTCAGAATGGCGGTTAAGATTATGACTGCGATATCAAGATAGGCAATATTATTGACATCAACAAAAGTGGGTAAAAAGCCCAGGTAAAACAGGACAGCTTTTTGATCGGCTAAAGTTATGAGCAATCCGGCGGAAAAACTAGAAGAGAGGGATTTGACATCTACCTTGGCCAGACTTTGATTGTTAACTTTGGCTCGGATAGTGTTAATTCCCAGCCAACTTAAATAAATGCCGCTGATATATTTAAGAATGACAAAAAAATCGCCCATTGCCCCCCGTAAAAAAGCTAAACCCCAGAGAGCAATGAGAATAAAAATAATATCGCCTAAAACAACGCCAAGGGCCGCAAATAAGCCATGAATAAAACCACCACTGGCACTTTTACTCGAAACGGTTAACACACTCAAGCTGGGAAGAGCCGCTAGGATCAACATCGCCCCAAACAAACTGAGTATGTTAGACCAACCCATGGTTAACACCTTAAATAATCTAACGACTCCGAAGAATTTCTAGGGTCACATCCCCGTCAAAATCTGGAATGGGAGCCTGGCACTTAGTCAGGGCCACTTTTACTTGCTGGGTTTTGCCTGTTCCTAAAATGGCATCGGCGATCGCCTCGGCCAGTTTTTCAATCATTTTAAACTTGGACTCACGGATGAGCTTTTGCACGATCGCCACCGCATCCGCATAGTTGAGGGTATCGTTTAGGTCATCGCTCTGCCCAGCCTTGGCCAAATCGATCCAGATGGTGAGATCAACCTCAAACCATTGCCCTAAAAACTGTTCTGCATCGAAGTAGCCAGTGTAACCATAGGCTCGAATTCCCTTAACGTTTAACGTATCCATAAATTGATTAAGTACTAGCTGACTACCAGATATTGAACTAAGAACAACAAGTTCCCCAGCTAACCATGGTATGATCACCCCGTCAAAAATTGCCATAATTTTTCCCTGCCATGCCTCCCCAATTTCCCTTAGCTACGGTTGGTGCGCTGGTTACTGCCCCCGACGGCCGAGTTTTAATTGTCAAAACCACCAAATGGCGGGGCACCTGGGGGGTGCCTGGGGGAAAGGTGGAATGGGGAGAAACATTAGAAGCGGCCCTAAAACGGGAATTCCAAGAAGAAGTGGGGTTAGATCTACGGGAAATAAAGTTTGCTTTGGTACAGGAAGCGGTGAATGATGAACAGTTCCATTGCCCAGCCCATTTTGTTTTATTAAACTACTACGCCCGTTGTGAGTCCACTCAGGTGATTCCCAATGAGGAAATTGTTGAATGGGAATGGGTCACTCCCCTAGAAGCATTGGATTTTCCCCTTAATAGTTTTACCAAGCTACTTTTGGAAGATTATCAGCAACGTTTTATGTCCATTTAATGATTACTAAAATCAGTTTTTTTTGGCAATCAATGAAACTAAATTCGTTAAGCTTGACCCAACTAGAAATTGATTTTTAACTATTTAGTATTTTAACAATAAGCAAAGCGAAAATTATGGCGGCCATCAACCCCGGCAATTGGACTTTACGAGAAAAAATCGGCCAATTAATTGTGGTGCGGGCCTCAGGATTTTTGTTTGACCATCAAATTCGTTACCCTGCTTGGGAAGCTCCCAATCAAACTCTGCAGAATTGGTTAGCAAACCTTAATTTGGGCGGGGTAATTCTCTTAGGGGGCAGTGGGGCTGAATTAGCTTTACGCACTGCTCAGTTACAAAGTTGGGCTCCGACGCCATTACTTTTAGCCGCTGACATTGAGGAGGGGGTGGGGCAGAGATTCTCCGGTGCCACTTGGTTTCCCCCTCCCATGGCTTTAGGCAGCATTGCCGAGCAAGATTTAGACTTGGCTCAACAATATGCCAAGCAGATGGGGGAAGTGATTGCCCAGGAGGCCCTAGCGGTGGGCTTGAATTGGATTTTGGCCCCGATCGCCGATGTGAATAATAATCCTAACAATCCAGTAATTAATGTGCGGGCCTTTGGGGAAACCCCGGAGATTGTGGGGACTTTAGTGCGGGAATTTATTACGGGAACCCAGCAATTTCCTGTGCTAAATTCTGCTAAACACTTCCCTGGCCATGGGGACACTAGCACCGATTCCCATTTACATTTGCCCGTTATTCCCCACCCCATCGACCGACTGGAAACCTTAGAGTTGCTTCCTTTTCAGCAGGCGATCGCCCAAGGGGTGGATAGTGTGATGACTGCCCATATTCTTGTCCCTGCTTGGGACGATAGTAATCCGGCAACTTTATCCCCGGCCATTTTGACTGGACAATTAAGACAAAAACTCGGTTTTGACGGCATCATTGTCACCGATGCGCTGATTATGGGGGGAATTACGGACATTGCTAGCCCTAGGGAAGTGGCGGTACGGGCTTTGGAAGCAGGGGTGGATATTCTCTTAATGCCACCAGATCCAGTAACTGTGATTGCGGCGATCGCCGAGGCGGTGGAATCGGGTCGTTTAACGGAGGAGAGAATTGAACAATCTTTGCAACGGGTATTAACTGCCAAGGAAAAATTAGCCCCCGCCCCTGATCCGAACAATTTCACCATTAATTTACAAACTGGGCCCGGCCGCAAATTAGTGGATCAAATTCTCACTGCAGCACTGCAAAGCGAGGGAGATTTGCCCATTGCCAACCTAGGCGATCAACCGGGAAAAAATTTAGTTATTGTGGATGATTTACTTACCGCCGATTTCCTTGACCGGGCTTGTCCTGCTCTAACTTTGCCGGTGAAAGGAGGATACACAGTCAAAATCCTCACTCCAGAATTGTTGGAACACTATCCCCTTGGTCAAAATCCATTTTTACTCCAGGTATTTATTCGGGGCAATCCCTTCCGGGGCACTGCGGGTTTAACATCTGCAACCCAAGCGCTGTATCGCCAATGTTTAACCCATCCATCCTTACAGGGATTAATCGTCTACGGCAGTCCCTACGTTTTAGATTGGTTCCAAACCCAGATGGCGGAACTCTGCCCCCATTTACCCTGGGCCTTTTCCCATGGCCAAATGCCCCAAGCCCAGGCGATCGCCATTGGCCGATTATTCGGTTGGCAAGATTTATCTGATCAAAGCATTAAAGATAGGACTTTTACCACCTAAAAGCTGATTCACCCAGGCTCAAGCAATACTCTGGGAAACCATAGCGCTGGTAATTCTTGCTCAACTATCTGAGGGAGTAGGGGTCAGTTTATCCAACGGTTCTGAAGGTGCTGTCGGAAGCTCAGTAATTTCTTCTTCAATCACCTTTTCCTCTACCATTGTCTGCAGTATTTCCTCTTCTGTCTCCCCTACTAACTCCGGTTCCTCCACCGCTTCAGGCTGTTGGATATCTGGGGATAGTTGTGGGGGGGACTCGGAAATATTTTCTTCTGTAATGCCCTCTGGGGAAGTGTTCAAATCCTGTATGGTCTCCTTTGGAGCGGCAAGGGGAACTTCTTCCACTACTACTTCCGTTTCCTCCACTTCAACCTGTTGATCGAGTTCAACTGATTCCGTTGCTTCCGTTTGAATGGCAGGTTCCGGCGCAGTTTCCACCAATTGCTCCGGCTCTCCCGCTTCCTCCACAGGCTCCACTCCAAAGGGGCGGTCCAAGCCGACCATAGTGTAGGCTTCCGCTAAGGGCACATCCCCTCGCATTAAACGGGAAAAGGCATCCTGGCCATCAGGTTGGTAATTGATCACCCGCACTGTGTTGTTAAAACGGTTAGCCACTAGGTTGCCCGCTTCGTCAATGAACTCCAATTTGAGCCAATTTTCCCCGGTTTCAAAGCCTTCCAGGTAAATGGGTTGCCATTGGTCCACCAAAAAACTTTCATCATTGACAGTGACCCGGATGCGCCAATCGCTCAAGTCAGCATCATTGGTCGCTGCAATGTGGAGGGGAGCGTTGGTTAAATAGTAGTCCAAAAGAATTGGTTCAGCGCCATAGTCTCCCTTGGGACGGCTATAGGTCAATAGGGGTAGGTCGGAGTCTGGATTATTGCTGTCGGTTTTGGTGAGAACGTGGAAAGTAACTTGGGCATAGGCCCCATCGTTTTTATAGCTTTCGTGCCAAGGGCGGACAGGAAAGGCCCGCAGGGTATGGGTGCCCGGCTCCAAATCTTCTAGGACAATGGGTTGGTCTAGGTTATAAATCGCCCGATAGGGTTCGTTATCCAAAATTAGATGGACATGGGCCCGCAGGGGAACAGTGTCATTTTGGTTCAGGGGTAGGTCTTCCGCCCGGAGTTTCACCGCCACTGTGGTCTTTTTGAGCACCGTATCGGGGGCCGGGGAGAGGATTGTTACCTGGGGTTGGTATTGATTAAAGCTGGAGGCTAGGGCTTGTATTGTTTTGGGGGGAGATACTTCCCGCAGGTTGCCCAACTGCACTGGTTCGCTAGTTTTAATTAAGGGGGGCGGGGACGATGCCGATAAAGATTGACAACCCCCTAAACCCATGGCGATCGCCAGCAGACATATCGTCAGCACAGTGGTCACATGGGACCAATAGCTTGGCCGACAATTATTTTGATTATGCCAATGGCGATCGAGCACAGTGTTAAGCCTCCCTCCAGTTATGGTCAATTGATACCAAGTTAGTTATCCAGCCAATATTTTCCTGCAGTTTCCTGATTTTCCACCTTGGGCAGCCCCATGCTGTAATTCAACACCCGACAATCTAGGTTGTAACTAACTTTACCTGCTTGCAACAGGTCACGGATAAAATGCTCCAAATCCGAGCCAATGCGCCGTAAATTGTAGTCAGTTAAATCTTCACCACTGTAGGACTCCACCAACTCATCGAAGCGACGATAAACCTGTTGGAGAGCATCTTCATTCCAAACAAATTCGTTATCGGGGTCCACATCCATGGTCAAGACATTGTTACTGGGAATCAGTTCATTACCTTGTACTTCAGCGCTAAAAATACGGACGTGGCGGGTAGTGGATTTAACAAGCATGGCAATTAGCTAAGCCTCTGGAGATCAAGAGTAATTCTAAACAAATTTGTCCGGGGTCGGTCACCAGGCAATGGCAAGAATCCAGCCAAACCCTTGTTTGAAGAAGATATTTAAAAGTCTTATCGCCCCTATCAACTAATAGGAGGGGGGCTTTAGGGCCAGGGGAAGACCCTCGATTTGAGCCCATAGCCCCCCAAATTAAGAAGTCCGGGGGCAAACAAAATTTAGAGGATTTACCGGTTCAGTTAGCTCCACCCCAACTACTATTTGTAGTTCTTAACGCACTCTTCCACCAAGGGCAGCACTGCATCTACATCTTTCCAGCCCAGAATTTCTGTCACCTTTTTCTCCAAATTTTTGTAGGAGCGGAAGAACTCGGCAATTTCATCCAAGCGGTGCCCAGCCAGGTCATTGATGGATTTAACGTAGGTGTAGCGGGGATCTTTGGCGGGAACACAAAGAATTTTTTCGTCCCGATCGCCACCGTCAATCATTTCCAACATACCAATGGGGCGGGCGGTAATTACGCAACCGGGGAAAGTGGGCTGGTCCATAATCACCATGCCATCGAGGGGATCGCCATCGTCAGCCAGGGTGTTGGGGATAAAACCGTAGTCGTAGGGATATTGCACAGAGGAATACAGTACCCGGTCGAGGGCAAAGCAATTCATGTCTTTGTCGAACTCGTATTTATTTTTGCTCCCTGCGGGAATTTCGATCAACACATTGATCAAACCGGCTTTGGGCTGGGCAGGAATACGGCTTAGATCCACAATTTTTCTCCAACGAAATACAAAAGAGTCACAACCAAACGGGCTCAAAACCCGATCGCATTTTACTCGTTGGGCTCCCCTTGTACCTAGCCTTAGCTGAGGGGAATTTCCCTTGGCCCTTTCACAGGCCATAATTAGGACGGTTATTGTCAATTTTTCTGCCCCTGTCCATGGTCTATTTTCCCCTGCCATCGCCAGCCACTGCCCTAACAGTGCCCAAGCTGGGGGAGGCCGATGGTATTTTCCTTTCCCTAGTGTTGCCCACCTATAACGAAGGGGAAAATATCCAAGCCATGGTAACTACCCTGGTGAAACTGTTGGAAAACCGTTGGTCTGGACAGTATGAGTTGATTGTGGTGGACGATGACAGTCCCGATTTAACTTGGCAAAAGGCTTTTAACTTAAGCGACACCTATCCCCAATTGCGAGTAATTAGAAGAACAGAAGGACGAGGTTTATCCACGGCGGTGATTCGAGGTTGGCAAGAAGCTAGGGGAAATTTTTTAGGAGTTATTGATGCAGATTTACAGCATCCTCCCCAGGTCTTGCTGGCCCTGTTGGCGGAAATGGAGCGGGGGGCAGATTTGGCAGTGGCTAGTCGTCATCAATCAGGAGGGGGGGTCAGTCAATGGAGTTTAGTGCGAAGGCTACTTTCCCGGGGGGCCCAGATGCTAGGTTTATTAATTCTGCCGGAGGTAATTGGCCGTCTGTCCGACCCCATGAGTGGTTTTTTCTTGGTTAGGCGTCAGGCGATCGCCGATTGTCCCCTCAGTCCAGTGGGTTACAAAATCCTCATTGAAGTGACGGCCCGGGGGCGCATCCGTTGGTTGGCGGAGGTCGGCTACGTTTTTCAAGAACGGCGATCGGGGCAAAGCAAGGTCACTTGGCGACAGTATGTGGAATATCTCCAGCATCTATGCAAACTGAGGTTGTCCCTTTCCTCCCGGTTTTTGCAATTTTGCGCGGTGGGGCTAACCGGAGTGGCGGTGGACATGGCCATTTTATTTATCCTCACGGAACCATCCCTGGGAGATCTGCCCCTGAGCCGCAGTAAGATCATCGCCGCCCAGTTAGCCATCCTGAACAACTTTTTTTGGAATGACCGTTGGACTTTTCAAGATCTAACCCAGGGACAAAATAGTCCCTCCCAAGTCAGTAAACGTCTGCTCAAATTTAACCTGATCTGCTGGGCTGGCCTGGGCATTAACCTGGGGCTGTTGAATTTCTTCTTTAACTTTTCCCACTTCAACCGCTACCTAGCCAACGCCCTGGCGATCGCCCTAGTGACCCTCTGGAACTTTTGGTTCAACCTCAAACTTAGTTGGCGAGTTACGGATGTCTAATGCCCTCCGCCGCTGAAGTTCCACCGGATCAACCGTTGTCATCAAGAAAAAATTAGGGCCTATTCGTCCGGTTCGATGGTGCTGGACAGCCCGTGACTCCGCAGGGTTTCACAGTAAAACTCAGCGTGTTCCAACTCACAAGTAATCACCAAAGACATGCCGTTAAAGTGGGCTTCCATCATAATGTCCACCGCTTGGGGCTGGGTCATGCCCGCCACCGTCTGGATCAAAGTTTGCACCACATGCTCCATGGAGTTGAAGTCATCGTTGTGCAGTAAGACCCGGTAACGGGGGGCGTGTTTGCGGATTGTGCTATTGCTGGGCTTGTTTAAAACTTCGGTCGCCATCATTTACCTCCCTGGGCGAAAGTGGAAAAACTTCAGATTCTTTACGTATAGATTTTAACCCCCAGTTCCCCGGAGCGGAGAACGTTACAATGGTAAAAGTAAAGAAATGTAACAAACTTCCCCATTGACCATGGTCACTTCCCCCCCAACCAGTTCCCCATCGCAGCGCTCCTACAGTCCGCAGGATTGGCTGAGAGGTTACCAGTCCCAGCCCCAGGAGTGGGATTATTGGGTCGAAGACGTGGAAGGGAGCATACCCCCAGACCTCCAGGGAACGCTCTATCGCAACGGCCCTGGATTATTGGAAATTGGCGATCGCCCTTTGAAGCATCCCTTTGACGGGGACGGCATGGTGACAGCCTTTAAATTTCCTGGGGACGGTCGAGTACATTTCCAGAGCAAATTTGTCCGCACCCAGGGTTACGTGGAAGAGCAAAAAGCGGGAAAAATGATCTATCGGGGCGTCTTTGGTTCCCAACCGGCGGGGGGCTGGCTCAAAACTATCTTTGACTTACGGCTAAAAAACATTGCCAACACCAACATTACCTACTGGGGCGATCGCCTCTTGGCCCTATGGGAAGGGGGACAACCCCATCGCTTGGAACCATCAAACTTAGCAACCATTGGGTTGGATGATTTGGGCGGCATTCTTGCGGAAGGGCAACCCCTGTCGGCCCATCCCCGCATTGATCCGGCTTCAACTTTTGATGGGGGCCAACCCTGCTATGTGACCTTTTCAATTAAATCCAGCTTGAGCAGTACCCTCACCCTGTTAGAGCTAGACCCCCAGGGTAAATTGTTGCGGCAAAAAACTGAAACTTTTCCTGGTTTTGCTTTTATTCATGATTTTGCGATCACGCCCCATTACGCCATTTTTCTGCAAAATAACGTTACTCTCAACGGGTTACCCTACCTTTTCGGTTTGCGAGGAGCAGGGGAATGTGTGCAATTTCATCCCGATAAACCTGCTCAAATTATTCTCGTTCCTAGGGACGGTGGAGAAATAAAAAGAATTCCGGTACAGGCAGGCTTTGTTTTTCACCATGCCAACGCTTTTGAGGAAAATGGCAAAATAATCCTCGATTCCATTTGTTACAATTCCCTGCCCCAGGTAGACACCGATGGGGATTTTCGTAGTACGAATTTCGATAATTTAGATCCCGGACAGTTATGGCGTTTCACCATTGATCCCGCAGCAGCCACGGTGGAAAAACAGTTAATGGTTAGTCGTTGTTGCGAGTTTCCCGTTGTCCATCCCCAGCAGGTTGGCCGTCCATATCGCTATGTTTACATGGGAGCCGCACACCATAGCACAGGCAATGCTCCCCTTCAGGCCATTCTCAAAGTAGATCTAGAGTCCGGCACTGAAACTCTACGTTCCTTTGCCCCCCATGGTTTTGCCGGGGAACCTATTTTTGTGCCCCGACCCGGTGGCGTGGCTGAAGATGATGGTTGGTTGCTCTGCTTGATTTATAAAGCTGATTTGCACCGTTCCGAACTAGTGATTCTTGATGCTCAGGACATTACTGCTCCGGCGATCGCCACTTTGAAGTTAAAGCATCACATTCCCTATCCCCTGCACGGTTCCTGGGCCCAGACTTGAAGTCTAGATGGCCACCGCAGAAGCCCTTACCAACGGTCAAATTCATAATAAATATTGCCCAGGGTTTCGTAGGTGATGCCAGGGAGCTGGCGTAATTTGGCGTCTAAGTAATCCATGGCTTCATCTTTAGTCATGTTAGTACGTTGCATAAAAGTCAGTACGCTCACTTTGCCCTGACTTTGTTTGACTAATTTTTCGAAAATCACTTCTACCTCCTTTTTTAAATTCCGCAGGTAAATATAAATGGTAAAAGCACAAATAAAGGAAAAAATTAGCCCTAAAACATGAAATAGTGGCAGTCTAAACAAAGAGTCCGCAAAAACAAATTCAAAAATGGCAAAAAAACCGAGGGTAGAGAAAAACACCGGCGTTGAACCGATGCGTTCCTGCTCTGTTCTCGATTTCAGGCTGACTAAACGGTAAACGTAAAAAACGGCTGTTAAGAACAAATAGAAAAGCCAGTCCATAAAAACTCACCAGTCCACTGGCGACTCACCACAGGTTAGGGGGCTAGAGGAAAATTCGGCCTGCCAGCACCATTCTAGAATCTTACTTTCAAAATCAGGGCACTATCAGCATTCAACTGCCACCCAAAATAAATAGGCTTAACAATGTTCCACTATTCCAGAGACTGTGGAGAATCATCGAAGATAAAAGATTGCGGGAACGGCTATAAACAAGGCCGAGAATGGAGCCCAAAACAAATAAAGGTAAAATTTCCGACACATTCAAATGGGCGATGGCAAACAGTAAACTGCTGAGAATAATGGCTACACTAACGGGAAAGTAGCGGGTTAGGGCTGGTAGGAGAAAGCCCCGGAAGATAATTTCTTCAAACACCGGCGCTAAAACGGCAGCGGTAAAAAAGAAAATTCCTAGCACTAACCAATTTTGGGAATCCAAAGCAAGGGAAAGCAAGGGATTACTGCCCCCCTGGCCCTGCCAAATTTCTTGATTTACTAAGGACACCAACACCACCAATGGCAATGCCACCAGGTAGCCTCCCAAGCCCCACAAAATGGCTCCGAAGTTAGGACGCAGGGTAAACCAATCCTGGGGTAGGGGACGAAAGTCCTTTAGGGAGACGAATAAAGACCCCAAACCCACTGCGGCGATCGCCCCATAGGTGGCCAATACGTAGAAGGCTTTGCCCATCAATGACAAATCCGCCATGGGCAGAGGTAACACCCCCACCACCAACGGCAAAACAATCTGGCTGGGAAAAAAGAAACCCACCACCAACACCTGCCAAGTGGTTTCCCAATTCCAGGGAGTGTCCCATCTGGTTTTGGCGTTAGTAGCTAGAATTGCCTTTTCCCGACCCAAAGCCCATTGCAATAACAGTCCAATCATCAGCAAAACACCGATGCCTCCTCCCAACAAAGGCAAGCTGTTGAGTAGGGCTAATTTCACCAGGGCCCGCTGGCTAGCCTTTTCCACTTCTGTTTGCAACGCTCCACAGGCGGGGGTATCACAAACCTGATCGAGGCTTTCAAGATTACCTTGGCGGCGATAAAGCTGGGTCAGTCCCTGCCAACGAAACCATCCCTTTAATTGGCTATTAATAACCGCTTCCGCATTGGAGGGGATGGGTTCGGCTTGTTGTAGAGCAATCAGCACGGTGGCGATTTCTTGCTCATTTGGCTCACCGTTGCTCACTACAGATTGCCAAGTATCGAGGGATTTTTGCGTCTGATTCTCAGCGTATTGGAGCAACCCCAAATTAATTTGAATTTGGTTTAGGGTCTTTTGATTTTTGGCAATGACTGCTTGGATTGGGGCCGGATTGACATTGGGGGATGTCTCCAGGGTCGCCTGTTGATTTTTGAGCCGGTCTAGATAGTCAGTCAATTCCTGGACTGCTATTTCGTACTGTTTTAACCCTCCCTGTTGGGGTTGACTTTCCAATAGGGCTGTTTGCAGGGTTTCCCGCCATGTTCCCGATTCCCCCTTCCCCTGCCAAGCCGAAGCTTGCAACAACAGATTGGTTTGGGAAAGTTGTAGCTGAGACTGTACTTGGGGTTCTTCTAAGCTTCCCACCAGGGAAAGTAAAAAGGGCACCAGGGAAATAACCGTCAACAGGGCGAGGATAATTCGCTTCATCAAAAAAAAACTGGGTCTAAAACCCCGTCCTTGGCTCAGGGACGGCTGTGTTAACGAAGCTAGCATAACCCATCGCCCCCTTTTGGCCAGGCCGGTTATCCCCCTCGGGGAGCATTGCCTTTGTAGTACAATGAGTGTTAAAAAACAACGATTATGCCTCCAACTTTTGTTCTTGCTTCTGCTTCCCCCGCCCGCAAACGTTTGCTGGAAATGGCCGGCATTAGCCCCCTAGTGGCCGTGAGCCATTTCGATGAATCTTCCTTAGCCGCCGACAACACAGTGGCCCTGGTGGAAGCTCTGGCCAAGGCTAAAGCAGGAACGGTGGCCAGTAAATTCGCTGATGCCCTCGTCCTCGGCTGTGATTCCCTTTTATTGGTTAATGGTCAAACCTACGGTAAACCAGAGTCGCCCGCGGTGGCGATCGCCCGTTGGCAAACCATGCGGGGTCAGGTGGGGGAACTGTACACGGGCCATGCCTTGATTGACCGCACCCAAAACCGTTGCCTGTGCCAAACGGGGTTAACCAAAGTTCATTTTGCTGATGTGGATGACGACACCATCCAAGCCTACGTGGGTAGTGGGGAACCCCTCCAATGTGCTGGGGCGTTTGCCCTGGAAGGCAAAGGGGGAATGTTAATTAATAAACTGGATGGTTGTTCCAGCAACGTGATTGGCCTGAGCTTGCCCATTCTGCGGTCATTGTTGCAACGGTTGGGTTACTCCCTTAAAGATTTTTGGTAACAATAAACTAAATTATCCCACAAAGTTGGACTAGCGGAACCATTCCGTTAGCCCACCGGGTTTATCCACCAATGTGATCCCCGCTTCCTGCAGCACATCCCTGAGGCGATCGCCTTCGGCCCAGTTTTTATCTTTTCGGGCTTGGGTGCGTTGGGCCACCAGTTGTTCAATATCCCCATCAGTCAAACCATTATCGTTGCTAGATTGGGACTCGGGATTAATACTTAAACCCAGAATCTCTGCCAGACTGACCAAAGTAATCCATTGGGTTTGCAACAAATCCAGATCGGCGGGGGTGGACCCCTCAAATTTTAATTTATTGCCCTCAGACCGTAGATGCTTGGCCAATTCAAACATTACGGCCAAACCACCGGCAAAATTAAAGTCATCGTCCACCGCCTCCTGGAATGCCACCGTCCATTGGTTCGCGTCGGGGCCTAGGGGGGTAAATGCCAACTCCCAGCCAAAATCTCCACCGTAGTCATAGCCAAATTGCAAACCTTCCCTTAGCGTGTGCCAACCATTAGTGGCGGCGGCGATCGCCGTCTCGGTGAAATCTAGCGGTTTACGGTAATGACCTTGGAGAACCAAAAGTCTGATTGCCATGGGGTCAACGGTTTTTAGCAAAGCCCGAATGGTGGTGAAGTTCCCCAGGGATTTGGACATTTTTTCTCCATCTACCTTCACCATGCCGTTATGGAGCCAATACTGGGCCAGGGGTTGACCCGTCACCGCCTCCGATTGGGCAATTTCATTTTCGTGGTGGGGAAAAATTAAATCATTGCCCCCCACATGTAGATCAATAGTTTCCCCTAAAAATTCCCTCACCATGGCGGAACATTCAATGTGCCAGCCCGGCCGCCCCTTACCCCAAGGAGATTCCCAGGCCGGTTCCCCCGGTTTAGCGCTTTTCCATAAGGCGAAATCAAACGGGTCCTGTTTTTGGGCTCCATCGGGATCGGCCACTGTCACCCGGCCGCTGGCCCCCGCCTGCAAATCCTCTAGCCTGCGTCCAGAGAGCTTGCCGTAGCCGTCAAAATTACGCACTGAGTAATAGACATCTCCACCGCTGGGATAGGCGTAGCCCTTAGCTTCCAACTCCGCAATTAACCTTTTAATGCCATCTAGGGTGTGGGTAGCCCTGGGGTAAAGATCCGCTGGTTGCACTCCCAACGCTTCCATATCTTCAAAATAGGCGGCGATAAATTTTTCTGACACCGCCTCCATGGTGGAGCTTTCGTCCACTGCCCGTTTGAGGATTTTGTCGTCAATATCAGTGAAATTTTGCACATAGCGCACCTCATAACCCGACCATTGCAGGTAACGACGCACCAAATCCCAGGTAATGCAGGTACGGGCGTGGCCTAGGTGGCAATAGTCATAGACGGTGATGCCGCAACAGTACATTGTCACCAGGCCAGGGTGGAGAGGTTGCAGGGGTTGTTTGGCTCGGGTGAGGGAATCGTACAGGCGCAGGGTCATGGGCAGGGAAGGCAAAAATCAATGGACAGTCTTCCCATTATTCTCCATCAAAGCCACACCCAGGCCCAACGGCGATCGCCAGGAATTGGGCCAGACTGGGAAAACTGAGCGTGGTAAAAAGGTAACGCTTTCAGTACTAGGGAGAAAGGATAGGCATTAACTCCTCTGCCTCATCAAAAATGGTCAAGCGGGCGGGCTTACATTGCTTGACGGTTACCTGAATATCCTGGGCTCCTTCTCCCCGCAAATCCTCCAGGTAGCCTAGCTGGGCTTTTTCCGCACTACTACGGCGGGCAAAGGGGCCAAAATAATAGGTACAGCGAGGAGCGCCGGTGCTAATTACAACCCAGTGAGCCATGCCCAGCAAGGATAAAACACGGATCCACAGTTCTTTCATAGGACTTTGGGTAGGGATAGAGACAAGGTAATGGGATTTGTTTGCTGTCATTTTAACTTTCCAATCCGCAATATTTTGTTACATTGCCGGCAGAATCGTAATTAAATCTGCTACCTTGTCCCTTCTTTTCCTAATCCTCGGAAACTTCTCGTAAGTCGGAGGCAGTGTGGGATAGGGTGGGGCGATCAAAACCCCGTTGGCGAAAAATTTCATAAAGACTGATGGCCGCCGCCACAGAAGCATTCAGACTGGGGGTTTTACCGGCTAAAGGAATGGTAATTAGATGGTCACAGTGTTTTTGGGTGAGCAAGCTCAATCCCTCTCCTTCCGAGCCAATTACTAACCCCATGGGTTCTCGCAAATCCGCTTGATGCAGAGCAGTTTGTTTCCCTGCTACGGTGCCATAGATCCAAAAGCCAGACTCCTTCAATGTTTCCAACGCACGGCTAAGATTTACCACCCGGGCCACGGGGAAATGTTCCAAGGCGCCAGCGGCCACTTTCATCACTGTGGAAGTGATCCCGGCTACCCGCCGTTGGGGTAACACCATGCCCTGGGCCCCAAACGCTTCGGCGGTACGAATAATTGCCCCCAGGTTATGGGGATCGGTGATGCTGTCGATGATGATCAAAACTGGAGCAGTGCTTTGGCTTTTAGCTTTATCAATCAGATCCCCCAGTTCCCAGTAGTGGTAGGGGGCTACTTGGGCGGCAATGCCTTGGTGATTGGCGTTGTGGGTGATTTGGTTCAGGCGAAAATTATCGACCTCATCCACTACCGTGCCGTTGGCCTTAGCGGTTTGAATTTTAGTGCGGTAGCGGATGTCGTGGCGGAGATGGGAAGTAATCCAAATGCGGTTCAATTGGCGATCGCCGTCTAGGGCCGCTAGAACAGCATGGTGGCCGTAGAGTAAATCCAAGGCTTCCTGGGCTTGCTCGGAGTCCATCGGCGGGGGAGCAGCAGGAAAAGTTTTGCCAAAGGGAGGCTTCTGGCCCGATCGCCGGGGTCTATCGTCACCGTAGCGGGGTTTATCCCTGTCTTTATCTTTAAAACGACTCTTAAAGTTGCTGGGCTTATCCCCAGCCCGTCGGGGTTTATCGTCGTTGGTCCGGGGACGGGGCTTATCCTGGAAGCGATCGGATTTTTCTTTAAAACCCTGGGGCTGGTCATCGTTAAAGCGGGGTTTATCTCCACTGCGCTTTAGTTTGGGTTTCTGCTCTCCATAGCGGGGCTTATCTCCACGGGCAGAACGGGGAGAAAATTTCTTCTTGGGCATTTCAGTCATGACTTTCGGGGGCTAACGGGGGGCGGCGTCGGGCAGTTCAATTAAGGCTAATAGTTCATCTAGTCGACGGGCATCCCTGAGGTATAAATAACCTAAAAGAGTTTCTAAACCACTGGCGGCCTGGTACAGTTCGGGATTAGCTCGCCGGGAGGTAGATGTGGCGGCATTACGACCCCGACGCACCCATTCCTTTTCTGGGTCGGTTAATTGGGGTAAAAGGGTGGTTAAAATTTGGGCCTGTTGTTCAGCTCGAACTTGGGCCACTACCCGACGGTGAAAATCCCCTATGCGACGGGGGGGAAACAGATAACAACAACGGACATAAAGTTCAAAAACAGCATCTCCTAGATAGGCCAGGGCCACGGGGGATAGGGACTGTACCGCAGGGGCATCAGCGGGGTTCAGGGAAGATTGCCAAAGGGGATGGTCATCAAACTGGGTCATGGCACCTCCCCATTGCAGTCAAAACGGGACAGCACCACCATGGTTGGACCACCCGTGAACAACCAACCATCATTACCCCTCAGTGGTAGCGGCGATCGCCTCAGCCAGGGAATTATGGAGATGGAGGAATTTTTCCAAACGCACCAGTTTTACCGTTTGGGTAACCCTAGGGTTGGTGACAATCTGTACACTTCCCTGTTTGTTTTGGGAAAGTTTGGTTACCTGCACCAAAGCTCCTAGGCCAGAGCTATCAATAAAATCAATGGTGGACAAGTCCAGCACCACATGGGGAGGCCCTGCTTCGATGTGATCGCTGACTACCTTACGGAAGGTAGGCTCGGAAAATGCGTCCAACAAACCCGTCAGACGGAAGATTTGTAACTTTTCCTTGACTTCTAATGTCCCGCGCAAACTGACCGTCAAGTTTAGTGGCTCAGCAATAACGCCCTCCTCGGCTTTACACCCTGTACTCAAAATTGAACAATGTCAAATTGTAGCTTACTTTGCTTGCCCATTCGGAATTGTTAACTAAAATATCAGCTCAAAAAATCGAAATGGGCGATCGCCTCTAGGATAGCGCCAGCATGGCTCGATTGGGCCCGATAATGACGAGAATCCCCCCATTGGTCATACCAGTGCAATAATTCCGGCTGGGCATTACGGACAATGACACCCCGAGCGGAAGTTTCAAATAAGCCAATATCATTGCCGGAGTCCCCACACACCAGGGTTTGAGACGGCTCCATGGCTAAATGTTGTTGCAGATATTGGGTGGCGTTACCTTTGTTACTCCGTTGGGGCAATAAATCCACATCTTTGCCACTGCTGAAAATCACCTGCACCGGGATGCCGGTTTCCTTCAACATCTCCGTTAATTGGTCGATGACGGTGGGGCAAGCCTGGGGATCGAGATGATAGCTAATTTTCCATGGGTTTTGTTCCAAGGGAGATTGGGGTTTTAAGGCCTCAAAACCATCGGCGATCGCCTGGAGGATATCCCGTTGCCAATGCTCAGAGAGGTAATCAGCCCAATGTTGGTCCAGGCCTTCTGGATGGTAAATTTCACTCCCCACCGCGGTGAGCCAATAGTCCGGTTCCATGAGTCCCACCTGTTTTTGCAACTCCCTCGCGGAATGGTAGGAACGCCCCGTGGCATAGGCCAAATAAAAATTTCCCCGGCGATCGCCTAGATATTCTTGCAAATGTTCCAGGGCTTGTTGATCTCCGACCCAGGTATTGTCCAGGTCAGAAATTAGCAATAACTGTCGCATAGGATTGATCAATGTAGATTTACCAACAAAGTTGAATCTCCGGCGTTAGAGTATGTTTGAAAAGTCATGATCCACTCTCCAAATGTCTTCACTAAAGCTCCGGCAAATTTGGGGGACTTTGAACACTATTCCCCCCAGAATTGGGGGGCTAGGGGGCTTTTAAAAGACGTTCCTAGACCTCAAACGATTTGCAGTGATTAAGTAAACTAATTACCCTGCCGTTGTTTGTGGTCGCTGATGAAAGATTCCACCAATTTCACATCTTCTGCGCTGCCAATAATGGCGGGGGTACGCTGATGTAATTTAGAAGGAATTAAGTCCAGTAAACGTTTTTGGCCGTCACTAGCCCTTCCCCCAGCCTGTTCCACCAAAAAGGCCAGCGGCGCAGTTTCATAGAGCAAACGCAATTTGCCGTCGGGATTTTTTTCCGTACCAGGATAAAGAAACACTCCCCCTTGCATCAAAATCCGGTGAATATCCCCCACCAGAGCACCGCTATAACGGGCAGTGTAACCTTCGTGGCGATGGACGTAACGGGTGTAATCCCTCAGGGCTTCATCCCATTGCCAAAAGTTACCTTCATTGGTGCTGTAAATGGGGCCGTGGTTGGGAATGCGGATATTTTCCTGGGCTAAAATAAATTCCCCCAAACTGGGATCGAGGATAAAGCTATGCACTCCGGAGCCGAGGGAATAAACCAGGATGGTGGAGGGGCCGTAGAGGATATAACCAGCAGCAATTTGCTTGTCTCCGTTAGCCAATAAATCTGACGCACTGCCGTCTAGATCGTCCCCTTCCTGTTGCCGAATGGCAAAAATGGAACCCACGTTGAGGTTAATGTCCACGTTGGAGGAACCATCAATGGGGTCGTACAGCAAAGTATAGCGACCAATGGGGCAATTTTCAGGAATATAGTAGGGTTTTTCCATCTCCTCCGAAGCCAGACGACAAACCAAGCCACTTTGCTTAAAGACAGAAATAAAAACATCATTGGCAAATACGTCCATTTTTTTCACCGATTCCCCCTGGACGTTGGTTTCCCCAGTGAAGCCCAACACATCGGCCATTAACCCAGCTCGACTCAGGCGACGGGCAATCAGTTTTCCCGCTAGGGCAATGCGGTTCATGATGGCACTCAAATCCTGGGCATCGGCCCCAAAGCTATTCAGTTGTTGGAGTACGTGGCGTGAAAGGGTGGTGCAATCCCGGTCTAGTAAAGAGTTAGGAATATGAATCTCACTAACGGTCATGGATAAAAGTCTCCTTGGATTGCTAGGCTCAAAGTCCCTTCCATCCTAGCTTGATCTTTCCGAACCCCGAAATTTGCCTATTTTCAGGCGGATTTTGCCGACCTCTGCCCCAAAATAAATTCGGCGATCGCCAAATCTACGGGGGTGGTAATTTTCAAGTTAGTATCTTCCCCTGGCACTATTTTCACGGGTTGCCCACATTTTTCCAGCAGGGCCGCATCATCCGTTACTTCCCAACCTTCCTGTTTACCTTTGTCATGGCAGGCTTTGAGCAGGGCCACGTCAAAACCCTGGGGCGTTTGGGCTCCCCACAATCCTTGGCGATCGGGGGTGTCAGTGATCCAACCATCAGCGTTAACTATTTTGATGGTGTCCTTCACTGGCATGGCGGCAATTAATCCTTGGCAATGCTGGAGAGCCTCTGTGCAACGATCAAACAAATCCGGCGTAGCCAAACAACGGGCACCGTCGTGGATTAACACAAATTTCGCCCCCGGGGGCAGAGCTTGGATGCCATTAAAAACCGATTGTTGTCGGGTATCTCCCCCCACAATTAACTGCACTGGTTTAGGGCTATGGAGGGGAGTTAATAGAGCTTCAAAGGCTGGAAAATCGTAGGGTTGGCCCATGATGCCAATCCACTCAATGGACTGGGATGCCAATGCCGCCTGCACTGTCCAACTCAGCAGGGGTTGCCCCAAAACATTTAAAAGTAACTTATTGTGACCGCTCCCCATCCGTTTGCCGGAACCCGCCGCTGGAATTAGTAAATGCATCTACCCGACCGTCAACTCTGCTGAAATTCTCGGTCTCAAACCTTACCATGTTTACTTTGGGGAAATCTCAGTACAAAAGGAAAATTCGCAACGATAGGTCTAGAGATGATCGGCTCTGCAAAATTCCCCAGAGTGGCTAGCTGGTTTTGATTTTAGCTCTTTATGAAAGTTGATAAATAAGCTAGGATAAAAACATTAAAGTTAACAGTCAGTACAATGGACGACCTCACCATCTACACAAGTCCGGAAGAAGAAGAGTTAACTGCAAAAAAGGCTGAACTTGAAACTTTAGAGTCAGAATTAGCGGAAAATGAGCTTAAATTGACGACTTTTCAAGCTGAGTTACATAGTTTTGAACAGCAGTATTTAGGACTGATCGGAAGTCGCTATACGGAACTGGAACGCATTGAAGCGCAGATTACGGAGTACATGGACTATTTGGAGTCATCCCGTAATTTTAAACCGTCGGATGGTTTGAAAAAGCTATATCGAGAGGTGGCAAAGCGTGTTCATCCAGATTTAGCAACGGATGAGGTGGAAAGGGCTAAACGACAAAATTTAATGGCCGCGGCAAATCAGGCCTACGAAGAAGGCGATGAGCAACGGTTACGGGAAATTTTAGCTAGTTGGGAATCTGATCCTCATTCAGTCCAAGGAGAAGGCGTTGCAGCGGAGTTAATTCGGGTTATTCGTCAGATTGCCCAGTGTCGTTCTCGGTTAGTAGCCATCCATCGAGATATGGCAGAGTTAAGACAAACGGAGCTTTTTGAGTTAATGGAGCAAGTAGAGCAAGCACGACAGTCTGGTCAAGATCTTTTGACAGAAATGGCTAAACATCTGGATGAGCAAATTGCTGAGGCTCAAGAGCGTTTACAGGATTTAAAAGAACAATTAGGGGTTTAATCTCATGACTGATAACTACAAACAAAATTTAGCTCGTTATTCTTCTGATGTGGTCAAAAAGGGGTTACAGCTTACCCAAAAAATCACTTTATCAAAGAGTGAAAAGAAATTCGAAGATTGTACAAAAATATTGACAAAATCAAGCAACCATGAGCATCTGTTCAAACTTGGAGTAGAGCAATATATATTAGGAAATATATCTGATGCCATAGATTCTTTTACTAAAGCTTTAGAATTTAATGATAGATTTTGTGAAGCCTATTTTTTGAGGGGCTTTGCTCATTCTTTTCTAGGTAATAATATAGACAGCAAAAATGATTTATATCTGGGGCTAAAACATAAGCAATTTTATCAAGATTCAGTTATTGCTTTTTATTCTAAAATTATTATAATCTCTGAGCTACAAGCAAGTAGTTTTATTCTTTCATGTTACAATGATTTGCTACAAATTAAGACCGATATCAACAAGTGTTATAATCCCATTGAATTATCTATTCAAGGGGCTATTAACAGACTACTGGGTAATACTCAAGATGCTCTTGAAAAAATCAACGAAGCCTTAAAACTAAATTCAAATTTTGTATCTTCTTACATATTACGGGCTGAAATACATAATCTTTTGGGTGATTTTGATGCAGCTATTGAAGATTGTTTTACTTCTCTAAGGTTGAATCCAATGCACATTAATAAGGATAATACACTATATATCCTTGGTTCTTCTTTCCTTTCCTTAGAAAAATACCAGTCTGCAATTGATTACCTCGATCAATCATTGGCTTTAAATGGTAATTTATTTAATGGATTTTATAATAGAGGTCTTGCTTATTATAAGATGGGACAGATTAAGAAGGCTATCAAAGATTTTTCTGATGCTTTAATTGTTAAGCCAACATTTGTTTGGGCTTATATTAATAGAGGCGTAGCTTACTACGATTTAGGTTGTCATCAAAAATCCTTAGATGATTATAATCAAGCGTTAGTCATTGATTCTAAGTGCAAAGCGGCATATGTTAATCGAAGTATAGTATTTAGAGAACTTGGAAATCATGAGAAGGCACTAGAAGATTTACAAAAAGCTCAAACAATAATTGATTAACTTTCTAATAAACTCATGAATATTCAAGAAATTCAAACTATTGCCAACCAACTGACCTTAACGCTTGATTCTCCCCAATCCGTAAAGTTACAAGTCAAGCAAATTAATCTTGCCCAAAAGCAACTACGAGCTATTAAAAAGGAAATCAACGCCCACATTCGGCAAATTAATCAAGACGCAAGCCAAGCCTATTCTGATAGTATCGTTTCCGTTGGTTTAGATATATTTGGTAAAAATAAGTGGGCAGGGCGAGTTCGTGCAGAAACTAGGCGCATGATTGAACGTAATAAAAAAGATGCTCGTCAGCCTTATATGGAATTAAAAGATTATATTGATCAGTTGATTTTAAAAGGAGATAAGCTCAAATTAAGTGCTGAACAATACCTACTTAGTAGAGAATAAAATAGCTGTCGACTCGACTATTATTTCTGATTATCTCTTTACAATTTACACAAAATCCCAATTCAGTTTCTAAAAGAATCCAACGTTTTTTGGGTAATTTCCCCCAACTGAGCTAGCGTTGGAGCAGAGGCGTTAACAGCGGATTGACTGAGCCAGAGTAAATATTCCACATTGCCCGCCGGCCCGGTGATAGGGGAAAAAGTTAAACCGTTAAACTGCCAACCGAGGCTCTGCCCTGATCGCCACACTTGGTCAATGGCCTCTGCCTGGGCTTGGGCATCCCGCACCACTCCCTTTTTGCCAATTTTTTCCCTGCCCACTTCAAATTGCGGCTTAACCAATAACACCACTTCCCGGGGAGGAGCGAGGAGAGACCAGAGGGGAGCCATCACTTTGGTAAGGGAAATAAAGGACAAATCCATCACCCCCAAGTCCGGCCAGGGTTGATCCCCATACAAATCCTGGGGCGTGAGGTAACGAAAATTGGCCCGCTCCCGCAAAATCACCCGGTCATCCTGACGCAATTTCCAAGCCACCTGGCCGTAACCCACATCCACGCCGTAAACCTTCGTTGCTCCCCTTTGTAATAAACAATCCGTAAAGCCACCAGTGGAAATGCCCCCATCGAGACAAATGCGACCGGTCACATCAATGGCAAATTCCGTTAGGGCCTTGGCTAACTTTTCCCCTCCCCGGGAAACGTAGGGAGGCCTTTGGGCTAGTTCCACCGCCACATCCATGGTTACCAGGGTGCCTGGTTTATCCACCAACTGTTGATTAACTTTCACTTCCCCCGCCCGGATCAACCGCTGGGCCAGGGCTCTGGATTCACATAAACCTTTGGCTACCAAAAGGGCATCCAGTCGTTGTTTATCTGCTTTGGCCATTATTGAGTGCCTTTAAACAAACCTTGGGGACGAATGAACAAAATGATGATCATCAACAGCAATGCCACCCCCATTTTGTAACTGGTGCCAAACCAAGGCACGCTCACTTCCTGGGCTACGCCAATAATTATCCCCCCGGCGATCGCCCCGTAGGGATTACCAATGCCCCCTAGAATCACCGAAGCAAACATGGGCAAAATCAAAAACCACCCCATATTCGGTTTCAGGGTGGTCATCAGGCCATACATGGATCCTCCTAGGGCTGTTAACACTGCGGTCATTACCCAGGTCCACATCACTACCCATTCCACGTTGATGCCGGATACTTTCGCCAGATCAACATTGTCCGCCACGGCCCGCATCGCTTTGCCCACTTTCGTCCTTTGCAAAATCAAATGCAACACCACCATGGCGGCGATCGCCATAGCAATGACCAGTAGACGGTAATACTCAAATTTAATGCCCATAAAATCCTGGGCAGGGACAATGGGCACTCGGTAATTTTGGTTATTGCCACCCCAGATCAAGAGGATGCCGTTGCGGAGAAATAGGGCTAGACCAATGGAAATAATGATCAGCGTTGTTGCCGTAGCCCGCCGGGCCCGCATGGGCTTCCAGAGCAACCATTCACCAATGAACATGGCAATGATGGTACCGACACAACCCAGGGCCATGGATAACCACAAATTAATGCCGCTGGTGTTGGCCCACCAAGTTAAATAGGCCGCCAAAGTCATAAAATCACCATGGGCAAAATTAGACAGGCGTAAAATGCCATAGGTCAGGGTCAACCCCACTGCCCCCAGGGCGATAATGCTTCCCACCGCAATGCCATTAAAGATTAACTGTGATAGATCCATGCCTTCCTAACGTGAGACCAAGGGCGATGTCGCCGTAAGCTACCCTACTTTAGGGGATTTTCGTTCATTTTTGTGATCTCCATAACATCCCTTTTAGGGCGGCAAAAACACGACCCATAGGGATGCCTAAACAGGTGGTTAAACAATGGAGCGCCATTTTCGATTTTGGCTAGGGCAAATCATGGTGGAAGACCAGGGGTAAACCCAGTTTTTCGATAAAATGGGCCCCAGACCAAGGCTTGTAATTTGCCAGTCTGCTCAATTTTTCCTGGTAAATTTCCCCGTATGGCTCTCATCACTGTTCAATCCCTCCGCAAAGATTTTGGTATTAAAGAAATTCTGCGGGACGCTACGTTCAACATCGAGCCAGGCGATCGGGTGGGATTAATTGGGGTTAATGGCTCCGGTAAATCCACCCTGTTGAAAATGATTGCCGGGTTAGAACCCTTTGATGGCGGAGAATATTGGTGCAACAGCAGTGCCAAAGTGGTTTATTTACCCCAACAACCAGAGATGGACGGCGATCGCACCGTGTTGGAGCAGGTTTTTGTGGACAGTGGCGAACAGTGGCAATTAGTTAAACAATACGAACTGCTGTCGGACAAGTTGGCCCACCAGGGCAGTGACGAGCAATTGCTTAATCAACTGTCGGCCCTATCAGCCCAGATGGAAACCAGTGGGGCCTGGGAATTGGAAACCCAAGCCAAAATTATTCTGACCCAGTTGGGGGTAGATCATCTCGATGCCAAAGTAGGCGATCTTTCCGGTGGTTACCGTAAACGGGTGGCGATCGCCGCCGCATTGTTGTCCCAACCGGATGTGCTGTTGATGGACGAACCCACTAACCATTTGGATGCTTTTTCGGTGGAATGGCTACAAAGTTACCTGCAACGGTTCCGGGGAGCATTGTTATTAATTACCCACGACCGCTATTTTTTGGACCGGGTGACGAACCGTATTTTGGAAATTGACCAAGGAGAACTGTATAGCTACAACGGTAACTATGGTTATTATCTGACCAAAAAAGCGGAAGCAGAGGAATCGGAACAGAGCAGTCAGAAAAAACACCGGGGAGTGTTGCGGCGGGAATTGGAATGGTTAAAAAGAGGGCCTAAAGCCCGGAGCACTAAGCAAAAAGCCCGCATTGACCGCATCCAGGATATGCAGGAGACCAGCTTTAAAACGGGGACGGGAAAAGTAGATATTAGTACGGCTGGGCGGCGCATTGGCAAAAAAGTGGTAGAGCTGGAAAACATTAGCAAGGGCTTTGAAAACAAACAATTAATTAAAGATTTTTCCTATATTTTCACCCCCGGCGATCGGGTGGGAATTGTGGGCAAAAATGGCGTGGGCAAATCCACTTTAATGAATATGATCACTGGCAGATTGGAGCCGGACCAAGGCACAGTGGACATTGGTAGCACCATTCATTTTGGTTATTTTGATCAACACTCCGATGACCTGAGTTTAAATCCTAATCAACGGGTAATTGATTACCTCAAAAGTGTGGCGGAATTGATCAAAACCACCGACGGCGAAGTAATTACCGCTGGGCAGATGTTAGAAAGATTTTTATTTCCCCCCAATCAACAATTTGCTCCCATTGCCAAGTTATCCGGGGGAGAAAAGCGCCGTTTATTTTTACTGCGGGTGTTGATGCGAGCCCCCAACGTTTTAATTTTGGACGAACCTACCAACGATTTGGATGTGCAAACCCTGGCGGTGTTGGAAGATTACCTGGAAGATTTTAACGGTTGCGTCATTGTGGTTTCCCATGACCGGTATTTCCTCGACCGCACCGTGGAAACCATTTTTGCTTTTGAAGAAGAGGGAGAACTACGGCAATATCCCGGCAATTACACTTTGTATTTGGAATATAAAAAAGCAGAACAGGTTAGAGCAAACCAAGAAGAAACTGAGTTAAAAAAATCTCAACCAGTTGCTTCTGTTACGACCAAAGTTAGCCAAGATAGTAGCTCGAAAAAACTTTCCTATAAAGAAAAGCGGGAATACGAACAGCTTGAGCAACAAATTCCCCAATTGGAAGAAGAAAAAGCCCAACTGGAAGCCCAACTTTACCAGAGTTCCAACGGCAATTTTACCGAGTTGCAAAACCTGACGGAACGCTTAGCTAATTTAAGTGAAAGTATTGATCAAAAAACAGAACGTTGGCTAACTTTAGCTGAGAGAATTTGAGGTAATTTGCTATTTTTTAGACTTGAGTTGCATGTCAGACTGGCTGGCTTAACTTACCTGGAACGTTGATCATGGCGGAGTTATACTTAAAATGCTTACATGGCAGAATAAACTCATCTTGTGAGAATAGTTACTATGCTTGCCTCTAGCCCCATCACAACGCTATGGGAATTTCTCACCCTATCCCACATTGAAGACTCTCCGGCGTGGGAATATGTGAACGGAGTTATTACTCAAAAACCCATGCCCCAGGGACAGCATAGTCAATTGCAATACCGACTTTGCCAGGCCATTAACCAAGTGGCCGAGCCCCTTCGCCTCGCCTATGCTTTGCCGGAGTTACGCTGTACCTTTGCTGATCGTTCCCTGGTGCCAGATATTTCTGTATTTCGTTGGCAAAGAATTCCCTTAACTACGGATGGAGATATTGCTAATCATTTTACGAGTTGCCCTGATTGGATAATTGAGATTCTCTCCCCCCAGCAAAGCGCAACAAAGGTAATTAATAATATTCTCTATTGCTTAGAGCAGGGCAGTGAATTGGGGTGGCTCATCAGTCCAGAGGAACGTTCAATTTTAGTTTTTTTTCCCCAGTACCCACCAAAGTTTTACGGTGTTGAAGCTGCAGAGATGAACAATAGGGAAGAACTATTGCCAGTATTAAATGGTTTGGACCTCAGCCTAACCACAGCGGAAATTTTTGCTTGGCTCAAATTTGTCCGTTAAGCATTGATGGGCATGCTCAAGCTATGGGCAATTTTATCAGCAATGCCCGTGACCCAATTTTCATCCTGTTTCGTATAACTGCGGGGAATATTGGCTCCTAGGATTAACACACCCCGATCGTCGAGGGGCTGACAGATTAAACCCTGGGTGTTGGCGGGTAAATAATCAAATTCCACTCGACCGGGATAGAGGGGTAAATTCACCAAATAAACGGGCTTTTGGGTTTGCATTACCCGTTCTACAATCGGCCCCGGTTTCACTTCTTTTTGCTCACTCAAAATGCCCCGGCGCAATAACACCTGGCGATCGTAATAGACCACCATGGTTTGGGTGACCGTATTAGTCAAGAGCAAATGGGAAGCCCAAGCTAACTCTGTTTTTATTTCCTGGGGCAGACTATCCAGTAAATCAAAGCCTTCTTTGCCTTCTAGCACCACCGCTTCCGGGGACTTGGGCTGAATCCGTTGCCAAATTAGCCAGACACACACCAGCATCCCCGCCAAAATTACCCCCACCACATCGGAACGGGCTTGGGAAGGGTTTAACATGGGGGTGGAAAGGCGGTTAATTAGCAATAACAGTCCCCCGAGACTGCCCGCCCCAAGGGGTAATAAACGAACAATACGATTGGGATCTGCACTCATGGTGGCAATTAACTGGCAATGGGCTGAAAATTCCTCGGTAAATCCCTAGGAATTACGGTTCTTCCCCCGGTTCCAGAATGCGTTGGAACAGGTAACCGGTGCCCCGGGCAGTAAGAATTAATTCGGGATTGCTGGGGTCTTCCTCTAGTTTGGCCCGCAGGCGGGAAATATGCACGTCCACCACCCTGGTATCCACATGGCGTTCGGGGGTGTAGCCCCACACTTCCTGGAGAATTTCCGAACGGGAAAAGGGCTCTCCGGAGCGACTCACCAACAATTCCAACAGGCTAAATTCCATTCCTGTTAGGCGGATGCGCTCATCCCCTTTATACACTTGACGCTTGTTGGTATCAATGCGAATGGTGGCAATTTGCAACACGCCCGAACTGGGAATGCCCGGCATACCGTTTTTGTCCACCCGCCGTAGCACGGACCGGATTCTAGCTTCCAATTCCTTGGGGGAAAAGGGCTTCACCACATAATCATCGGCCCCCAGTTCCAAACCGGTAATGCGATCGGCCACATCCCCCAGGGCGGTAAGCATAATAATGGGAATGTCCGATTCTTTACGTAGTTCTTGGCAAACGCCGTAGCCGTCCAGCTTGGGCATCATCACATCCAACACCACCAAATCGGGGTCGCTCTCATGGAAAGTGGCGATCGCCTCTTCACCGTCGGCAGCGGTCACCACTTCATAGCCAATCATGGATAAACGGGTTTCCAGTATGCGTCGGATGCTGGCCTCGTCATCGACCACCAATATCCTTTCTTTATTGGTTTCCAAGATCCACAACCCTCCTTTGATTAACTTGTATAACGATTAGTGAAGTTTCGTGGCAAAAAGCCATTTCCCTAAGCATATAGCCAAATTGGGGGTTTGGTATCGTTGGTATCAATGGGGATGGGGCAGATCAGCTAATTTTGGCGATCAGGTTTTCCACCCGTTCCTTAACCTGGCCCCGCACGGTGCGAAAAACTTCCAATGATTGACCATCGGGATCTTCCAGTTGCCAGTCTTCAAAAATTTCCTGGGTTACCCATTCCGGCGGCAGATTAACCCCACAGCCACAAAGGGAAATTACCACGTCGTAATCGTCGGCGTTAAAGTTTTCGATGGGGTCGGAGGTCTGGCCGCTGATGTCTATGCCTACTTCTTCCATCATGGCAATGGCGGTGGGATGGACCCGGGAAGATTCCAGTCCACAACTGGTAACAGCAATTTTGCCGGCCCCTAAAGTTTTGGCAAAGCCCTCTGCCATTTGGGAGCGACAGGAATTACGTTTGCAAACGAACATTACCTTTTTCACAGTTTTAGCCTCGCTTAGATTAATTAGTTTGATTAATTAATTGATGGAATAAATTGGAGTGATTGGAGTTAGTTTCAGTGGGAAAAACATCAACCATCGGTGTTGACCTTAGCTTTTCTTTCACTATGGCGATCGGTTAAATAATCCACCTTGTCCCGCAGTAGCAGGGTGAATTTGTATAGTTCTTCCATCACGTCCACCACCCGGTCTCGATAGGGGGAATCCTTCATGGTGCCGTCTTCATGGAATTCCTGATACGCCTTAGCCACGGATGATTGGTTGGGAATGGTAAACATCCGCATCCAACGACCAAGAATGCGCATGGTGTTGACGGCATTGAAAGATTGGGAACCGCCACTAACCTGCATCACCGCTAGGGTGCGGCCCTGGGTGGGACGAATGGAACCAATTTCCAGGGGAATCCAATCAATTTGATTTTTGAGAATTCCTGTAATGTTGCCGTGCATTTCCGGGGAAGACCACACTTGGCCTTCAGACCATTGGCTTAGTTCTAGTAATTCTTGAACTTTGGGGTGGCTATCCAGAACTTGGCCCCGCAGGGGTAATTCCCTCGGATCAAAAAATTTGGTTTCCGCTCCCATGGTGGTGATGATGCGGCCCGCTTCTTCGGCCAGTAAACGGCTGTAGGAACGCTCCCGTAGGGAACCATAGAGAAATAAAATCCGGGGAGGATGGTTAAAGTCGGTCATTGCTGGCAATTAGGCAAAGTTGGTTAGAGCTTGTTTTAAAAGCCCCCCTGGCCCCCCAAATTTGGGGGGAAACTGAGTGAAAGTTCCCCAGTATTGCGGTCGCTTTAGTTGGTCGATTGAGGGGGCAGAATAAAACTTTCCAAACACGTTTTTAGATCCTAATTTCTTGATTTATACAACGGGGGTCTAGCAAAGTGGCTTTTTCCGGGTCCCTGGGGAACCAAAAGGCTGTTTTTTTGCAAATTTCCACCAGCATTAACATCACTGGCACTTCAATTAATACCCCCACTACGGTGGCCAAAGCAGCTCCAGAATTGAGGCCAAATAACATCACAGCGGTGGCGATCGCCACTTCAAAATGATTACTGGCACCGATCAGGGCGGCGGGGGCGGCATCTTCGTAACTGAGTTTGAGTTTTAACCCCAGAACATAGGTAATGAGAAAGATGAAATTGGTTTGGATAAATAACGGCACGGCAATTAGAAAAATATGCAGAGGATTATTAACAATCAATTCCCCCTTAAAAGCAAAGAGCAAAATCAACGTCAATAACAAAGCCACAATGGCGATCGGGCTGAGGTAATGCAAAAATTGACTCTCAAACCATTGCCGTCCCTTATGTTTCAAAATCCAGTAACGACTATAAATACCGGCGGCCAGGGGCAAACCCACGTAAATTAACACCGATAAGACAATGGTTTGCCAAGGCACTGTCAAGTTACTGGCCGCCAACAGCCATTTACCCAAAGGTGCGTAAAGGAATAGCATAGCCAAAGAATTGACCGCCACCATCACCAAGGTTAAACCCTGATTGCTATAGGAAAGGTAACCCCACATCAATACCATGGCGGTACAGGGCGCAATACCGAGCAAAATGCAACCGGCAATGTAGGAATTGGCTAAGGTTACCTCTTGCCCCCGGATTATCTCCGTCGCAGTCAACAACGGGGCGAAAAGATAACCCAGGAAAAACTGGGCAAAAATCACCATCGTAAACGGTTTAATTACCCAATTCACCACCAGGGTCAATATCACCGGCTTAGGAGCCTTGACCGCTTGTCGTGCCTGGGAAAAATCAATTTTCACCATGATGGGGTACATCATGAAAAACAAGCAAATGGCGATCGGAATGGAAACGTTATAAATGCTCCAGGAATCGAGGGTTTGGGCCACCGCGGGCAATAACTTCCCCAGGGCAATGCCAATGACGATACAAAGGGCAACCCAGAGGGTAAGGTATTTTTCAAACAAATTGAGCGTTCCCCCAGCCTTAATGGCTTTGGGGTTAATGCGATTGACCATGACAACTCATCAAAAAAACTTGATGGAATAATCTTACATCAAAAAAACTTGATATGTCAACTCGGTCTGTCCCCGGTCTACTGTTGCCGTGTCTTCCGATGGAAAAGGAGCAAAATAGAGTACTTTATGGAAATCTCATTGCCCCCATTGTTCCATTCACATCCTCCGCTGCCTTAGGTAAAGGGGCATTCAACCTATTTTTCTGATAAAACAATGCCCGCCCCCAAAATTATTAAAATTGGTCAAAATACTGCTTTAATTCTTGCTTCAATTGTCCTTAGTTTGGTAATAGCTGAAATTGCATTGAGGTTAACTGGCATAGGTAAATACAGTCTCTATGACCGAATTTTATTTTTTACCAAGCCTTCCCTGGTGAGAACGGGGGATAAAACTGTTAGGTATGAGCCAAGAACGAAAATTAGAAGTGTTGCTATCTATGGGGATGAAGTTGATTACGACATTGTCTATGGCACCAATAACCTCGGTTTTGTAGATGACGTAGACTACAATTTTGATTCCGCCCCCGGCAAAAAAGTTGTGTTTGTCGGTGACTCTTTCACCGCCGGAGATGGGGGCAATCAGTCCTGGATCAGTCAACTAAGGCGACGTTTGGATCGCCCAGAGATCAGTCTATACAACCTTGGTATTACCGGCGCTGGAGTCAAACAATTTCAGCAATTACTGACAAGTGTTAAAGATGGGGCGCATTTTGATGAAATTAATATCATGGTCATTGGTAATGACTTTTTTCGGACTTTGTGGTATCCGTTAATCCAAGACCAAGCCCTCTGGTTTTGCCAGCAAGAAAACACTAAGGAATGCGTAGAAAATTACCCTCCAGTTATGTACATTGCCAACTACAACGATAGTCAAGAAGAATTGGTAGACCGGGCCAAAAAATTATATGAAACTAAGGGTTCTTCGGAGGAACCCAAGCTAAATTTTCTGCAACAGTTACGTCTGTATAATCTAGCCTGTGATGTGTATAGTTTGGGCAAAAATCAAAGTTCACTCGTTCATTTTTGTCCTCATCTTAAATTTAATCAGGCTAATGAGTATGACAAAAACGAGCTATACAAAAATGCCTTAGCTAGTTTAAGAGAGATTAAAAATAGTTTTCCCAACGCGGTTGTTCGTGTCGTCCACATCCCGGAAAAAGGAGAAACTTTCAGTAATAAGTACTCCCTGGAAATTGGAAGTGATATCAAGCAAATAGGATTGGAGTATGTTCCCCTGCTAGAAATCTGCACTTGGAATCGAGACATGTACCATAAACACGACGCCCATTTTAATGATTTGGGCTACCACAATTTGACTGAGTGCATTTTGGAAAATTTATTTTGAATTTTTTGAATGATATTAAAGGGTAAAGTCAGACAAGAGGATGGCAGGGGCAAGTTTCACCGTGTTGTGATTCGGGTGCCCCTTAGCTCCTTAAAGGTATGGGATTTTTACTTAACATGGACTACGTAATCGATGCCTGATAGATTTTTTCAATGGATTCGTCCAACATGGTGTTGAACTCAGCATCAGTTTGTTGGGCCGTTAGTCCCTCAGTCAAAGCTCGTGAAAAGCTTGCTATGACACCGTGATTCCTGCTTAGACGCTCATTAGCTTCCGCTTGGGAGTAGCCCCCCGACAAAGCAACCACTCTCAAGACATTGGCATGTTCGATGCAATTGCTATAAAGGTTGTCTTGCTCCGGCAGAGTGAGTTTGAGCATCACCCACTGTCCTTTGGGTAATTGGTTGAGATGTTTCAGCATGGCTTGTTTGAGTAACGCTTCCGCCTGAGCTTTCTCCGAGCAGTGAATATCTACTTCGGGCTCAATAATCGGCACCAGGCCAGCGGCAATAATTTGCTGGGCTAGCTCGAATTGCTGGTCCACGATCGCCTCGATACCGGCGGGATTGGCATGTTTGATAAATGACCGCATTTTGGTACCGAAGATGCCTTTTTTCTTGGCCTTCATTAGCAGACTGTCAAGCTGGGGAATGGGCTTCATCAATTGGCTCCCATCCTTCTCTTGGGCCAGTCCTTTGTCTACCTTCAAAATCGGTACGATTTGTTTGTTTTGCCAAAGGTAGTTGGCCGTGGGCTCCCCATCAACCTCCCGGTTCATGGTGTCCTCGAACAGGATTGCGGCCAAAATCCGATCGCCAGTGAAGCCGGGACTGGTCATGATCCTGGTCCGCATTTGATGCACCAGTGCGAACATTTGGTCGTCACCAGAATAGGTATTGGGTTCGATTCCATAATCGGCCAACGCCCCTGGAGTACTACCACCGCTTTGGTCTAGGGCGGCAATGAAACCAGGATGGGATTTCATTTTTTTCAGTTGTTCCTGGTTTGGTTCGAGAGTCATCACGCTTTCTTCCCTCTGCGATAAGTTTCTGTAATATCTTAAGGTTTAAATTTCATCCCATAGGTTTTGTAACGTATAGGGACTGCCCGGCATGGTCCAAAAGTCTCCCGACACGTAGCGGTAATGACGGTCTAATAGGGCAATTTTCGCCATCTCGCTATCCGTGAGGGTGATATCTGCCGCCCTCAAATTTTGTTCTAGTCGTTCAGGATTAACCGACTTCGGAATGGTCACGGTTCCCCGTTGAATGGCCCAGGCCAAAAGGACTTGGGCCGCACTGCACCCTTGTTCAGCTGCAATCCCATTAATCACTGGATCAGTTAGTAATTTCGGTTCTGCTGCTTGTTGGAAGGCCGCCGGGCGATCGCCAGAGCCCAGGGGAGAATAGGCTGTTAGTAAAATGTTTTGCGAGTTAGCAAACGTTAGCAAGTCTGATTGTTGGAGGTAGGGGTGCAATTCCACCTGATTGACAGCGGGGGGAATACGGGCCATGGACAGCACCATTTCCAACTTCTTCAGGCTGAAATTAGACACCCCAATATGGTGACAGAGTCCCAAATCAACGGCCTTCTCCAACGCTTGCCAGGTTCCTTCTAGGGAAGCCGGGGTAAATGGTAGTAACTGATCACCGGATTCAGGAAATCCAACATCGGGTTGAATGACCACCGGCCAATGGATTAGATATAGATCCAAATAATCTAGACCCAAATCCTGCAAAGTTTTTTCGAGAGCAGGTAAAACCGCGTCGGGATGATGGGCATTACTCCACAGCTTGGAGGTAATCCAGAGTTCCTCTCGCTTGACCACCCCCTTGGTGAAAGCATTGGCTAAAGTAGCTCCAATTTCTGCTTCATTGCCATAGATAGCAGCACAGTCAAGGTGACGATACCCCAAGTCCAAAGCTTGCTCAACGGCTTGACCCACTACCTGAGGGGACGATTTCCATGTTCCCAGACCCAGGGCGGGAATCTGCTCCCCATTGCTCAAAGGGAAATATTTCATTGAATTTATCCTATTGAAACTCTGCACAGTACCTAAATTTTCACTTATTTAGACAGCGTTTGGTCAAATTTCAAGCCTGTGTCTTCTTTGGTTCAGGTTTACGATGAATCTCTGCAAGATTTCTCCATCCGATTAAGTGATTAATCCAAACAACCAAACCCGACATTCCCAATTACTCGCAATGTGAAGGATTTTGTTGCTACGGGAGTTTGTTTACTTAATCCTTTCAATGTTGATCAGTAATCGGCACCATTAGCCTTAGTTCTACTATTCAGCGCAAACTTACCTCAGGAAGCCTGCAAATTATTGATATATTCCCGAAATCGTTCCAAGTCAGCTTGAATAGTGGATTCCACCACCCGACCGAGGAAGAGATTATCCATTAGCAATGCCAACCAGCCTGGGACGCTATAGGCAATGGTGAGGCGGACAATGCTTTTGCCATGGCGGTCATAAAAACGCACTGCGCCCCGGTTGGGTAAACCATCCACCGATTCCCATTGGATTATTTGTTGGGAAATTAACTTAGTAATCCGGGACAACCAGGTGAATTCCAAACTGCCACTGGCCAACTTCCAGCGGGAAAGGTCGGGATTGTCTTCCAGTACTTTGACGGAATCGATCCATTTCATCCAGCGGGGCATCTGCTCCAGGTCAGACCACAGTTGCCACACCAATTCGATGGGGGCATCCACTTCCACTTGCACGCTATGTTCTAACCAATTAGCCATGGGTTTTGCCGATGTTTACCAAAATTACTGAGATGCCAGGACTGCAGTTTGCAAACGGGCTTGGTTGGCCAAAATCGCCTGGGCCGCTTGACGACCGGACAGGGTGGCCCCCTCCATACTATCGATGTAATCCTGTTGGGTGTAGCTACCGGCTAAAAAGAAGTTGGCTATGGGGGTTGCTTGGCTGGGGCGGAACAGGTCCATGCCCGGTGCTTCCCGGTACAAAGATTGGGCTAGTTTAATTACGCTGTACCAAGTCATATTCAAATCCGCCGCTGAGGGGAAAAGGGCTTTGACTTGTTTGAGTACCCGATAGGCGATCGCCTCGTTGGATTCTTTCATAAAAGGGTCACCGGGGGTCAATACCAGTTGTAATAGGGAACCTTCCCCTGGGCGGTAATAGTCGGCGGGGCTAGTGAGGGCGAGGTCGGCAAAACAGGAAAACTCTGCGTCGCTGGTGTAGAGCAAATTATCTAAGCCAAAGGCTTGTTCCAACTGTTTGCGTTTAGCGGGATCGTTCATTTCCGTAACCCAACCGTCAAAGCGCAGTTGCACCGTGGCCACGGGGACAGTGTCTAAATAGTAAATTTTGTTGAAAAAATCCCATTGGGTGCGCCAATTTTCCGGCAACAGATTTTTAATACCCGGCACGTCACAGGCGGCTACATAAGCATCGGCGGTTACGGTTTTGGTTTCCACGCCGTCATTGATAATTAATCCTGTTACCCTGGTTTCCCCGTCCGTAACTTTGGTCTTGATTTCCTTAACTTTGTGCCTGGTGTAAAACTTGGTGCCCCGTTGTTCCAAATATTCCTGAATGGGTTTGTGTAAATATTCCTGGGGGGAACCTTCCAACATCCGCAACACTGATGCTTCTGTGCGGGCGGCAAACAGTTGGAAAATGGTCAGCATACAGCGGGCAGAAATATTTTCCGTATCGATAAAACCCAACGCGTAGGCGATCGGGTCCCACATTTTTTTCAAACTACCTTCGTTGCCACCTTTGCTGAGGAACCATTCCGCAAAACTAATTCTGTCCAAATCCCGGATGGTTTTCATGGCTCCGTCAAAGTCCACTAAACCCCGCACAATGGGACTGGTGGCCAGGGCGATGGAGTTGGCAATTTTATCTTTGGTATCCAGTTGGGACGTGGTGAAAAATGCTTTCAGACCGTTAAAGGGAGCACCGGTGAGGAAACGAAAGTCCAGTTCACCAATGCGGCCCCCTTGGTTAACAAAGGTGTGGGTATGTTCCTTGAGCCGTAGATTTTGCTTGGCCCCCACCTTTTCCATCAGGTTAAAAAGGTTGTAGTAACAGCCAAAGAAAACGTGCAGACCCATTTCAATGTGATTACCGTCGCCGTCCACCCAACTGCCCACTTTACCGCCGATGAAACTACGGGCTTCGTACAGTTCAACTTCGTGCCCCGCATCTACCAATTCCACTGCGGTGGCCATTCCCGCCAATCCTGCTCCCACAATTGCAACACGCATTTCGGCTTTACCCTTTGATTTGACTTTGACTGGCCCGCTAAATCGGCACTGTTACAAATTTTAATGTTGATTGATCCCTCCCGGCAAGCGCCAAGGTTGTCAGCCCAGATCATCTAAAGTAGTTGCTATAAATAGTTTGCGTTGGTTATTCATTTTCCCCATGCCTCTGCTTGTGTTCCGTTCTCTATCCCGTTGTCTATTGGTCACTGCCCTAATATTGGTTCTCCATGGACCCGGGCTTTGGTCCCATCCGGCGATCGCCGCTGACTTGGCCCCGACCAATAACCGCAATAGCCAAACCCTGACTCCCTACCTCAACCGGGCGATCCAGAGGATAACGGAATTTCAACTGGATAATGGCTTGAAATTTATTGTGATGGAAAATAATGAGGCTCCAGTGGTGTCTTTTTACACCTATTTTGACGTGGGGGGCGTGGACGAACCAGTGGGAAAAACTGGGGTGGCCCACTTTTTGGAACACATGGCGTTTAAGGGAACGGAACGCATTGGCACTAAGGATTTTACCCAGGAACAACAGTTGTTGGATCAGTTAGACCAAGTGTTTGCCCAAATCACCACTGCCAGGGCTAAAGGAGATAAGACGGGGGAACAAAAGTTACAGGAGCAATTTAAGCAAATCCAACAGCAGGCCCAGGATTTAATCAAGCAGAACGAATTTGGTCAGATTATCCAGATGGCCGGGGGCGTGGGTTTAAATGCGGCCACCAGTGCCGATGCTACTTTTTACTTTTACAGTTTGCCTTCTAACAAGCTGGAACTGTGGATGTCTCTAGAGTCGGAGCGCTTTTTGGAGCCGGTATTTCGGGAATTTTACCAAGAGCAGGAGGTGATTCTGGAAGAGCGGCGCATGCGGACCGAAAATAACCCAGTGGGGCAAATGGTGGAGGAATTTTTAGATACGGCTTTTACCAAACATCCCTACCGCCGCCCGGTGATTGGCTATGACGAAGATATCCGCAATCTTTCCCGCCAGGACGTGACGGATTTTTACGAGAAATATTACATCCCCGGTAACATGACCATTGCCGTGGTGGGAGACGTGAAGGTTGACCAGGTAAAAAGTTTGGCGCAGAAATATTTTGGTCGTTTCCCCCAGCGTCCCCCTACGCCCCAGGTAACGGTGGTGGAGCCTCCCCAGACGCAGCAGAAGGAAATTAATCTGACCTTGCCTTCCCAACCCTGGTACTTCGAGGGTTACCATAGCCCCGCTTTTGATGATCCCGACAGTGCGGTGTTTGATGTGATGACGACTATTTTGAGCAGTGGCCGCACTTCCCGCCTTTATCAATCCCTAGTGGAAGAAAAACAGTTGGCATTGATGGCCCAGGGCTTTAACGGTTTTCCGGCGGATAAATTTCCCAATTTGTTAATGTTCTATGCCCAGAGTGCCCCCGGTCGCAGTTTGGACGACCTTAGCGAGGCGTTACACGGGGAAATTGAACGGCTAAAAATGGAACCCGTTACCCCGGAGGAATTGGAGCGGGCCCAAAATTTACTGCAAACTTCCGCTTTGCAATCCCTCAATTCCAATATGGGCATGGCCCAACTGTTGGTGAAATATAACGTCCGCACCGGGGATTGGCGTAATTTGTTTGCCCGCTTAGAGGCGATCGCCGCAGTGACACCGGAGGATATTCAACGGGTGGCCCAAGAAACTTTTCGTCCAGAAAACAGTACCATTGGTCGGATTTTACCGGAATCTAATCGCCAATGATTCCCCTAGAACATCCGATTTTGCTAGAAAGTTTTGCCCACATTGACCGTTCTGTGGGGCCCCATAATTTATCTTCCCAGGAGTATGCCATTGCCCGCCGGGTGATCCACAGCACAGCGGATTTTGATTTTTTGCATTTACTCCGTTTTGCTCCGGATTTACCCCAGGCTGAGTTTGATCCAGATCTGCCGGAACATCAGGCGATCGCCAGGGGAATAGAAAGTTTGCGCCACGGTCAAACCATTGTGGTGGATGTGAATATGGTCAAACAGGGCATCCAAGGTTTAGTCCAGCGCACTTTTAACAATCCAATCCAAACGGCGATCGATTTTGCTACCATCGCTGACCCAGGCAAAACCCGCACCGAAACCGGCATGGACCGCTGTATTGCCCAATTTCCCGAAGCTATCTATGTCATCGGCAATGCCCCCACCGCCTTGTTAACCCTCTGTCAGGCGATCGCCGCAGGTAAAGCAAAACCGGCCCTAGTTATTGGTGTTCCGGTAGGTTTCATTGGGGTTTTAGAAGCGAAAAAAGCCTTGTCCTTACTACCTTGCCCGCAAATAAGGGTTGAGGGTAACAAAGGTGGTTCTCCCGTGGCTGCAGGTATTGTCAATGCGTTACTCATGCTGGCATGGCGGGAAGGCTGAAGAAATCCCCCCCATCATTGGGAGGCCAGGGGGACTCCAACAAGTCCTAGAGAATTTTTCGGCCAGTGAGGATGCCCCGCACTTCCAACATGGCGGTATAGGTGGGAATAATATGGAGAGTTTCCTCTGCTGGGGTTAGCTCCAAAGCAATTTGCACCGCTTTTTCAAGATTTTCTTCCAAAATTAGCCTTGATGTGTGGCCATCCCACGGTTCCTCCCCTTGGCTAGGTTGAATTAAATTTTCCTGACTATATTGCAAACGCAGTGCCATGTCATAAAGGCGATCGCCACTGACAACAAAAGTGCCCCCGGAAGCCACTAGGGGTTCTGTATCCACATCCCAAATCCAAGAAACATCGGTGCCATCGGCAATGCGGTCATTGAGCACTAATAGAGTGGTGGAGCACTGGCCCTGAAGTTTGAGGTCATTAACAGCCCGGATGGTTTCATTTAAACCCACTGGATTTTTAGACAACAAAATGCGGACATGTTTGCCCTCTACGTTCAATTCCTCCGCCCGCCCAAAGGCCGCTTTAAAACTGCGGATATTGTTGAAAATATTTTCTGTGTTCACCCCCAATTGTTGGGCTACCAAACCAGCGGCGAGGGTGTTGTATTTGTTGTAAACGCCGATGAGAATTTGGGGCCACTTACTGCTGTGGAAAGCGGGCTGACTTTTTTGGAATCCACAGCTGGGACACTGATAATCCCCCAAATGGGAAAGGTACACTCCCCGATAATCCAGGGAAGTGCCGCACTGGGGACAGTAGATGGAATCCACTGCATGGGGAATTTCTTCCAGGTATAAATCCGGCTCGCTCAGGCCAAAGTAACAAACCCGTTGGGCTAACTTTTGCCCCAGATGGGAGAGGGTGGGGTCGTCGGCATTGACCGCAACAATGGTGTTTTCTGGTAAAGGGGCGATCGCCTTTTGCCAGCGCTGACTGATGCTATCCACTTCGCCGTAACGGTCTAATTGATCCCGGAAAAGATTCAAAGCCAAAATTGCCCTGGGTTGACAATCTTTTAACACCAAAGGAAGTACATTTTCATCCACTTCTAAGATGGCGAAATCGGTGGATAAACGCCCAAATAAATTGGCATCGGCCAGTAAAGCGGTGATTAAACCATTGATTAAATTAGCGCCGGTGGCATTATGGGTGACTCGATAGCCCTGATCCACCAAAATTTTTCGTAACAGCAACGAGGTGGTGGTTTTGCCATTGGTTCCCACTACTAAAATTACCCCCTGGGACACCTGCTGGGCCAACAGTCCCAACATTTTCGGGTGCAGACGACGGGCAATTTCCCCCGGTAACACACTGGCAGACCCCAACCGCAGAGCTTTAACCACGGCCGTAACGGTCTTGGCCACCCCTACTGCAATGCCGAGACGAATCCCATCGGCGATCGAAAGATTACTCATGAATATCTAAGAAAAATAAACTGCCCCCAAGTAACAGTAAGAAAATCAATCTCTACCGTCTTTGTTCAACATTACCGTTGAAGATTACTCCATTGGCGTAGAGCGGGGTAAAAAGCCTGGCAAATCAATGGAGCGACGGGAAGGTTTTGGCTCCTTAACCGCAAAACTCAGTTGGTCAATGGCGGGGATAGGGTCAACGGGTTTAGCCGGCTCCACGGGAGGGGAGAAAGGAACTTCTTCTGTCTGATTCCTTTGCTCTTTTTGCTCCTTCTTACTTGCCGATGGCTGGCCAGCCGATTCTTTATCTGGGGAAGGGGAAAAGTTTACCAAGCCTGGTGTGAGATCCGCCACCGGAGCACTGGCCGACTCAGAACTGCCCCTGGTAAATGAAGCCAACACATCCCCCACACTGGCCCAGGGTTTCACTTCCTTAGACTGGGTTGTTACGTTAGCCACCACCTCACCAATGGCTTCCAGGGGAAGAAGGTCAGGTTGGGCCAGGTATTGTTCCAAGGCAGATTTATATTGCAAGGCGTAGCGCTGTTGTCGTTGTAAGCGGGCAGTCAGTTCAGCAAGTTGTTGTTCAAAGCGGGCCACCTCTGAGTTGTGGCAAGTGATCTGTCCTTTTAGTTGTTCATTTTCCGTCTTCAAACTATTGATCTCAGTGCGAAGTTCTTGAATTTTTACCTCATTGCTATTGCCATGCTCTCCACTGTGCAACTGATTTTGTTGGGCAATGATCAAATCCTGGCTGGCGGCGAGCTGTTCCGTCAGGGTTTCCACCTGTAACTGTTGTTGTTTACACGCTTCTTGGTAAACCTGCAATTCCGCCACCGTATGGGCCAATTGTTCCTGGGCTTGGGTGAGGGCGATCGCCTGGTCTTGAATTAAATTCTCAGCACTGGAAGCCCGACGCTGGTGCCCCAGGAGTTCCTGTTCCGTAGAAGCTAAACGTTGTCCTAGGCTAACAACCTGTTCCTGTAAGGCTTCATGGGCCCGGAGAAAGGGCGGAATTAGCACACTAGGAGCAAAATTATCTTCATCCACTTCTTCATACTGCAAATCATTCCCTTCAAACATGACGGACGTTTCCTGTTCCAAGGGGGTCATTTCCTGCAGAGCCGCTTCCCCTGCTAGCTCCGTTTCCACCAGCATTTCTTCTAACATTTCGATGCCGTCCAACATGGCACCGAAATCCTCATTTTCAGAGGAATTTACCTGTTCCTGTACTTCTTCATTCAATCCATTGAACAATAGGGCCAATTCTTCAGCGTTGACGTCCGCTGGGCCATTGTTTTCAGACTCGGGGAAAAAAGACAGGAAATCAGAGTTATTCATAAAAACTTAGGGCTGGGGGGAAGCAGAGGACAATGGCCATGGACCGGGGGCAAGCCGTCACTGCCTATTGAAGATGGCTCGACTTCGGTTTAAGTTTCCGAGGTTGGGCATAAATTTAGCCAGATTTGTTCAATTTCGTACAATTTGCATACTTAAGTCTAACCAGGGAGAACGGGTGATGGGGGCACTGCTGGAGATAAAGTCCACCCCGGTGCTGGCGATCGCCGTTAGATTGGCCAGGGTAACGTTGCCGGAAGCTTCAATGCGGATCAGGGGATTAGCTTGGCGGATTAATTTGACGGCAGTGGCCATGGTGTCGGTGCCCATATTATCCAGCATAATAATTTCCACCTGGGTGGCGATCGCCTCCTGTACTTCCTCCAAATTGCTGGTTTCCACTTCAATGGCCAAGGGATAGGGCAAATTTTGCCGTAGGGTTTGCACTGCTTTTGTAATACTTCCCGCCGCTTGAATATGATTATCCTTGACCATTACCGCATCATCCAGGCCAAGGCGATGGTTCATGGCTCCCCCCAAACGACTGGCATATTTTTCCAACACCCGCAGCCCTGGGGTGGTTTTTCTCGTATCGACAAAGCGGGTGGGATAGTCGGCGATCGCCTGGACGTATTGTCTGGTCATGGTGGCAATGCCGCTTAAACCCATCACCAAATTAAGAGCTACCCTTTCCCCAGTCAGTAAACTGCCTAAATTCCCTGCCATGGTGGCCACCACCGTGCTCGCAGTCACCGCTTGCCCTTCCCCAGCCAAGACTTGGAATTCCATGGAGGGATCCAAAAGCTGAAAAATACGGGCGGCCATGGGTAATCCAGCTATCACACCATTTTCCTTTGCTACCCAGCGGGCCTGGCCTCGATGCTGTAAACCGAGACCCTGGGTAGACCAATCTCCCCGGCCAATATCCTCCGCCAACCATTGCTGGAGCCAAGGATCAATAATTATCCACGGGGGTAAACAGGTCATGGGGGCTGGGTTTGTTACCAAAATTCGCATCACTCTTCTTATCAGAAATTGGGGTGTTGGATGTCCGATCGCCCTTGGAGAGCATTGGCCGGATAAACCAATAACGTATTGCCACTGCGCCCCACCACATAAACCTTTTCATTGACGGCGATCGCCACATCGGGATCCTGACATTCCGCTCGCCAGGAGTTGCCCTCATAGAGCACCCGACCGGTTTCCCCGGGCAAAATAGCTGTTAGACATTGCCCTTCCACTGCATCCTGGAGAATGCTTTTGCGGCTGGGCCGGGGCAGAAAACGCCGCAGTAAAATAATCGACAACACCGATAACCCCAACCAAAAAAGGGACTGGAGCGCAAAACTGCCGGGGACCAATAGGGCCACTCCAGCGGTAGCCACAGCGCTTAATCCCATCACAACGGCCACAAAATCCACTGGGAAGATAACTTCCACAAGGCAGAGTATGGTGCCTGCTACAATCCAGAGATAAACAGGGGACATAGGAAATAGCTTGGGCTTGCGGTTAAAGCCGGAAAATTAGCAACCAGGGGGGAAATGCTCCCCTTCTCCCCAATCCTAACCCAGTCCATTGATTCCCGGTGATGGCAAGTTTGTTGAATTTTCTTTACAATTGTGCTTAAGTTGACAGTCCAGCTCGCCGGAGTTGGGTTAACCTGAAGGTAGTTGAGCTAAGGCCGACAAAATGGCTGTATTTAGCTGTTACCTCAAAGTCACGTCGGACCCCGTTCGTTGCTTCCTGACCACCACTGCGAGATATAAAAATATGACTACTGCTACCCTTGCATCTGCTTCTAACTCTGATTCCGCCATCTGGAACAGTCTCAAATTGGCGATAGCCGATAGCTCCGGTTTCAAATGCTGGCAGGATGATAACGGCGAGGCTGTGGTGTCCAAAACAGAAACTGTGGCCCCTCCCCTGCTGGACGCCCAAGTGCGCCACTACCTTCGTCAAACCCTGGAAACTTTAGCTTACTAAACGCCACTATTTAGTTTTTGTTCATCTATGGTTGCGGTGATTTTGGCTTTTAGTGTCCTAGTCCATTGTCTTCTTCCTCCCCCTGCTCCAGGGGTTTTTTTCTGCCCTAATCTGGGAGGGGCATCGACAAATCGCTGGCTGTAGCCTGGGATGCGGAGTGAGGTAGGGATAATCCCGTAGTATCTTGTACAGTAGCAACGCATTCTGGATGTTGTTAGCGTCACCATCTTGTCCTAGAGGTTCCCATGAACTTGGCAGTTCCTGCATTCGGTCTTTCCACTAACTGGTCTGGTAATGGCAATGGTTCCAACTCTGAAGAAGAGTCGGTGCTTTACCAGCGGTTAAAGATGGTGGAGGAATTGTGGGAAAGGGTGCTCCAAAGCGAATGTGGCCAGGAATTGGTGGATTTGCTGACGGAATTAAGGCTTCAGGGTACCCATGAGGCGATCACCAGCGAAATTTCCGAAGAAGTCATCATGGGTATTACCCAGCGCATTGAGCATTTAGAACTCAATGATGCCATCCGGGCGGCTCGGGCCTTTGCCCTATATTTCCAGTTGATCAACATCGTTGAACAGCACTACGAACAAAACGAGCAACAACGGAATCGTTGGGAAGCTTCCCAGGAAACCAACTTCTATGAGCAGGCGGGCAATGAGGAAGAAATGGTCCCCCCATCCCGATTAGGCGCGTCAACGGAACCATTGCCAGTGGGCATTGACCAGAATGAATTGCAAGCTTCTGTAGGTACGTTCCATTGGTTAATGAGGGAGCTAAAACGCCTCAATGTGCCCCCCCAACATATCCAAAATTTATTGGATCATCTGGACATTCGCCTGGTGATCACCGCTCACCCCACGGAAATTGTCCGTCACACCATCCGGCGCAAACAAAGAAGGGTGGACCGCATTCTTCGTAAACTAGATCAACTCCAGGGTTCTGTGACCGGTCGGGACTGGCTCAACACCTGGGATGCAAAAACGGCGATCGCCCAATTAACGGAGGAAATTCGCTTTTGGTGGCGTACCGACGAACTTCATCAGTTCAAACCCACTGTGTTGGACGAAGTGGACTATTCCCTCCATTATTTTGATGAAGTACTGTTCGACGCTGTACCGGAATTGTCCAAACGGTTAGGACAAGCTATTAAAGAAACCTTTCCCCATCTGCGGGCCCCCCGGGCTAATTTTTGTTATTTTGGCTCCTGGGTCGGTGGCGATCGGGACGGCAACCCTTCGGTAACCCCAGAAGTGACCTGGCAGACGGCCTGTTACCAGCGGGGTTTAGTGCTGGGGAAATATTTGTTTAGTTTGGGGGAACTGGTGGCCATTCTTAGCCCTTCCCTCCATTGGTGCAAAGTCTCCCAGGAATTGTTGGACTCTTTGGAACGGGACCGCATTCAATTACCGGAAATTTACGAAGAACTTTCTCTCCGCTATCGCCAGGAACCCTATCGGATGAAGCTGGCCTACGTTACCAAACGGCTGGAAAACACCCTGCGGCGTAATAATCGTCTAGCCAACCCAGAAGAACGGCAAACGATGATCACCATGCCGGCCGAAAATCACTATCGCACTGGGGAAGAATTATTAGAGGAATTAAGACTCATTCAGCGTAATCTGACCGAAACTGGTTTAACCTGCCTGGAGTTGGAAAATTTGATTACCCAGTTGGAAGTCTATGGCTTTAACCTAGCCCAGTTGGATTTTCGCCAGGAATCTTCCCGCCACGCCGAGGCGATCGCCGAAATTGCTGAGTATATGGGGGTACTCACCACTCCCTACGAAGAAATGGCCGAAGAAGATAAATTAGCCTGGTTAGGGGTAGAACTGCAAACCCGCCGTCCTTTAATTCCCCAGGAAATGCCCTTTTCGGAGCGGACTAGGGAAACCATTGAAACCCTCCGCACCCTGCGCCATCTACAAATGGAATTTGGGGTGGATATTTGCCAAACCTACATCATCAGCATGACCAACGATGCCAGTGATGTGTTGGAAGTATTGCTGTTAGCCAAGGAAGCCGGATTGTATGACCCGGCCACCGCCTCCAATTCCCTCCGCATTGTGCCCCTGTTTGAAACAGTAGAAGATCTCAAAAACGCTCCGGGGATTATGGATTCTCTTTTCAGCTTGCCTTTTTACCGGGCTACATTGGCGGGCAGTTACCATTCCTTAAAAGAGTTGCAAAATCAGCCACCGGATTATTACCAAATTCCCACCACCACAGCCCTACTAAATCCCGGCAATCTCCAGGAAATTATGGTGGGCTATTCCGACAGCAATAAAGACTCCGGCTTTTTGAGCAGTAACTGGGAAATTCATAAGGCCCAAAAATCACTGCAGGCAGTGGCCCAAAGCCATCGGGTAATTCTCCGGCTGTTCCACGGTCGAGGAGGATCTGTTGGCCGGGGGGGCGGCCCGGCCTATAAAGCCATTTTGGCCCAGCCCGCAGGCACCGTGGACGGTCGGATCAAAATTACCGAACAAGGGGAAGTGTTAGCTTCTAAATATTCCCTGCCAGAGTTGGCCCTCTACAACCTGGAAACTTTAACCACGGCGGTCATCCAAGCTAGTTTACTTAAAAGTAGTTTTGATTTCATTGAGCCCTGGAACCGGATTATGGAGGAGTTGGCCTGCACTGCCCGTCGAGCCTACCGGAGTTTGATTTACGAAGAACCGGACTTTTTAGATTTCTTCCTGACGGTTACCCCCATTCCTGAAATTAGCGAGTTACAGATTAGTTCCCGCCCTGCCCGACGTAAGGGGGGTAAAGCGGATCTCAGCAGTTTGCGGGCCATTCCCTGGGTGTTCAGTTGGACCCAAACCCGTTTCCTGCTGCCGGCTTGGTATGGGGTGGGCACGGCGTTGAAATCCTTTGTGGACCAAGACCCGGTCAAAAATATGAAGTTGTTGCGTTACTTCTATTTCAAATGGCCTTTCTTCAACATGGTGATCTCGAAGGTGGAAATGACCCTTTCCAAGGTGGACCTCACCATCGCTTCCCACTATGTGCAAGAGCTATCTAAGCCAGAAGACCGGGAACGATTCGATCGCCTTTTTCAGCAGATCAAGCAAGAGTATCAATTAACCAGGGACTTTGCCATGGAAATTACGGCCCATCCCCACCTCCTGGACGGCGATCGCTCTTTGCAACGGTCGGTACTCCTACGAAATCGTACTATTGTTCCCCTGGGGCTACTGCAGATTTCCCTGCTGAAACGTTTACGCCAAGTAACCCAGGAAGCGGAGACCAGCGGCGTGCGTTACCGTCGTTATTCCAAAGAAGAACTACTGCGGGGAGCTCTGTTAACCATTAACGGTATTGCGGCCGGAATGCGTAATACTGGTTGATCCAGTGATATGGTGCCTAATATTGGGTAAGGACCTGCCCTTGCCTAGACCCTGCTTACTGTGACGAAAAATTATCCCATACCATTGCCAATGTCCTGACCATGGAGAAAATTCGCATTGCCTTAATTGAAGATGAAGATTTGATTCGCCAAGGTTTGCAGGATGCTTTGACCATGGAACCCAGTTTTGAGTGGGTGGGGGAAGCCGCCAATGGCCGGTTGGGATTGGTGATGATGCAACAAACACGGCCCGATGTGGTAATCATCGATATTGGCCTGCCCGACATGAACGGCATTGATGTCACCCAACAGTTGAAAAAAGGCCCGCTCAATTGCCAATGTCGGGTAGTGATTTTGACCCTCAATGACCAAGAAGAAACAGTATTGGCCGCCTTCAGTGCTGGAGCCGATGCCTATTGCATGAAAGATAGCCGCACTGAATTGTTAATTGAAGCGATTCAAGCCACCCATGGTGGTTTTGCCTGGATTGATCCGGCGATCGCCAGAATAGTTTTGGCCCATGCCCCAGGGGCGGAGCCATCGGAACCATCTTCCCCCAGCCGCACCTCTTTGTCCTATGGGTTGACGGAACGGGAGCTGGAGGTTCTGCAGTTGATTGTGGACGGTTGTAGTAATGCCGACATTGCGGAAAAACTCTATATCACCGTGGGCACAGTTAAGACCCATGTACGGAATATCCTCAACAAGCTCTGCGCCAATGACCGCACCCAGGCGGCGGTGAGGGCCATCCGCTCCGGATTAGTTAATTAGGGTTACTGACACTGCTAGTGACGCTCTGGCCCCAAGGGGAAATGGGAGTTTTTACCCTAATGCTTGGTTTGGTCAGAAACAGTGGAGATTTTGGACCTAAGCCTATCTCCGCCGACCAGAACCGGGCATAACCGTGCGCCAATTGGTTTTAGCAAGCTTCAACTGCTCTGGGGATACTTTGGCTGAACCCAAATCCGCCCCGGAGAAATTGGCCCCCTGGAGATTGGCGTATTTAAAATTAACACCGTTGAGATTTGCTCCCCGTAGATCTGCCCCCCGCAGGTCAGCATAGCCAAAGTAGGCATCGCTCAAATTAGCCCCTTTGAAGATGACATTTTTCAAGCGGGCCTTGCCAAAGTCTGCCCTAGTGAGCTCCGCTTGCTCAAAATTAGCATTGGTCAGATTAGCCTGATAACAATTAATCCCCGGCACAAACGCCTTAGCTAACACTATGCCCACTAAATTCTGATCGGCAAAATCCCTTTTACCCTGGGCATACTCCGCCAAAAAAGTTTTGCCATTCCAACGTTTAGTCTCCGGTTGGTTGGCGATCGCCTGCTTTTCTTCTTCCCGACGGGAAAAGGGTTTTGGGTTAACCATGTTGTAGTCAATCCCCCCTGCCCCAACAGAGCCTCCATCCGCCATATTGGAGGCAGGACGTACCCTGGTGGTCGGAGACTCAATATTGCTGGTAGCCCTATCCCTGGGACTTTGCCTCGGTTTAGCTGTGCGGGTTTTAATGCCAGTATTCAGGCTAGTGGAACTAGGGTCCCTGGGCTGGACATTGGTGTTAAATCGGGTGGATGGGTCGCCATAGTCTGGAGAAGAACTATTCCCCATGCGGATACCCGTGGCCGGCTCGTCCCCAGCTCCTGTTAGGGTAGTAAAGGGGGTAGAAACCATGCCCTGCATCATGCCATCCTCATAGGTGGGCATCTCCAGGGCATCCAGCACCTGTTGGGCACTCTTGTAACGGTGGCGCACAGAAAGTTCCAACATTTTGCGGATCACTTCAGCAAATTTGCTGGAAACTGTCACATGTTTTTCCCAGTCCATCTCCCCGGTTTGGCTATTGCAATCAATCTCCTTGGGGGTCTTACCAGTTAGTAAATACAAACAAGTTACCCCGGTGGCATAAATATCACTGGCGTAAACTGGCCGCATGGCCATCTGTTCCGGGGGAGCAAAGCCGGCGGTGCCCACCGCAAAGGCCGTTAAGGCCGTTTGGGCAGAGGTGTTGGAAGAGAGGACCGAATCAATTTGATTTTTCACTGCGCCAAAATCGATCAGCACTAATTTCTGGTCTGTTTGCCGCCTAATGAGGTTGGCAGGCTTAATATCCCGATGAATAACCTTTTGGGAATGGATATAGTCAAGGATAGGTAATATTTCTGTTAAAAATTGCTTGACACTCCCCTCGGTAAAAGTGCCATTTTTTTTCACTTCTTGGTGCAAATTATGCCCCTTAACATACTCTTGCACTAAATAAAACTGGTGATCGTCCTCAAAATAATCCAGTAAACGGGGCACTTGGGGATGATTGCCCACCCGACCCAGGGTCTGGGCTTCCCGCTCAAACAGTTCCTTGGCCATACGGAACACATTGGGATCATCGGTTTGGGGCCGTAACTGCTTCACCACACAAATGGGAGTCCCCGGCAGTGCCACGTCCGCTGCGGCAAAGGTGGCCCCAAATCCCCCTTTTCCTAATAAACCCAAGGTTTGGTAACGGCCGTTGAGGCGCAGACTATTCCCACAGGCCTGGCATACCTGCACATTATTGGGGTTTTTCGGATGGGGACAATTGGGATTAACGCAAAAACTCATTCCGGTTCACCAGATGGTGTGATGTAAGACTAACCTATTAACCTATGCTGTATTAAATTCGTTAAATTTTCCGAGGGTTGATGGGATGGGGAAGGCCACTCTATTTTAGGCTAGTTAGTGGGAAACTTTGGTTCATTGAGCTTCCAGAGCTATAAATTTGTTCCGAAAGTTGTAAACATGACCCGGAGTGGCCTGGGGTAATGCCTTCAGCGATACAATAGATGCCGCTGACGCCATCGCAAACTAAGCAAGCATTAATACAAATCAGTAGAAAAGGAAACCCATGCGCATCTCTGTCAACTGGCTGCAATCCCTGGTTGAACTTAATTTGTCTCCAGAAGAGCTTGGGGAATTGCTAACGATCGCCGGTTTGGAAGTGGAAGAAATTGAAGACCGTCGGAGCTGGGCAGCGGGGGTGGTGCTGGGGCGAGTAATTTCCCGGGAAAAACACCCCAATGCCGATAAATTAAGCGTTTGCGTGGTGGATATTGGGACAGAGGAGCCTTCTACCATCGTCTGTGGTGCTGCCAATGTCAGGGCAGATATTTTGGTACCGGTGGCCACCCTGGGCAGTTACTTACCCAAAGTAGATCTAAAAATTAAACCCGCCAAGTTAAGGGGGGTAAAATCTTCCGGCATGATTTGTTCCCTAGCGGAATTGGGTCTGAGTAAGGAGTCTGAAGGTATTCATATTTTTCCAGACTTGGACTTGCCCTCGGGTAGTCCTGTGGGGCCCCTACTCGGTTTAGACGATGTCATTCTAGAAATTAGCCCCACCGCCAACCGGGCCGATGCCCTCAGTATGGTGGGGGTAGCCAGGGAAGTGGCCGCCCTCACTGGAGGTAAGCTGAGCCTACCGGAGATAAAAGCGGTATCGGTATCCGACCAGGATTTGCCCATCAGTGTGACGGAACCCCAGGCTTGTCCTACCTATGTGGGCACAGTAATACGGGGAGTCAAAGTGGGTCCTTCCCCGGATTGGTTACAACAAAGACTGTTAGCGGCGGGAACTAGGCCCATCAACAACGTGGTGGACGTGACCAATTACGTGCTGTTGGAATGGGGTCAGCCCTTGCACAGCTTTGACCAGGATAAATTGCAAACCCTAGTTGGCCCAGAAGGGTTTGCCCTGGGGGTACGCTTTGCTGAGGAAGGGGAAAAGTTAATTACCCTGGATGACCAGGAACGGACTTTGCAACCCCAAAATTTATTGGTTACTGCCAACGACCAACCAGTGGCGATCGCCGGGGTGATGGGGGGAGCCGCTACAGAGGTGGATGAAAATACCCAAAATATTGTGCTGGAAACCGCCCTATTTGATGGGGTCACCATCCGCAAATCCAGTAAGGCCATTAATCTCCGCAGTGAATCTTCCACCCGCTATGAACGGGGCGTGAACCGGTGTGAATTGGAAGTCGCTTTGCACCGGGCGATCGCCCTAATGACGGAATTGGCCGGGGGCACCGTAGTCCGCCAAGGTAAAGCCGATCAGCGGCAAGACCGAGGGGAAGCGATAATTAATCTGCGTTTGGAACGCTTGCAACAATTGCTGGGTAAAGTAAACACCCCCACCGGCATCGGTAATATTACCGCTGAAGATGTGGAAAGAATTTTGACCGATCTGGGTTGTGGATTAACCCGACAATCAGACAGTGACACTCCGGTGTGGGCTGTGACAGTACCCTCCTACCGTCAACGGGATATTGAACGGGAAATTGACCTAATTGAGGAAGTAGCCCGACTGTACGGCTATGACCACTTCTGTGAGCAGTTACCCTCCAATACCATTGCCGGTGGTTTATCCCCCTCCTATCAAGCTGAGTTAGCCCTACGGGAAGCCTGTCGAGGAGTAGGTTTAACCGAGGTAGTTCATTACTCCTTAGTGAAACCCCACGGGTCTGAAGTGATGCTGGCTAACCCCCTCTTTGCGGAATATTCCGCTCTCCGCACCAATTTACTCGATGGTTTGATTACCGCCTTTGCCAACAACCAGGCCCAAAATAATGGGGCTTTGAATGCCTTTGAAGTGGGTCGGGTCTTTTGGCAGAACGAAGGAGACATCGGTGAGGCGGACCACCTGGCGGGCATTTGCGGCGGATCCCAGATTACCGAAGGCACCTGGCCCCAGGGTGGTAAACCCCAACCCATGAGCTGGTACGATGCCAAAGGTTTATTAGAGGCCATCTTTCAGCGTTTGGGGGCAACCGTCACCTACAGCGGCGATCACCAAGATCCCCGCCTCCATCCCGGTCGCACCGCCCTGTTGAGCTGTAACGGAACAGTGTTAGGACGCTTTGGGCAACTCCATCCCCAATTACGCCGGGAAAAAGGTCTGATTGATGAGGTTTACGCCTTTGAAATCACCCTAACCCCCCTATACCAAGCCATGGAAACCCAAATTCTGGGTACTCCCGATTTCCGTCCTTATTCCCCTTACCCAGCGGTGGCCAGGGATTTAGCCCTCTATGCTCCCCTGGAACTAACCGTGGCGGAACTGACCCAAGCCATGGTTAAAGCGGGCGGCGATTTACTCGAGCAGGTGGAACTATTTGATGAATACCGGGGGCAATCCGTCCCCGCCGGACAACGGAGTCTCGCCTTTAGTTTGGCCTACCGGGTCGGCGATCGAACCCTCACCGATGCCGATGTGGAACCCCTACATAATCAAATTCGTGAAGCTTTGACCAAACAATTTGCCGTTAGTTTACGCAGTTAGAGGTCGAGGAAAAAGTTATCGGACAACTCGTAAATCTTGGCAATGTCTAGCAAAAAGTTTAGGCATTGTTCCGGGTCCATGGCACTGGGCCGTAGGGTGGTGAAGCCGGAATATTTCAATACCAAAGTCTTAACCTGTTCCGTTGACAAATCATTCACCGTGATCGCTTGCATAGACCAAACCTCGAAGTTTCTTCTTCTGATCGGCATACACTCAATGATCTGGGGGCTGTGGTGGCGTTCATCTTGCACAATCCGGTGGTAGGTTTCATTAACCTGTTCACACTCTCCTTCCAATACCTGCAGAAAAGCCGGCTTGCTGTAGCAGAGCAGTCCGGTAATGCCATTGGCCGGATTATTTCTTTGGGAAGATTCTAAGATATCTTTTAAATCCTGGGGTTGTAAATTGGGAATGCCCTGACTGCTGTAAATCAAACGGTACAAACTCATTTTTGTGCGTAGCTTTTAGCTACTTTGTAATTTTAGGATTAATAATATGGTGGGTTGCTATCTGGATTAGAATCAAGGAAAACAGTACCTGGGAACAGAAATCGCTCCTTTGAAACTGTCTTTTCATCACGCAGAAAAGCCGTCAGGAGTTGGTTTTATTGGTGGGAAGGAGTTTTGCCACCCGATCGAGTAATTCTTCTGGAACAAAAGGCTCACTTAAGTACCCAGAAGCTTGACAAAGTTTGATACGAATACCGCTGATCAAATTGTCACCTTTCCCCAATAGTAGGATCGGCACATCTTTAAGTTGATTGGACTTACGGCAAAACGAACAGAGTTGATAACCGTTCATGTCCGGCAAGTCAGTATTTATGATAATCAGATTGGGGGGAGAATTCAACAACACCGTTAAAGCCCGAAAGGGATCATCCAGTACTAAGGCTCGATAGCCTTCTTTTTCCAAAGAATAGGTCATCATGCGCTGCTGGACTTCCCTATGGTCAACATAAGCCACCAAAGGGCGGTCATCCGTTTGAATTTCTTGATAAGGCAGCATCTTGATTTCGCCAGTCTTGACCATGGGCTGTAGCATTAATGCCAACTCCAAAGTACTGATTTCCAAATGCCCGGCAATTTCATATAAGCAATTTAGATTTTCCAAGCAAGTGTGGAAGCGTTTTAGCCAATGTTGGCCATGGAGGTTATTTTTCACCAAATTTTGGCGCAGACTAAGCCAGTTTTCCACTAGGGGTCGCTGGAAAGGCGAGTTAATATAGGACCTCAATTCCCACCAATAGCGAATTTTATGTTTGATGGGGGTAATAGTTTTTTCTAACTCTAAATTCAAAAATAGTTCGCTCAGTTCTTTTTCTTGATTAAAACGATAGGATGTTTTAGGTAAGGAAAGTACCTGAACTAAGGCTTCTTGGCTAGCTTGGGTCAGAATCGAGCGGGTTTGCTGAAAGGAAAAAACATCCCTTTTCCAGAGCCCGGAAAGAAAAATATAATCGTCAGCAATTCTTGATGGCAGTTCAATGCCCTTCTGACGAAGGGTGCTACCAATCAGATAATTAAGTCTTTCGGAACAACCATTGGCGCTGTTGGCCAAGTGAATACGACCATCCCCCAAATAAACTTGCCAATAAACAAATTCGTCAAAGGGGTTTTGTACCACAAGTTTGCCGCTGGCTTTTTGGTTGACGAGGGAATAGAGGAGTTGGGCCGGAATCGCCTGCCGAGTTTGGATATTACCTGGGGAAGAAGTGGACAAAACTGAATTGCTCATTATGGTGCTTGAACAGTGGATGGAAATTTAGAAGGTTGGATTTAGTTAATTAGCGGAGCAATTGGCTGATTATTTAATGGTATTGTGTATTGCTGGATTTTGAAGATTTAGACTATTTTGACTAATTTCCCCGGCCTTAGAGACGGCATTGACCTGGAATCAAAAGTGGAGTTTATGGAGTATTTAAATATTAAAAACATACTAACAACAAATCAAAAACGGATTCTTTAAACTGTAGCTAGGCAGCGAGTTTCCAGAAAGGATGATGTGCGAAAAAAAGCAGTAGTATCTTGATCAGTTAGAGGGCGACTGAAAAGGTAGCCTTGGCCATAGTCGCAATCCATGGATTTGAGCATGGCTAATTGTTCTACACTCTCCACGCCTTCGGCAACAATTTTTAGATCTAGACGATGACCTAGTTCGATAATGCTTTGGAGAATTACCTGATTTTTTTCCCTAGTCAAAAGGTCATCTAAGAACGACTTATCAATTTTTAAAGTCTGGAGAGGTAAATCCTTGAGATAGGAGAGGGAAGAATAGCCGACACCAAAATCATCAATGGCGATTTGTATGCCCATTTCATTTAGTTGATTGAGGCGATTAATGGTTTCCCCTGGTTCATAGAGCATAAGACTTTCTGTCACTTCCAGGGTAATTTGCTGGTAACTTATTTGAGTCTGAGCAACAATACTTTCTATCTCGCTTACTAAGTTCGCTTCCTGTAATTGACGTAGGGATAAATTGACCGATAACTTGAAAGGAGGAATGCCTTGGGAAAGCCAGCGTTGGTATTGAAGGCAGCTTTGTTGTAGTACCCAGTAGCCCATGGGGACAATTAATCCGGTTTGTTCGGCAATGGGAATAAACTCGGCAGGGGAGATAAAGCCTAGGCGGGGGTGGTGCCAACGAATGAGGGTTTCGACCCCCAATAAAGCTCCTGTTTTGATATCAATCTGGGGTTGGTAATGGAGGTGAAATTTTTTTTGCTCCAGGCAATGGGCCATTTCCCAGGCCAGGTTTTGAATTGGGTCATTAAATTGGGGAGAGTTGGGAACTTTACTAACTCCACGGAGAAACAAGGAATTGTTACTAAAATTTGGGATAGGTAAATTACGAAACCATTTTGACAAATTGTCCAACATTGCATGTAGTGAGGAAACAAAATCTAGGGAGGAGTTAGGAAACCAATGGCGGATTTTTTCACCATGGTAAAGCGAGGAATTCATGACATTTGTTCGTTCCAAAAAAGAGAAATTATTGATTTTTAAATAAACGCAATTAAGTTATTCTAAGCAAACGCTAAGCTTAGATGCCAAGTTTGGAGACAATTTGACTGTGCTTATATTTTTTTTACATTAATAAATCCTAACCTAGTCCAGGGAAAAAATTCAATGATCCTCCCGGACTAGTTAGCCCCTGAAATATAGCTTTGCCGCTGAAATTAACTGCCTTGGGGATGGAAAGCTTGGGCAATGGGCATGCGCCAACCACTGCCAAAGGCTCGATCTGTGACTTTCAGTCCCGGGGCGGCCTGACGACGTTTGAACTCTGACTTTTGCACTAGTTGGCAAATTTTTAGTACGACTTCCCGCTCAAAGCCTGCGTTGATGATTTCCTGGGGAGACTGATGTTTTTCGACTAATCTCCCAAGAATGCCGTCCAAGACATCGTAGGGGGGAAGGGAGTCGGTGTCTACTTGCCCTGGTTTGAGTTCGGCGCTGGGCGGTTTAGTCAGAACGCTGGGGGGAATGATGGTTTGTTCCCGGTTGAGCCAGCGGCATAGTTCAAATACTTGGGTTTTGGGGACGTCGGCGATCGCCGCTAGGCCACCGTTCATGTCCCCGTAGAGGGTGCAGTAACCCACCGCTAATTCCGATTTATTGCCAGTGCTGAGGAGTAGATGGCCAAATTTATTGGCGATCGCCATCAGGAGGTTGCCCCGGATGCGGGACTGGAGATTTTCTTCGGCAAGGCCAAAGGGGGCATCTTGAAAAAGGGGTACTAGGGCCTGGTCATAGGTGGCCATAATCGGCCCAATGGGAATAGTTTGGGTATTCATACCTAAATTCTTTGCCAAGGCCAAGGCATCCTGAATAGAATGGTCAGAACTGTAGGGAGAAGGCATCAAAATTCCCAGCACATTTTCTTTGCCCAAAGCTTCCACAGCAATGGCCGCCACTAGGGAAGAGTCAATGCCGCCGCTCAGACCTAAAATTGCCTTACTAAAACCGCATTTGTGGAGGTAGTCTCCCACCCCCAACACCAGAGCTTGCCACAATTCTTCGGTATCCACCATAGGTAAACTAGCTAACTTTTGCCCAGTTAACTCCCCACTACTTAAGTCATAACTTAACAGGGCTAAGTCTTCTTGAAATAACGGTGATCGCCCAATAATTTTGCCTTGGCTATTGACAGCAAAACTACCCCCATCAAAAATGAGATCATCATTGCCCCCCACTTGGTTAACATAAATCAAAGGCACATTAAATCTCTTGGCACTGTGGCTAATCAAGGATTCTCGCAGGTAATGCTTGCCACAACTGTAGGGAGAAGCTGATAGGTTAACAACTAAATTCACGCCCTGATCAATCAAATCCATGAGGGGGTTAACTTGATAAAATTTTTGTCCCCAAAAAGCCTCGTCATTCCACAAATCTTCACAAATAGTCACACCAATTTTGACGTTTTTATAGATAAAATATTCACTCTTGGCAGCCGAGGCAAAATAACGGTCTTCATCAAATACGTCATAGGTGGGTAGGAGACATTTATGAAACCACTGCTTTATCTGTCCTTGTTCAATTAATACTGCACTATTCCAAAGTTTTTTTTGTCCTTGGCGTTCTGCCTGGTGGTGGGGAGTAACAGTGCCCACTAAAATTGCTATAGAAGGAGGCATTTTTTCCGCCAGCCATTGTAACTCTTCTTCCAGTTGTTCGACAAAACTTGGATTAAGTAACAAATCCTTGGGGGGATAACCACAGAGGGCTAATTCCGGCGTTAATAGTAAATCAGCTCCCCTTGCCTGGGCTTGCAGGGCTGCCGTGACAATTTTTTCGGCATTCTCGGCGATCGCCCCAATGGTGGGATTAAGCTGGGCAAGGGCAATGGTAAACATAGTCAGAGGGGTATTATGGTAATTATTACTTTAATCCACCGGAGCCAATTCAGACAAACACTAGGGGTTTATCCCGGAGTGGCGCAAAGGCCCGGGCATCAAAACGAAAAAGACTAGCGGGACGACCTACTCCTTTGCTGATTTTTTGGCCGGTGTCCTTGAGAAAACCTAATTTTAATAAGCGGGAGCGAAAATTAGAATAATCGGCAAAATCTTCCCCTAAAACCGTGGTGTAGAGTTGAAATAAATCATTTAAAGTAAACAATTCTGGCAACACTTCAAAGGCAATGGGGCTGTATTCCAATTTATTACGGAGCCGCTGATAGCCATAGTCAAGGATTTGATTGTGGTCAAAAGCTAAGGTCGGAATGGCCGCCACATTATGCCAACTGACCTGACTCAGATTTTTGCTCATTAACTGGGCATCTTCGTAGCGGATGAGGGCGAAATAGCTGACGGATAGATACCTGACCCCATACTGATCCGGTGCTTCCCTGGGGTCTCGACCAGGGTTACCAAATGTATATAATTGTTCTAAATAAAGATTTTTGACGGCAATCTTTTCTGATAAAATCCGGTGGGCGGCCCCCTCTAGGGTTTCCCCCATTCTCACTAAGGTGCCGGGAAAACTCCAATAATTTTGATAGGGCTGATCTTCTCGTTTAACTAGTAAGACCAATAAACGATGTAAGTGGGTATCGACGGAAAAAATAACGTTATCCACACCCACTTTAAAGTCAGCTAAATGGTTTTGTCGAGGCTGGCCCATCGGATTCATCAATAATTTATTTGACCTATATGCGTCTATATTCACCGCTCTAATTTTGGCTGACACTGGGGACAAAAGTGGGCCGATCGCCCTCCCAATTTAATTTTGGCGATCACTGTACCACAATGACGACAGGGTTCTCCTTCCCGACCATAGACCTGGGCCATACCGCCATAATTACCATTGATACCAGTCACCTGGCGATAATCGCTGAAACTAGTGCCTCCAGCCTCAATGGCCGCTGTTAAAGTGGCTTGAATTTGTTGATGTATCAGTTCACAGTCCTGCAAACTCACCTGATTACTCGCCATGGTGGGATGGAAGCCGCAAAAAAATAAGACTTCATCGGCATAAATATTACCCAAGCCTGCCACCAACCGTTGATCCAGCAGGGCATTTTTTAAAGGGCGGCGACTGGATTTCAGCTTTTCGTAGAGATATTCCGCCGTAAAATCCGCCCCAAAGGGTTCTGGCCCCAACTGTCCCAGCCCCGTCATTACTTCAGCCCAAGGGCGATCGCCTGGTAGGAGCCAGACTTTGCCAAAGGTGCGGGTATCCACAAAACGTAACTCCCACCCGCCCTCAAAGTGGAGCACCACCCTAGTGTGTCGTGGTCTCTGCTGATCCCGTTCTGTCCAGAGTAACTGCCCTGTCATACGTAAATGGCATCCCAACCATCCCGCCGGCCCTGGGGCTTGATTGCTTCTAAGTTCCCCCAGCAAATACTTTCCCCGCCGTTGCCAGCCCACCAAACGACAACCGGTAATTTGCTTCTGAAAATCCTCAACAGAAACGGGGTAGGCAAGACTGCGATCAAGCAACACTTCCCCTCCCCCGATGGTCTGCTCCAGGGTCAAACGATTGAGCCCCCGGCATACTGTTTCAACTTCTGGTAGTTCTGGCACAGTTCAACAATGCAAATTTAGTCCACAGTCAAGACTATTTTGCCGCCGCTTGCACCAATTCCAATTCATTTTCGGCAAAGTTGTTGGTGTTTACCCCGGAAGCACTACCGCTGAAACCGTTGTAGTTCACCCGGTCGAAGCGCACAATCACCGGATAGAGAATGCCGCTTTTCTCCACACTAGCAACCGTGCCAACATCACCGTACCAGTAGGACTCAGTGCGTTTGATTCTAACTTTGTCACCACGATTTAAGGCCATGATTTAATTCCTTAGATAATTGCGATTTGTAAAAAACTATCCCGTTTGCTGGTGTCCCGAGGAAGCCCCAGGCAACAACCCAGCCCACTTAACGCCAAATTCTACCAGCTTTATTCTGCGTCCTCCCCCTCCCCCCGACTTTCCCAAAACAATTCTTTACATATCCCTGCTCCTGGGAGTGGTTCTAGGGAAAAGAGCTTGACCCAATTCCCCTTTCTGGATCATATGGATAGATAATAGAAGCACAATCGACAGTTATGAATAATCTTAAAATTTCCTGGGGTTTCTAGATTTTCTTTAAATCTTATTTTCCTTAAATTTTCCGTAATCTCTTCTTAAAGTTGCTCCCCTACTCCCAAAAACTTGATTCAAGTCCTTTTTACCGCCGCCTAGTATGGAATTTGACTTCATTACTGCTGCTCACTTGAGGGCACAACTGAGTTTGGCGATCGCCTGATATTCTGCCGCCCAGAAAACTCCCCTAACAAAAAAATCATGGTGAGCAAAGAGACATGAGGTAGGAAAATAATGGAGAAAGGTCAGAATTATCTACAACATCATTTTTTAAGCGCAACCCATGCCCAAAATTTTGATAATTGAAGACCAACTAGAGGTTAGGCAGAATATAGAGGACATTCTCTCCCTGGAAGACTACGAAGTTATTTCTGCCCCCGATGGTGAAACTGGTCTGGCTTTGGCGAAGCAACATCTGCCGGACTTAATTCTCTGTGATGTGATGATGCCCAGGGTGACGGGATTTGAAGTATTGATGTCCCTACGCCAGGACCCCAACTTGGCGGTTATTCCTTTTATTCTTTTAACAGCAAAGGCAGACCACCACGCATTCCGCCAGGGCATGGAATTGGGGGCAGATGATTATTTAACCAAACCCTTCACCATCGATGAACTGCTCCATGCCATCACCACCCGTTTGGACCGCCATTATCAGCGCCAGGCCATGGTGGAAAGCCGCCTGGATAATCTGCGCCAACAAGTTACCCGTTCCCTGCCCCATGAATTATTGACCCCCCTAAACGGGATTTTGGGGACGTCCCAGTTGCTGATTAATTTCTATGATTCCCTCTCCCACAATGAAGTGATGGAATCGTTGCATGACATCAAAACCTCTGGGGAGAGACTCCATCGTTTGGTGGAGAATTTTTTGTTGATGGCAGATTTGGACCTACTCTTGGCCAGCCCCACCCGCCTGGAGGTGTGGCAATCCCGGTTGAGTCAATACACCGAACTGCCATTGAGCTTGGCTCTGGTGTTGGAGAATTTGGGACAGAATCAACCCCGCCGTCAGGATGTGGAAATGATGATTGTGCCCCAGCGGGTCCAGGTGGCGGAGCCAGATTTTCAGAAAATTGTTCAAGAATTGCTGGACAATGCTTTTAAGTTTTCACTACCTGGTACCCTGGTGCAACTGGAAGCCGTGGCTAAAAATGGCACCTGTCACTTGACCATCCGAGACCATGGTAGGGGCATGGCCAAAGAAGAATTAAATTCCATCGGTGCCCATGTACAGTTCCGGCGTCACGAATTTGAGCAACAGGGTTCTGGGCTGGGGTTGACCTTAGCTCAACGACTGACGGAACTCTACGGTGGAAAATTGGCGATCGCCAGTGTCCCCGGGGAAGGCACCACCATTACTATCCAGGGCTGGGAATCAGACTCCATTTAAGACTCCAAGGGCAATAGTACTGAAATCGAAATCCCTAATGTTTTTTGGTTTTTCCTAGCAGCACCACCACAATATGCCCCCACCTTAATCCTGGGTTATTTTTAAGTTATTGCTCCACTCCCTCCAGTTGATGGCAAAATTGCTTGCCGGTATTTGTAATGTAATTCACTGATGGATAGCACCCCCCACCGTAAGTCCGATCATATCCGCATTGTCCTAGAAGAAGATGTGGTGGGCAAAGGCATTTCCACCGGCTTTGAAAGATTGATGCTGGAACACTGCGCTCTTCCTGCGGTGGATCTGGATGCAGTGGATTTGGGACTGACCCTCTGGGGTAAATCCTTGACTTACCCTTGGTTGATCAGCAGTATGACCGGCGGCACGCCAGAGGCCAAGCAAATTAATCTATTTTTAGCCGAGGTGGCCCAGGCTTTGGGCATCGCCATGGGTTTGGGTTCCCAACGGGCCGCCATTGAAAATCCTGATTTAGCCTTCACCTATCAAGTCCGCTCCGTCGCCCCAGATATTTTACTTTTTGCCAACCTGGGATTAGTGCAATTAAATTACGGTTACGGTTTGGAGCAAGCCCAGCGGGCGGTGGATATGATTGAAGCCGATGCGCTGATTTTGCATCTCAATCCCCTCCAGGAAGCGGTGCAACCCGATGGCGATCGCCTGTGGTCGGGACTCTGGTCTAAGTTAGAAGCTTTAGTAGAGGCTTTGGAAGTGCCGGTAATTGTCAAAGAAGTGGGCAATGGCATTAGCGGTCCGGTGGCCAAAAGATTGCAGGAATGTGGGGTCGGGGCGATCGATGTGGCTGGAGCTGGGGGCACCAGTTGGAGTGAAGTGGAAGCCCATCGACAAACCGATCGCCAAGCGAAGGAAGTGGCCCATAACTTTGCCGATTGGGGATTACCCACAGCCTGGAGTTTGCAACAGGTAGTGCAAAATACTGAGCAGATCCTGGTTTTCGCCAGCGGCGGCATTCGTTCCGGCATTGACGGGGCCAAGGCGATCGCCCTGGGGGCCACCCTGGTGGGTAGTGCGGCACCGGTATTAGCAGAAGCGAAAATCAACGCCCAAAGGGTTTATGACCATTACCAGGCACGGCTAAGGGAACTGCAAATCGCCGCCTTTTGTTGTGATGCCGCCAATCTGACCCAACTGGCCCAAGTCCCCCTTTGGGACAGACAATCGGGACAAAGGTTAACTAAACCTTAAGGGACATTTTGCTCTGGTTGACGATACAGTGAAGCTTGGACTGGTTGACCCCGATAGCTGCGGAGTAGGGCATCAAGCCACAGTTTTCCTTTAATAATCCCCCCATGAAATGGCATAAAGAGAGCAAAGTATTACTACAAGGAGTACATCATCCCCTCGGTTTAACCTACCTGGAACAGATGCGGAGCTGTGGGACCAAGCTGGTGGCGGGGGTAAGTCCAGGCCATGGGGGAGAACTAATTGGGGATTTGCCGGTATTTGATTTGGTGGATTTAGCCGTTAAAACCGTCGGCCCCGTGGACATTAGCTTAATTCTCAATCCCCCCTACCGAGTTTTGGATGCGGCCCTAGAGGCGATCGCCGCAGGCATTCGTCAACTAGTAATTGTGTCCGCTGGAGTCCCCCCCCTGGATATGATTACTCTCCTGCGGGAAGCCCAAGCTACCCACACCCTGATCCTTGGTTCCGGTAGTCAAGGCATTATGATCCCCCAACAGTTTTCCGTCGGCACCCTCGACCCCAATTGCTATCTACCCGGGCCCATCGGCATTATTAGCCACTGCGATCGCCTCACCGACGACATAGCCCAAACCTTAAGCGCCGCTGGCTTGGGACAATCCATGGTGATCAGTCTAGGCACCGACGGCCTCAATGGTTCCAACTTTGAGCAATGGCTCCAGGTGCTAGAAGAAGACGAACAAACGGCAACTATTTTATTGCTGGGGCAACCCAACAGTAACGGGGAAATGCGGGCGGCGGATTATGTGGCCTCGGCCATTGAAAAACCAGTGGTGGCCTATTTGGCAGGACGGGGCGCAAAAATCAAACGACACTTTGGCGATTCCCTCACCATTGTGGCCAACCAACTGTCCCATAAACGTCCCCTTCTAACCAGCGTTGAGCAAACGGTACAAGCCTTTGAGAACGCTAACATTCCGGTGGCGGAAGCCCCCTGGGAGCTACCCATTTTTTTGCCCCTAGCCATGGAAAGTCGCCATTTGGGCACTGATTAGGGCAAAGATGATGGAGATAGATTCTGCTTTCCCGCCAGCGGTCACCATGGGGTTAGTTACTCCTCCAAGCTTTCAGCTATGCTTATTGGAGTAGTGAGAAGAATCTTGATAGACTGGCGGGTGAGTTATGCCAACTTGTGTGATTGAGTTTGAGGAAAATTGTTGATGAAAGCCATGATTTTGGCCGCCGGCAAGGGCACTCGGGTCAGACCAATCACCCACACCATTCCTAAGCCGATGATCCCGATTTTGCAAAAGCCCGTGATGGAGTTTTTGCTGGAGTTGTTGCGCCAACATGGTTTTGACCAGATCATGGTCAATGTGAGCCATCTAGCGGAGGAGATAGAAAGTTATTTTCGGGATGGCCAAAGGTTTGGCGTACAAATAGCCTATTCTTTTGAAGGCAATATTGTTGATGGTGACCTGGTGGGCAAGGCCTTGGGATCAGCCGGGGGGCTGAAGAAAATTCAGGAGTTTAACCCCTTTTTTGACGACACCTTTGTGGTGCTTTGCGGTGATGCGCTAATTGATTTAGACTTAACCACTGCGGTTAAGCTCCACCGAGAAAAAGGGGCGATCGCCACCATTATCACCAAGACAGTGCCCCAGGAATTGGTATCTAGCTATGGGGTAGTGGTCACGGACGACAACGGCAAAATTTTAACTTTCCAGGAAAAGCCAGCGGTGGAAGAAGCCCTGAGCACAGAAATTAACACGGGCATTTATATTTTTGAGCCGGAAGTAATCGACTACATTCCCTCTGGCCAGGAATACGACCTGGGAGGGGATCTATTTCCCAAGCTGGTGGATAGCGGCCTACCCTTTTATGCAGTCAATATGGACTTTGAGTGGGTAGACATTGGCAAAGTGCCCGACTATTGGCAGGCCATCCGGGGAGTGCTTTCCCGGGAAATTAAAAATGTGCAAATTCCCGGCATTGAAGTTAGACCGGGGGTTTATACAGGCATCAACGTAGCCGCTAACTGGGACAACATTGAAATTGAGGGTCCAGTTTACATTGGCGGCATGACCCGCATTGAGGACGGGGTAAAAATCATCGGCCCTTCCATGATTGGCCCCAGTTGCCTGATCTGTCAGGGAGCGGTGGTGGACAACAGTGTAATTTTTGAGTATTCCCGTTTAGGTCCCGGGGCTCGCTTAGTGGATAAGTTGGTGTTTGGTCGTTACTGTGTAGATAAAACCGGAGCGGCGATCGATGTGCAGGCAGCGGCGTTGGACTGGCTCATCACCGATGCTCGCCATGCCGCTGTGCAATACCGCCAAGAATACCCATCCCAAAGGGAAATTTCCAAGCTTCTCCAGCCGGAATAATCACAGAAGAGAACTGGGGGAAATTGTTTTTCTCCGGTTGCAGATTTTGATTAGACAAGGGGAAAAGAAACAGAAAACCTAGCTAAGCAGGTCTAATTTTTGCAAGGACAACTGGGCCGCCTGGGACACCTGGGGGTGCTCATCCTTGACCATGAAAGTCAAAGCAGAACGACTCTGGTCGCAGGGCAAATTTCCCAGGGCCTCCACTAATCTTTGGCGAATTAACCAGTCCTCATGGGATGCAAAGGCCAAAATCGCATCTACTGCATCCACGGCACCAATTTCCCCCAGGGCCGCGATCGCCGCTTGTTGTACCACTGCTTCGTCACTTTTCAGTGCTTCCAGCAAGACCGTTTGAGCCCGAATATCTTTTAAATTGCCCAGGGCCACCGCCGCACTGAACCGCACCAGCCATTCCGTATCTTCGTAAAAAGCCCGGCAGAGGGGATGGAAAGCCCGTTCGTCTTCTAGATAACCCAGGGCCCCCGCGGCATCGGCCCGGATGCCATAGTCTCCATCGGTTTCCAACAGCTTAACCAGAATGGGATAGCATTCCTCGGTTTGCTTAATGCCCAGGGCAAACACCGCCATGGAACGCACCTGTAAAGTATCGTCATCTAAAACTTTTTTAATCAGGGGCACCGCCTCCTCACTGGAATAGGGTCTCAGGGAAGCTAGGGCAATCAGGCGATCGCGGGAATTGGGGCTGTCGAGTTGGCTGGCAATTTGTTCGAGGGTCAGGGCTGTCATGGCTGGGTTTCTGAGAATTTCTTCTGCCATTGTAACAAAACTTTATAAAGCTATCCTGGTACTTCTCACCGGCGATCGGTCGGTAAACCCCCCACGGACAAATTCTCCCCGGGCAACATAATCCCGTAAACTTTCTTAATATAGTTTGTCCCCTGAGGACAGGAGGAAATTGCAGTGACCATTACCTTTGTTAAAGAGCAGAAGGATATTGTTGTGGCCCAGGGTGCCAACCTACGGGAAAAGGCCCTGCAGAATGGCGTTGATATTTATACCTTGAAAGGAAAACTGATGAACTGCGGAGGCTACGGCCAATGTGGCACTTGCATCGTGGAAATCACAGCGGGTATGGAAAATCTTTCCCCGAAAACCGACTTTGAAAATAGGGTATTGCGCAAAAAGCCCGACAATTTCCGTCTCGCCTGTCAAACCTTGGTCAATGGGCCGGTGAGTGTGAACACCAAACCCAAAGGCTAGGGGCGATCACCGGAGGCCAAGGGCTGGATAAGGGCTAGATATGATGTCATTCAACATCCGGAGGTAAGATCATCAACTACTTTAGTCGGACCACTAGTTGATGATGGTCTCTTTGGAATCCCCAGGGTGGAGACGGCTGGATTTTTGTTCTTCCCCTGGCCCAGTAGGGGAACTATCTTGTTGAGCTAGTTCCTGTTCCAGGGTACTGAGTTCAGACTGAAGCCTAATCTGTATTTTGGGGCCGGAACTGGCTAAGCGTAGAACCATGCCATCCTTGAGGACAAGCTTTTCCACCATTTCCGCTTCCATATAGGTGCCATTAGCTCCCAAGTTAATGGCGACCCAAGCTTCCTCTTCCCGTCGGAGTTCTAGATGATGCCGGGATACTACAGCACTATAAAGTACAACATCGTTATCCGCCGCCCGACCCACACGGATGGTTTGTTCCGATTCAAAGGTCCAGCTCTGGACAGCAACGCTTTTACCCGGGAGAAGGAGGGTGAGGGTGATGGCGGCCATTCAAGTTATGCGTGCATTTGATTAATCGTTTCCCATTGTACGGTCTGTCCTGCTTTTGCACCTAGGTAATTCTGGTGGAGGCGATCGCCCCAGAGTCCTCTTAAAACCACGCCAATGGCAGTCAAGGAAATCAAGCTGGGGCCACAGCACAGATTTTGCCAGCGCCATGTTTTGGTAATATGGGAAGCCTAACTATCATGCCCAATAACTCCGGCATTGATAACAATTACCGACAAATTAACCCTAGAAAATTACCTGACTGCGTTTAGCGAAGGGGAGGATTGACCGCGATGGATAATAAGCAAATGTTGATGATTCCGGGGCCAACTCCCGTACCAGAAAAAGTTTTGTTGGCCATGGCGAAACATCCCATTGGCCACCGCAGTGGTGACTTTAGCAAAATCATCGCTGAGCTGACGGCAAACCTCAAATGGTTACATCAAACTGAAAACGACGTGTTGATGCTGACTACCAGTGGCACGGGGGCTATGGAAGCGAGCATTATCAACTTCCTCAGCCCTGGCGATCGGGTATTGGTGGGCAATAACGGTAAATTTGGCGATCGTTGGGTCAAGGTGGCCAAAACCTTCGGTTTAGCAGTAGAAGAAATTAAAGCCGAATGGGGCAAAGCGTTGGACCCCAATGACTTCAAAACCTTGTTGGAAGCGGACAGCGATAAAACTATTAAAGCTCTGATCATCACCCATTCCGAGACTTCCACCGGAGTCTTGAATGACTTGGCCGCCATCAATGCCGCCGCTAAGGCCCATGGTGGGGCGTTAATGATTGTGGATGCCGTAACCAGTTTGGGCGCTACCCCCGTGGCGATCGATGATTTGGGCCTGGACGTGGTGGCATCCGGTTCTCAAAAGGGTTATATGATTCCCCCTGGATTGGGATTTGTTTCCGTAAGTGCCAAAGCTTGGCAAGCCTACGAAACCGCCACTATTCCTCGCTTCTACCTGGATTTGAAAAAATATAAAAAATCCACCGATGAAGATAGCTCCCCCTTCACCCCCCCCATCAACCTAATGTATGGGTTGCAAGCGTCTCTGCAAATGATGAAAGCGGAAGGCCTAGATGCTATTTTTACCCGCCATCAACGCCACACCAATGCGACCCGGGGGGCCATGAAAGCGTTGAATTTACCCCTATTTGCCCCCGATAATGCGGCAAGTAATGCCATTACCGCCGTTGCGCCCCTGGGAGTGGAAGCGGAAAAAATTCGCAGTACCATGCGCAAAAAATTCGACATTGCCATGGCCGGTGGGCAGGATCACCTGAAAGGAAAAATCTTCCGCATTGGGCACCTGGGTTTTGTTTGTGACCGGGATATCCTCAGTTGCATCGGGGCCTTGGAAGCCACTTTGATTGAACTAGGTTATGAGGGCGTGACCCCTGGATCTGGAGTGGCCGCCGCCGCTGGGGTTTTGGCTAAAGGTTAATCACCTGACAAAGTCTTAAACCAGCAATATTAACAACGGCGATCTCCAAATATCGTCACAGAGGGGGGTAAACCAGGGAATGAACAATTCTGACCTTGGATTTATCTCCTCTTTTTTTGTGACTGTATTTGGCCAGTGGGATTAACTAGAGTCATGTTCACCGAGCCGGTTTTCAAAAGAACTAATAGGGTGAAAGCATTTGGACGTAGGGCTTAGATTTTTATTCAGGAGAGTTCCAAGAAAGTAATGAGAGGTGCCAGTCCTGCAGTAGTTCTATGTTACCATTGACCCTGAATTTGGCAAATATTGCCATGGTGATATCAACCATGTGGGCTGACCTGGATACAACTTTCGTGCGGCGATGAAATCTAGCAAACCAATGGCGATTATCTGAGTTGTTTCTCTCAATTCCTACTGTTTCTCTTTTGCTAATTATATGAAACGCATCGGGATGTTCATCCAGCAGTGGTTGATAGGGCTTCTAGTCATCTGATGTAGTACATAGTTGCTTTTTGGTGGCGGCCGTGGAGATATCCCTCTTTCATCAATCTAGGCAGAAGAAGAATAGAATGTATTCCATGAATTTAGCAAATACTTTAATCGATCTAGCTTATCAACCTTGTTGTAAAATTTAGTTAATTCATCCAAAACATGAGCAAATGGAAATACTTTTAACCACTTTTTGATAAGATTTATTGCATTAAATACAGAGATCACTAATCGTAGGTTGTTTAGCCATTTTTCTTTATCCCATTTTTCATGCTTTTGATGATACTTTGACGTTGAATTTAGAGTCGGATTAAAATTCTCATCATAAAAACAAATCATACAATATGCACACATCACTAATTCCCACCATTTTTGAATTTGCTCATAATGAGTTACCCTAAAATCTGCCCATCCTAATTCACTTTTGCATTGCTTAAATCCATATTCTATCCATGACCTTACTCCATATATTCTGCCAACTTCTTTATATTTAATATCTGGTATTCGAGTCATTACAAACCATCCTGCTTTTTCCTCCTCTTTTTCTGTTTCTGTTTTAATTTCCCAATATCTTATTGCGCTTTTTTGCCATAAACTATTTCTCTGATATACCTATCTTCCTGTTTTCTATCCCATCTTATGTGTTCAAACCTCCTCCACTTATTTGCCCTTACTTTAGCTTCCTTTGGAAGCCAGACCCCATGATTACTCCGGATTCCCACTGCATATTCTATTTTTAATTCCTCTACAGCACTGATAAAATTGCTATGGCTTTCTCCATATAAGCTATCTGACACTACTCTTTTTATTTTAAAACCACTTTCTT